>NZ_JBHULY010000047.1:0-525 GCF_042684665.1 Hyunsoonleella rubra | reverse complement strand
GATTCAATCCTTTGATTCCGGAGCCTTATTTTGTTCTATTTTGCATTAATTATCGGGGCAATACCGAAACGTGGGCTTCATCGTACGGCCTGCCTGATCTTGCGATGGCAAAACATTGTTTCAGGAGCTTGTTTGCCACAGCTATTAAAGCCAATTTTTTACTTTTCCCTTTGTTCACGATCCGTTCGTAAAGCGCCCGACACGCCTTGTTGTGCCTACAGGCATTGAACGAGCACAGGAACAGGAGATTGCGCAGTTTTCTGTTCCCCACTTTGCTTATTCTAGCCCGCCCTCTGACGCTGCTGCCCGATTCCCGTATCGTGGGGGTGATCCCTGCGTAGCTGCACAACTGGCCTGCATTCTCAAACTTTGAGAATCCATCGGTGATCACCATTAGAAACAAGGCGGTCTTCTGCCCTATCCCCGGAATGGAAGTCAGCAAGCTTAATTGATGTTGCTGGTCTTCCTTGACCAGTGATAGTATCCGTGCCTCTATTGCCTTTATCTCCTTGTCCAACTGCTTTT
>NZ_JBHULY010000046.1:0-1255 GCF_042684665.1 Hyunsoonleella rubra | reverse complement strand
ACTTTTTTCTTTTTATATAACTTGCTCCGCATCCTATGTGTGATCGACAATTTGAAAGGTCGTCACCGGCATCTGTATGATTATAAATTATAATAGAACAGCTCACTTGCTATAAATGTGATTCTACTTAAAGTAGACCACCCACGTTGTTTTGTGATACCGCTCTTTCTACTGTTTCTCGAGCTTTGTTATGGTTCATATTTTATTGCAGCACACCCACTACATAAGGTGTTTCTGTTTTTATAACGGCCAAGGTTCTACTTAATAATTTTCGTGCAACCTTAACAATGATACTCTTTACGTTCTTGCCCATGTGCTTTCGATAATAGGCCTGCATGACAGGGTCGGTGCGTATGGCCTGCCACGAGGCTTCAACGAAGTAGGAACGTATTAATCGATGTGCCCTGGGAGTCATTCCCATTGTTTTTTGGTTGCCTCCGCTCTGATGTACACTTGGAACAAGACCTACGTAACCTGCCAAATGCTTGACGGTATTAAAACGTCTAAGGTCTCCCAGCTCGCAAAGAATACCACAAGCAACTATGCCTCCTATGCCCGGGATACTTCGTAGCAACATATAGTCTTTTTTATAATGGGTCTTGCAATATCTTCTGAGCTGTGTCGATACATCCCGAAGTTCTTGGTCTACAAAACGGAAGAAACGCATACGGCTCTCCAGGGCCGCTTTGGCCGTGGGATGCTTAAAAACCAAATCGTCCAACCATTGACGGTACTTATGGCTCCAATGGTCATTGTCGAACTCCTCAGGCTCTTTAATTCCGAAATACAACAATTGCATTTTGATATAGCTCTTTACCCTGCGAAAATCCTTTACAAGGTCGTTACGCCGCCTAAAAAGGCTCCGGAGCTGCTCTCGCTCCATATCGGGAACCTCGATACTATCCAAACGACCGTCTTTAAGCTCTCTGGAAATTAATTGAGCATCTATCTTATCTGTCTTTGTGTGTCTCTCTTTTCCCTTTCTATGGATATCCGCAGGATTCACAACCAATGAAGTCCAACCATAACCCTCAAAGCATCGATGGGCATAATAGCCGCAACAGCCAGCCTCATAAGCCACGTTTACTTCATAGTCCGAAAAATGTTTAAGCACATATCTCTGTAATTGTTCAGGATCTGGAGACATGCTAAAGGTCTTGCCCGTAAACAATTCCGTCGCACAGTGAACCTTCCAGCTCCGCTTGTGAATGTCAATGCCAATGTATAACTTTGGTAATGCAGTAATTTGAGTGTT
>NZ_JBHULY010000045.1:0-1237 GCF_042684665.1 Hyunsoonleella rubra | reverse complement strand
TGTTGCTATCCTGTGCAGCAGGAGCTTTAAGTTCCTGCTGCTTTTTCTTTTCAAATTCGGCATCATAATTTTGTTCATTTTTCCATAGGGCAAACATCAGTACCAACAACTTCCTCTGAACTGCCACCAAAGCAACTAAAGGCTTTGCCTTCCTCGGTTTTAGCCTATTATAGAATTGCCTCAATGTTGGGTTGCAGCGAATACAGGCCATAGAGGGCATGTGGAGTACGGCTCTGATATGGCTGTTCCCCTTTTTGCTTATTCTAGTCTTGCCCCTGAAGTTGCCGGACTCCCGTAATACAACATCATAACCGGCATAGCTGGCTAGTTGCTTAGCACTTGATATGGACTCGAACCCCAGTGTCTCCCCAACAACTGTTGCTGCCGATATAAATGATACCCCGGGAATACTTTCCAGATGTTTGATACGCTTGTTCAAAGTTGCATTATTGGAAACCAATTCACGCATCTCCTGCTCTATGGCTTTTAACTGCTCATTAATCAACTCCAGCCGCCTCAAACGCCTTTTGTCAGCTTTTTTATTGGAACTGTTGCTTGAATTGATAGCCTCCTGCCTGTTTCTTTCCATGGTTCTATCCTTCAAAAGAGCGCTGCGTTCCCTACTTAAAGCTTTTAACTGCCCAAGCTCTTTGCCAGGGGGCCGCCAGGCCCTTAAATTTCTCTCCAAACCCAACATACTCAACATCCTGCTGTCCAGGGCGTCTGTCTTTGAACGCTGGTCCAAACTCTGGGCATACCGCTTTACCCGACCTGACTGCATGATACAAACTTTGTACCCCAGACCGTACAAATAATGGCTCACGGCCTGATGGTAAACCCCTGTGGCTTCCATAAGGACAACAAACCCTACATCCCCATTTATCTCTTTTCTTAGCCAAGATCCTAATTCCTTGAAGCCCGATGGGCCATTGCCGATATCGGGGTGCCCCAGAAATTCCTTTTCGAGACTGGAATGCAACAGACCTAAGCGTACGGATAGACTGTCCTTGGAAACATCTATACCCAAACATTGTTTTAATAACTTGCTCATTACCATTTGATTTAAAGCATATTTTCTTGACCATCTTTGCTCGCACTTGATTCGGCCTCTTTTGTCATAGGGCCTAGGTACTGTTCAGATTCTAAGAAAACTATAGAAGGGAGGGATTTCTATGATCCGATATCATTTTTAAAATGTACCTAGCCGAGACCTCTCTATCCCCTCTATATTTGCTTG
>NZ_JBHULY010000044.1:0-543 GCF_042684665.1 Hyunsoonleella rubra | reverse complement strand
ATCGGAGTTTTTTTTTATCCATCGAACTGATATGACGGATTTGGTGCAGGTGCGTTTCCAAATCCTCTTTGGGGACTTTAAGCTCCAAACTATCCATAGAGGCATTGGCCTTAACAGGTGCCGAATCTATGGCCTGGGTATGCCCGCTTACCATGCCCCTCTCCACGCACATACTTAGTACTTTGGTAAAAACCTCTTCAAATACGGGCTCCGGGTATAATTGGCGGGTACGGCTGATGGTGGAATGCCACGGTAGTTCCTCATCAATATCATAGCCCAGAAAATACAGGATATCCAGGCGCATACTACTGTGCTGGATCAATTGCCTGTCGCTAATGATATTCTCCAGATAGCCTACCAAACACAGTTTAAAAAATACAACGGGGTCGATGCTCTTTTGCCCACTGGAACCATAATAACTCCTGGTCAGGCCATAGAGGAAATCCAGGTCCACGACTTCATTTAATCGCCTGTAAAAATTCCCCTTGGGGACCCGCTCGCTGAGCTGGAATTGAGCGAACAGCTTTTCCTGGTAATCTTTTT
>NZ_JBHULY010000043.1:0-508 GCF_042684665.1 Hyunsoonleella rubra | reverse complement strand
CTTTGCACTTCAGTCAAGGCACTGTAAAGGGGGACTTCGTTGACCTGGGCATATTCGCATATGGCTCTTGAATCGCTCTTATCGGTCTTTACCTTGGACAGTTTCATCTGGACAAAGCGTTTGACCGATAAAGGGTTGATAACCGATACCGCAACTCCGTTCTTGTAAAGAAACTGTGCAAGCCTGTAATGGTAATAACCGGTAGCTTCCATGGCCACCAATGAGCCCTTTGGCAGCTCTTTAAGGAATTTCTTAAATCCCGTTTCGTCATTCCTGTAATGGGTGTGGCCGGTTGAGCTACCGTGTACATCAAAGACACCTTTACTGATGTCAACTCCAAAAGTTTCTTTATATTTATTCATACAAATTGATTTATGAAAGAACTGGCTACCTGCATTTCAACAACTTAAAACCGAGATCGCAAAGTCTCACAGAACTGAACGAAATATGGGTAGTAAAAGAGAGAGGATTATCAATGTTGACGAAGTCAAAGCTTCAATGTATATCA
>NZ_JBHULY010000042.1:0-1166 GCF_042684665.1 Hyunsoonleella rubra | reverse complement strand
TTGTCAAAAACTACGTGCAAGAAGATGTTTGCCAGTAATGGACTTATAACTCCCCCTTGTGGTGTGCCTTTACTTCGTGACTCGATACTGCCGTCTTTCTTTTGAATTGGAGCCTTTAACCAACGATTAACATACAAGTGAATATGCCTCTCTTTGGTAAAGTGATTTAGTGCTTTAAGCATTAAATCGTGGTCTATCTCATCAAAGAAACTTTTGATGTCCAAATCTATTGCCCAATCCATTCGCATACAGTTTTCCCTGCATTGTTTTATGGCTTGGTGCGCTGATTTAGTGGGGCGATAACCAAAAGAACTTTTGCTGAACTGTTTATCTACAATTTGCTCTAGTTCTTCCCTAATTACCATTTGAGCCGTTCGGTCTTGTACTGTTGGTATGCCTAGCTTCCTGATTCGACCATCTGACTTGGGTATTGTTACCTCGCGAACTGGTTTTGGAAAGTAACTCCCACTTGCCAATCTATTCCATACCGGATACAGGTACTTCATAGGGCGTGTTTGCACTTCTTGTATTGATAGATTATCAACACCTGATGCGCCTTTGTTACTACCTACCTTTTTAAAGGCTTCCCATACCTGTCGCTTATCTATCGGTTGCGACTTTTGTTTCTCCTCGAAAATCATCCTAATTTACATTAGTTGTAATACAATTTAAAACTGTTAAGTCAGTCCCTTCGCTCCATCCTCATTACAAGTACTTCTTCGCTACTACGGACTAATCCGCCACTAATTAGCAGTATCGCTACTTTCTACCTTGCCCTTCGGGGTTGGGGTATTTTTGCACTGTTAATTAGCTTCTCCTGTTCCGTAATTGAGCCGTCTAGCAAAGCTCCTGCCCTCTTTACGCCGATGGTCGCTTAACCAGTAAATAGGTTACGCCCGTTAAGCTTTGTCCTGCAAGACCGCCCATCCCTCAGTTTTGACCATACTAAAGTTGTTTACGACACTTCTACAAGGGTTCAATCTCGTCTATTTCAGCTTCTTTGCTCCTACCTTAGCTTATCCATACTACTTACTCTACAAACAGCAGTAGCGCCTTTAACCTTATCGCTCAAGACCAACTCGTGAAAAGTAAGCCCCATAAGGCGGTTTGACTGATTTGCCTATACATCCCAGTCGAGAGACCTTTCCTCTCATCTCAATTACAGT
>NZ_JBHULY010000041.1:0-658 GCF_042684665.1 Hyunsoonleella rubra | reverse complement strand
TGCGGGCCCCCGTCAATTCCTTTGAGTTTCATTCTTGCGAACGTACTCCCCAGGTGGGATACTTATCACTTTCGCTTAGCCACCCAGCCGGAGCCGGACAGCTAGTATCCATCGTTTACGGCGTAGACTACCGGGGTATCTAATCCCGTTCGCTACCTACGCTTTCGTCCATCAGTGTCAATGCGCTGTTAGTGACCTGCCTTCGCAATCGGTATTCTATGTAATATCTATGCATTTCACCGCTACACTACATATTCTAGCCACTTCACAGCGATTCAAGACCGGCAGTATCAAAGGCAGTTCCACGGTTGAGCCGCGGGATTTCACCTCTGACTGACCGGCCCACCTACGGACCCTTTAAACCCAATGATTCCGGATAACGCTCGGATCCTCCGTATTACCGCGGCTGCTGGCACGGAGTTAGCCGATCCTTATTCTTACGGTACCGTCAAGCCCCTACACGTAGGAGTGTTTCTTCCCGTACAAAAGCAGTTTACAACCCATAGGGCAGTCTTCCTGCACGCGGCATGGCTGGATCAGGGTTCCCCCCATTGTCCAATATTCCTCACTGCTGCCTCCCGTAGGAGTCTGGTCCGTGTCTCAGTACCAGTGTGGGGGATCCCCCTCTCAGGGCCCCTACCTATCGTAGCCATGGTGT
>NZ_JBHULY010000039.1:0-485146 GCF_042684665.1 Hyunsoonleella rubra | reverse complement strand
AGGTTTGTCTTTGATAGAAATATCAACAATATTAAAACTAGCATTATTTAAAATGCACAACGGGTTCTTGTAATCTATGAATACTGTCAATGAAAACGTATTAAACTTTATGAAATCAGAGCTTAAAAAAGCTCAATTTGAAGTTATAAATAATGAAAGTGGGAGAGAAGCAGTAGACTTTAATATCAAGTCTATTAATGGTAATTCTTATCAATTTTTCTTTCAATCTATTGATTTTGGTACAGAAAGAAGCATTAAAATTCCAAAACATGATTTAGGCGATTTAAGCGAAAATCTTTTAATTGGTTTAGTTCTATTAATTGATAGCGAAGCGAAAGTTTTATATCTAATTCCATCTACGGTCTTTTTAAATCCAAATTCTATATTTAAAAGCAATGACGTGATGTTAGAGCATTTATCTAATTGGGAAATTAGCGTATTTTCAAACGCAATTCCAGAGTTAAGAATATATGCTTTAGAGAATATGATTGATAAATTATGATGTATGGATTACAATGTATTACTCATAATAATTATTGGAGTAGTTGCTTGGTTGGTTAAACGTTGGGTTTTTATTGTTAAGCGTAAACGGCGTCGAGACTATTACCGAAATGTTTATCTTAAATCTGATGCATGGAAACGTAAACGTTATGTGGTTCTCAAAAGGGATAATTGGCGTTGTGTTTATTGCGGTGCACGAGCGACACAAGTTCATCATAAAAAATATGCGAAGAGAAATATAGGGAAAGAACCAATAAAATGGTTAGTTTCAATATGTGAGCCTTGTCATGATAAAATTCATAAATAATAGCCACTAATGATATTTTTATACTCTTATTTATGGCAAGCTTACGAGAATCGCGTAAAATATTTTGTGTCGTATATTTTTATCGATCCTGTCTGCCGACAGGTAGATACGCGATTTTTAATACAGCGCAAAAAGGTTAGCTTTTATTTTGGTGCCTGCCTGCCGGCAGGCAGGTTGGCTAGCGATGGATAATTGTGTATCAATTTTGTGAATCTGCGAGTTGATGCGGCTGGAAAAGTAATTTGAATTTTCATGCCACAAATTGACTTTTACACAATTGCTTGCGATATAAAATATTATATCGGCAACTATGTAAAATGCAAGCCTGTGTCAATTTGTTATAAATGCTCTATAATTTACATTATGTAAAATAGAATATTTTATACCCTGTAATACTTCATCTTTCCAAATATTTCTAAATCTTTTTTATTTCAATACATTTGCTACGCTTGTTATGGAAAACATTTTAGTAGGTATTATAAAGTTTTTGGGAGCAACGATTCAAGACTTCGTTTCATCCCTTAAAACTAAAACCGCAATTGTTGTGGGCTTTAGCATCCTATTAATTTGTTTCCTCATTGTGTATATATTGACAAAAGACCATTAGAATGCAACAGACAGCTTTATATCAAACCCACGTAGCCCTAGGGGCAAAAATGGTGCCTTTTGCGGGCTACCAAATGCCCGTACAATATGAAGGTGTTACCATTGAACACGACACGGTTCGCAATGCCGTTGGTGTGTTTGACGTGTCCCACATGGGCGAATTTTTGATTGAAGGCCCACAGGCCTTGGCTTTGATTCAAAAAGTATCCAGCAACGATGCTTCAAAATTAACCATTGGTAAAGCCCAGTACAGTTGCCTGCCCAACGATACTGGCGGTATTGTGGACGATTTAATCATTTATCGCGTTAAGGAAGACACCTATTTATTGGTGGTCAACGCCAGTAATATTGAAAAGGATTGGAACTGGATTCAGTCCAAAAATGATGAGGGCGCTACAATGCGCAATTTAAGTGACGACTATGCCCTACTCGCCATTCAAGGCCCAAAAGCTGTGGAAGCGATGCAATCTTTAACGAGTGAAGATTTATCAGCTATCAAATTCTACAATTTTGTGGTAGGCGATTTTGCTGGCATCGATTATGTGATTATTTCGGCAACGGGCTATACCGGTAGCGGTGGTTTCGAAATTTATTGCAAAAACAGTGAAGTTGAACAAATTTGGGACAAGGTATTGGAAGCTGGTGCGGATTTTGGCATCAAACCTATTGGTTTGGCCGCACGGGACACCTTGCGTTTGGAAATGGGCTATTGCCTATACGGCAATGATATTGACGACAGCACCTCGCCCATTGAAGCTGGTTTGGGCTGGATTACCAAATTCACTAAGGAATTCACTAATTCCGAAGCTTTAAAGGCAGAAAAAGCAAGAGGTCCTGAACGTAAATTGGTCGGTTTTGAACTGGACGAACGTGGCATTCCACGTCAGGGTTATGATATTGTGGATGGTAATGGCAATACGATTGGAAACGTCACTTCCGGCACCATGGCACCTTCTTTAGGCAAGGGTGTTGGTTTGGGCTACGTCCCTCCTATTTTTGCAGATCCTGGTAGTAAAATCAATATTCAAATTAGAAAAAAAGCCATTCCTGCTACTGTTGTAAAACTTCCATTTTACAAGGGTTAACCTAAATTTTTGACGAATGAAAGGGACGGAGCAGGCACATAAACATAAAATATTGATTCTTGGAGGCAGTGGCTTTTTGGGCGGTGCCATTTACAAGGAACTCTGCTCCTATTTCAGGACGTTCGGTACCTATCGCACTTCAAATCTGCAACTTGAAAAGAACCATCACTTTTTTCAATATGATATTGAGGAAGATGATATTTATGAAATTCTGGATATTGTGAAACCCACGATTATCATTTCTGCGTTGCGTGGTGATTTTTCAAAACAATGGTTATTGCACGAGCATCTTTCGGAATATGTGTTCAGTCATAAAATCAGGTTGATTTTCCTCTCCTCTGCCAATGTGTTTGATGCCTATTCGAAATTCCCAAGTTACGAGGCCGATAAAACCTATAGCAATAGTATTTACGGACATTTCAAAATAAAAATTGAAAACATGTTGTTGCGCTTGCCTAAAAGACAAGTGGCTATTATACGTTTGCCCATGGTATTTGGTAGCCAATCCCCTCGAATTACGGAGATCGTTCAATTGATAAAGGAAAAAGAACCTATTGAAATATTTCCAAATTTGATTATGAATGTCACCACGGATTCTAAAGTGACACAGCAAATTCATTATATCATCAATCGTAATAAATGGGGCATCTTCCACTTAGGCAGTACGGATTTAGTGCATCATGACGAGTTTATTGAGGACATCATCAATTCATTGAATTTGCCGTGGAAAGCCACCTATAAGCGCGTTTATACCACAAATAACGACAGATATTTAGCGGTTTTGCCAAAACTCAACAAGCTACCGAAGCATTTGCAGTTGCAAAGCCAGGATTTGTTGAAGGAATTGAAATTGTAGCGTATCTTTTGCATTTTGAGAATTTTGAATTGTAAAACGAAAAAATTGGGCTAAATTAGTAACAGGATTTAGAAAAAATTTATGTCAGTTCGAGTGATTTCATTTTGATGAAATTGTATCGAGAACCATGGGTTGCTCTAAAGCATAGCTTCTCGATACAAAATTCTTCCAGAATTTCACTCGAAGTGACAATTACAAATATTTTAGAAAATGAGTAAACTTTCAGAACAAGAAATAGAAGCGAAACTATTGCGCTTTCCCGATTGGGAATACTTTGACGATGCCATTCATGCCGAATTTGAATTCGACAGCTTTAAGGACTGCTTTAGTGCCATGAGCCGTATTGCCTTTGAATGTGAAGCCCAAAACCACCACCCGAATTGGAGCAATGTGTATAACGTGCTTTCTATTTCGTTGTCAACACACGATGCTGGTGGCGTCACCAATAAGGATTTTAAACTAGCCGAAGCCATTGAGATGATTGTAGAGCCTGTGGATGAATGATTTCAGTAGGCAGTCGCAGTCACAGTTTACAGCACTTAAATATTAATGCAACCCGTTGTGTATTTTGGTAAAATTTTGTCAATTCGAGTGAATTTTGTGATTGGAATGAGCAAAATTTGTATCGAGAATCAAAATTTTGATCTAAAACATAGTTCTCGATACAATTCCGACAAAAAAAATCGGAATCACTCGAACTGACAGTAGCTCGTTAATTCAATATTTTTTTAAATTTGTGAGCCTTAGTTGAAAAACTTTAGGCACTTTAAATACTTACAACTTTTTAACTTTAGATTATGGGAAGAGCTTTTGAATTTAGGAAAGCACGAAAAATGAAACGTTGGTCGGCCATGAGCAAAGCCTTTACGCGTATCGGCAAGGATATCGTAATGGCCGTAAAAGAAGGAGGCCCTGACCCGGATAGCAATTCCCGATTAAGGGCGGTGATACAGAATGCGAAGTCTGTAAACATGCCCAAGGATAATATTGAGCGCGCCATAAAACGGGCCAGTGATAAAAGTCAAGGCGATTATAAAGAAGTGATTTTTGAAGGCTATGCACAACACGGTATTGCCGTTTTAGTGGAAACCGCCACGGACAATAATACCAGAACTGTTGCCAATGTGCGCAGTTATTTTAACAAATGTGATGGGAGTTTAGGCACCTCAGGTTCTGTGGTATTTATGTTTGACCACACCTGTAATTTTAAAATTGTAGGTGAAGGTTTGGATTTGGAGGAATTGGAATTGGAATTGATCGACTTTGGTGTGGAAGAAATTTTTGAGGACACCGATGAAGATGCCGATGGCAATGAGGTGAACAGTGTGATGATTTATGCGCCTTTTGAAAGTTTTGGAAAAATTCAAAGTTATCTGGAAGAGAACAATATCGAGATTTTGTCTTCTGGATTTGAGCGTATTCCGCAGGTGACCAAACCTTTAAATGCGGAGCAAATGGCCGATGTAGAAAAGCTTTTGGAAAAATTGGAAGAGGATGATGATGTACAGAATGTGTATCACACTATGGAAGAGACGGCGAGTGATTAATCGTTTAATCCTTTGCTGTCATTACGAGGAGTGAGGTACGAAGGACGATGTAATCTCATTTATGAAGACTTAATACTAGATTGCTTCACTGCGTTCGCAATGACGAAAATTAAAAATTTAGACTATAGCTCTTTAGCCTAAAATATACTTTATGGTATTCGCACGATGGATTTTCCCGGAAGCCGTCTCCTTAAATTTTCTGGTAAATAAAATGTCTTTGGGTTTCTCATATTTTTCCAAATCGACAAATAGGGTGTCGTCCAAATCACCTTCCTTACCTTGGACAACCATCACCACTTTATAGCCTAGAGTGTCATCTTCAATACCATGAATAAAAAATTGACGGCCTTGCATTTTGTCCTGTAGCTTCTCCTCTATTTGCTCCGGGAATACTTTGATACCTCCGGTATTAATCACATTGTCGATTCTACCGATCCATTCAAATTGGTTATCGGAATGAATTTCTACTAAATCATTCGTTATAATTTTATCATCAGCCAAATTGGGTGCATCAATCACCAAACACCCTCTGTCGTCCTGCGAAATACTAATATTTGGTAAGGTGGTGAAATACCGATCCGTATCATCACCTTTTAAATGATTCAGTTTTTTTACGGCAATATGGGAAACGGTTTCCGTCATGCCATAAGTTTCATATATCTGTGGTTTCTTGTCCCTAATTAGTTCTTTAATGTGACTGGATACACGACCACCGCCTACAATAGCCGTTTTGATGGATTTTAAATATTTTGCAAAATTCTTTAACTGCATTGGCGTGAAAGCGCAAAAATCATAATCCTTTTCGTAGTCGATTCTGGGAAGTGCAGAGGGTACTACCATATCTACTTCCAAACCAAGGATGATTGCCCTGACCATCATCATTTTCCCAGCGATAAAATTGGAAGGTAAACAGTTCAATACCTTTTTGCCTGGGGATAGGTTGAAAAAATCACCGGTCATAATGGCTGAATTGACCATAGCCTGTTTTTTAATCTTTAAGGTTTTTGGTCTTCCTGTAGAACCAGACGTTTTTACTTTTATATAATCCTTTTTGTCCAGCCAATCCAAAAGGAAAAGTCCGAGCTGCTGCTGATAGGGATAGCCTTCCTTAACGAAACTATAGGCTACCTCCATTAAATCTTCATAGTTGTAATGGTGACCTTCTAACTTAAATCTGTTGTGTACCTTGGTATAATCTGGAATCATATTTATTCTTCTCCAATAATTTTGTAATCTTCATTTGGTGGTTCCACCACTGGCCCAAGCAATTTGTCCTTCCAGTTGGTCCAGCCATATTTCTTAGACAAAATAAATAAAAGTATTGGAAAGATGATGAACACAGGAACAAATATTTCCGTAAGTGCCATTTCCGCGGGATCACTTATATCTTTAAGTATACTGTGGGTTTGTAAGGCTGTCCAATCCGCAGTCACCAATAGCGCGGTAAATAAATTATTGGCTGCGTGGAAACCGAGCGCCAATTCCAGCCCATCGTCCATCAAAGTGATGATGCCCAAGAACAATCCCGTGCCAATATAATAGACCATAATAACGTAGCCTAATTGCTTTACTTCTGGATTGAAAATATGAAGCAAACCGAAGGCAACCGATGTTATTACAAGTGGCAACCATCTATTTTTAAACAATGTCCCCAAAAAATGCATGCCGTAGCCTCTAAAGGCATATTCCTCAAAACTAGTCTGCAACGGCAATAAACAGACACCTATCGCCAACAAGATCAAAAAAGGTTTCATCTCAAAATTCCAAACGTAATCTTCCGGGGTAATAAAATAATAGTCTATCAGCACAAAAATGCTTGATACCACGCCCCATAAAATAAAGATATACCAAAACCGCTTCCAATCGATTTTTCTTCTTGTCGTGGTCAAGTCCTTGATAGACAATTTGTGCAACAATTTTGAACTGACAAATACCCCGATCAAACCAACGGCAAAGGAAATCAGCATCAAAAATAAAAACAGGTTTTCTCCCAGAAGTGATACCATTCCGGGAATATCCATTGCTATTTCACCACCTTCGGCCACTTTTATAAAAATGGCTATGCCCAAGGGAATCATCCCGATAACCTGCCATGCCACAAATATAATCGCGCCTCCAATAATGTAGCGCCATGCATCCGTTAAGCCTTTGTATGCCTGTTCTATATACATAATCTATAAGTTAAATTTCCACTGTTTTGTTGCATTATAACGCAAATTTCCATGTTGTACTACCAACGGCGAATCAAAATTGTTGGTAAACAAACCTCCCGTTCCTAGTCCTTGAGGCAAAGGGTTTTGCTTTTTATACGTGTACTGTGCAATAGCATTTAAACTCACATTGCTTTCCAAGGCACTCGTGACCCACCACCCTATTTTGTGCTGTGCCGCAATTGAAATCCATTCGTCACTGCCTTGAAATCCGCCCACCAAGGTTGGCTTCAATATAATGTATTGCGGTCGGATAGTTTGTAGCAACTCCTGCTTTTTTGTTACAGAAAACACGCCGATTAATTCCTCGTCCAAAGCAATGGGCAAAGGCGCTATCTCACATAATTTAGCTATTTGCTCTACTTGTCCCTGTTTTATGGGCTGTTCGATGGAGTGTAAATCGAGGTCGGACAGAATTTTTAATTTTTCCAATGCCTCTTGCGGAGAAAAGGCTCCATTGGCATCTACTCTTAATTCCATATCTTTTGAGGTGAATTCCTTTCTAATGGATTTCAACAAATCGATTTCAGTTTGAAAATCAATGGCACCAATTTTCATTTTGATACATGTGAAACCTGCTTTGATTTTGTCTTTAATTTGCCTTTTCATGAATGATTCGCTCCCCATCCAAATCAAACCATTGATTGGAATTCCTTCTTTTCCCTTTGTAAATTCAGAAGGAATTAAGTCAAATCCGTTTGCACTGTCCAAGGATTTAAATGCCATCTCCAAACCAAATTGAATGCTCGGCAGTTCGACAAGTTCGCTGACCAAAATATCGAGCCCTAAGTTTATGTTTTCACAAACCCATTGCAGTTTTTCCTGAAAATCTGGCCGGTCATCCACCGAAAGCCCACGAAACATACCGCACTCCCCTACTCCTTTTTTACCCTCACTTTCCAAAATTAAAAACCAAGTGTCCTTAGCCTTTAAAATACCTCTGGAAGTACCACTGGCTTGTTTAAATTTCAAGGTGTACGGATGGAAGCTCGCTTTCATAAAATATTAAAAGCTGTGGTGGAAACTGAATTGCAATTGCCCTTTGCCCCAATTCACCGTTTTTTGGTTCATCCAACCTAATTGGAATTTCATGCTCGGTTTTAATACATAGCCCATTCCTAAATAGGTTCGATTTCTGTCGAATAACTGTACTGGCGTATCAGTGCCAATATCGGTTTGTCCGTTGATAAACAATTCATTATAAAGTGCAATGTAAACAGCTTTTGCATCCAAAGTATTTTGATTTACGGGAATATTCAAAAATAAATTATAGCGGTATCGCGTCCTGAAATCCTGATTTTCAACAAAACGTTGCTCATAACGAAACCGATGGGTCGTATAAAATCTACCTCCAATCTTTTTTGAAAACATGGCTTCTTGGTAAATCCTACTTTCCGAAACTGTGGCGTTGCTGTCCCCAAATTGTCCAGTAGTAATATTTCCGTATCCCAAAGTGAATAATATATCGGCATTTTTTGGGGTGAATGTTATCCCCGAGCGAATCAGCAACTGCTCCAAATCTCCGATAATATCCCAATTGCGGTATTGCAAATCACCTTGAATTCCAAACTGGCTATTTTTGAATTGGTGCTTATAAAAATACATATACCAAGCACCCATTTGTGACTGGTCTTGGGCATTTATAGTACTGGACATTAAAACAATGCCTAGGCTTAAAAGTAGTTTTCGCATAAACTGTAGTAAGATGGAACTATTAAATAGTCAGGGATTCCCCTATTTTTAGGAGTTTTAAAGTTTTTAAATCGGCATCAAATTTGGCTTTTGCATTTACCTCGTCAATTTCGATATAACCGAAAGTATCGTAATGATAGCCTAATATATTATCACATTTAAGAAAATCAGAAGCGATAAGCGCATCGTCCATGCCCATAGTAAAATTGTCCCCAATAGGCAATACGGCCAAATCCAGTTCGTGATTTTTACCGATTAATTTCATATCATAAGTCAACGCGGTATCTCCCGCTATGTAAATACATTTATACTTAGTAGTAATAATAAATCCGCCAGGTTGCCCACCATAGCTTCCGTCAGGGAAGGACGACGTATGTATGGCATTGACATACTTTACTGTCCCGAAATCAAACTTCCATTGGCCACCATGGTTCATGGGATGTCCTTTTAAGCCTTTGCCATCATAATGCATCACAATTTCATAGTTTGAAACTATAGTTGCACCTGTTCTTTTGGCAATGGCCTCAACATCTAACGTGTGGTCTTGATGGGCATGGGTTACCAAAATATAATCCGCTTTAAGCGTATTTATATCAATATTTGAAGCCTTTTCATTTCCTGTAATAAATGGATCTACAATAAGATGAATGTCATCAATCTGAATCCCTAAACTGGCGTGACCGTAAAAAGTAATTTTCATGTGAATTAAATTTTACACTAAAAATAATGAATTTTTAGCATTCCAAAGGCTATTACAGTAAATGTCCAATGGCCATCAAAACGGACAGAAAGAAGGTTGATAAAGCCACTTTTTTCAACTCGGGATCGAGCAATTTTGGGTCTTTGTTTTCCTTAACTGTTTTTAAATGAAGGATTAACGGAATATAGATAATAACATAAATCAAGTTGAATATTGAAGTGTAGTATAAAATCCCAAAAAGCCCAGATATGATGATGGCTGTTATGATCAAGAAAAAATGATATTTTTTGGCCTTTTCTTTCCCTAGTCGCAATGCTAAGGTAATTTTATTAGCCGATTTATCCGAATCTATATCCCTCATATTGTTTAAATTAAGGACTGCTGCACTTAGTAAGCCGATGGTAATTGCCGGCAAAAACACCACATGGTCGATTGTTTTGGCATAAAGAACATAACAGCCTATGACGCTGACCAATCCAAAAAACATAAACACAAAAACATCACCCAAACCTCTATAGCCATAAGCATTACCGCCAATGGTGTAGCGCATAGCAGCAACAATAGATAAAATTCCCAAGGCGAAAAACAATAATGTCAACAAGAAATGTTGTGCGCCAAATGAAGAAAAAATAAGTAGAAAAGCCAAAATGATAGTCACTAAAATATTAATTTTTATAGCCTCGAACATGGCATCCGGTGAAATCAATCCACTTTGAATAGCGCGTTTTGGGCCAATCCTCTCATCATTATCGGTACCTTTTACCCCGTCCCCGTAGTCATTTGCCAAATTGGATAAAATTTGAAGGCTTAAGGTTGTCAGAAGTGCCAATATGAAAATCATCCAATCAAACATTCCGTTATAATGGGCAAAACTTGATGCTAAAATAATACCCGAAACGGAAAGTGGTAGCGTTCGCAAACGCATGGCTGACACCCAAACGGAAACTTGTTTCATTACGGTATCCATTTTTTATCGAAGTTTGGCTTTCTTTTTTCCAAAAAGGCGTTCCTGCCTTCCTTTGCTTCATCTGTCATGTAAGCTAATCGGGTTGCTTCACCGGCAAACACTTGTTGCCCCACCATGCCATCATCGGTGAGATTCATGGCAAATTTCAACATTTTTATAGAGGTTGGCGACTTTGCCAATATTTCCTGGGCCCATTCATAAGCTGTTTGTTCTAGTTCGTCATGAGGAACCACGGCATTTACCATTCCCATTTCAAAGGCCTCCTGTGCCGAATAATTACGTCCTAGGAAAAATATTTCACGTGCTTTTTTTTGCCCTACCATTTTAGCAAGGTAGGCTGAGCCGTATCCTCCGTCAAAACTGGTAACATCCGCATCGGTCTGCTTAAAAATGGCGTGTTCCTTACTCGCTAGAGTCAAATCACAAACTACATGCAAACTATGTCCACCACCTACTGCCCAACCAGGCACGACTGCAATAACGGCTTTAGGCATAAATCGGATGAGGCGTTGTACCTCCAAAATATTTAAGCGATGATAACCATCCTCACCAACATAGCCTTGATGCCCCCTAGCCTTTTGATCGCCACCACTGCAAAAGGAATAAATACCATCTTTTGTTGATGGACCCTCTGCTGATAATAGCACAGCACCAATGTTTGTATCTTCATTGGCATCATAAAAGGCGTCATATAGCTCACTAGTTGTTTTTGGCCGAAAAGCATTTCTAACATTAGGCCTGTTGAAAGCAATACGCGCTACCCCATTATATTTATTATAGGTGATATCTTCGAACTCCTTTGCGATCTCCCATTTAGGTTCATCCATCGTTTGAATATTTTGACCAAAAATAATTGTTTTATTTGATACAGCTACTAGAAGGATTTAAAAATGAAACTGATTTTAATTTATTACGTACATGTACGTATTGCGGTTATGGATATTTTTTATAGATTTGTGAAGATTTTAACAGTTTAATCGGTAAAATTTGTATTTCATCGAAAATTTATATACTTTTATCGACCAAACAATGAACTATGCCTATGTTATTGAACATTACTTTGCTAATTTTGTCCCTAATAGCCCTTAATGTCCTGTTCTTCAGTTTTTCGTATTTTAAGTCTGCCAAAAAGCGTGTACTTAGAGAGTTGAATACTCCAACTGAAGCTCCAATTAAGCTAAACACCAAGTTAGAAGTAGAATCGGAAAGCCGGGATTTAGCACCTACCGGAAGCTAAAACACCTACCAATTTATAGCTTTTTGGTTGTATGACTTGAGTAAGGCATTAACTTTGGAAAAATGTTTATTGCCGAACCAATAGCCCCTATTGGCACTCAATGGTGACGGATGACCTGAGGTAAGTATTCTATGCTTATAAGAGTCAATCAGCTTTAATTTTTGTTTGGCATACCCTCCCCAGAGTAAAAAAATCACATCTTTCTTTTCTTCGGAAATACATCTGATAACGTTATCCGTAAAAGTTTCCCACCCTTTTTTTTGATGGCTTCCAGCTTGATGGGCCCGAACGGTTAATGTAGCATTTAATAGGAGGACACCCTGTTTTGCCCACCGGGACAAATCTCCACTTTTTGGATACGGAACCCCCAAATCATCTTCAATTTCTTTAAAAATATTAATTAGTGAAGGCGGATGCATAATACCGTCCCGAACAGAAAAACACAACCCATTGGCTTGCCCAGGACCATGATAAGGATCCTGTCCGATAATCACAACCTTGACATCCTCAAAATGGCAATGGTTAAATGCGTTAAAAATCTCCTTTCCAGGTGGAAAACACTGGTGGGAAGTGTACTCCTGCTTTACAAATGCAACCAATTCTGAAAAATAAGGTTTTTCAAACTCCTCCCGCAAATACCCTTTCCAATTCTCGTGTATGGCTACATCCATCAGTTTAAAATCCTAACCAATAATTCTTTTAATAAATCTCCTTGGGGAACAGCATTTGCCCCCACCCCTTTGCTTTTTACATCGAATTCCCTTAAAGTAGAAACAACTGCACTCACTTTTCGCATGGGGTAGTTTCTTGCGGCCGTGACATATTCATTGACAAAATAGGGATTAATCTTTAAGGCTGATGCCACACTCCTTGGTGATTTATCCTTTAATCCATGAAAATGCAACAATTGGGAAAAGAAATTAAACAATAAAGACACCGTGACCACCATGGGATTGTCCTTTGGGTTCTCAGCAAAATAATTTACTATTTGATACGCCTTAACAGCATTTCTGTCCCCAATTGCTTTCCTGAGCTCAAAATTATTGTAGTCTTTACTGATGCCTATGTTTTCTTCCACATCCTCCGGTGTAATCTGATGGCCCTTCGGAAATATGATCTGAAGCTTATCAAGTTCATTATTAATTTTACTTAAATCCGTACCCAAGAATTCCACCAACATTTGGGCTGCCTTTGGGGTAATGGCATATCCCTTAGGCGACAAAACCCTTCTAATCCAATCGGCTACCTGATTTTCGTATAGTTTTTTACTTTCATAAACCACACTTGTTTTTTTAAGTGCCTTATAAAGAGCTTTGCGCTTATCAATTTTTTTGTATTTATAATTCACAACCAAAATTGTAGTCGGCTGAGGGTTATCAGCGTATTTGGCCAATTTTTCAATGGTTCGGGATAAATCCTGCGCCTCCTTAACGATTACCACCTGATATTCGGCCATCATGGGATAGCGTTTCGCGTTGCTTACGATATCCTCTACCGAAATATCACGCCCGTAAAGCACCATCTGATTAAAACCTCTTTCGGCTTCAGTTAGGACTGTGTTCTCTATAAAATCTGAAATCTTATCTATGTAATACGGTTCTTCACCCATTAAAAAATAAATGGGCTTAAGTTGCCGATTTTTTATATCGGTCGCCAATTGTTTAACCTCGTCCAAATCCTATAAAATTTTCAATGAAAAGCAATAAAATGGCATTATAATGATACATTTGTTGGATGCACAAATTGAATTTCCCCTCATACCAGTTTCGATTCAAAAATAGCGAAAATAAAGTTCTCATTTTTGATATCATTCGCAAAAAATTTGTGGTTTTGCAACCTGAGGAATGGGTACGCCAAAACTGTGTGCATTTTTTAATTGAAGACAAAAACTATCCCAAATCCTTGATTAATGTTGAAAAGGAATTGAAGGTGAACGGTTTAAAAAAACGGTATGATATCGTGGTGTTCAAGCCCAACGGGGAGATTGAAATTGTTGTAGAATGTAAAGCCCCAAATATTGAAATAGACCAAAACGTTTTTGACCAAATAGCCCGTTATAATTTAGAATTGAAGGCAGATGTTTTGATGGTTACTAACGGATTAAATCATTATTATTGCGAAATGGACTTTGAAAACGAACGGTATCACTTTTTAAGAGATATGCCTTTGTACGAAAGATGAAAATAGCAGTCGTTATATTAAATTGGAATGGCAAGAAATTGTTGGAGCAGTTTTTGCCATCAGTGGTACACCACTCAGTAGGCGCAGATATTTATGTGGCTGATAATGCGTCAACTGATGATTCCATTGTTTTTGTTGAGAAGAACTTTCCATCGGTCAAAATAATTCAAAACAAAGTCAATGGTGGGTTTTCAAAAGGCTATAATGATGCCCTCAGGCATATAAAAGATGATGTATTCTGTTTGTTGAATAGTGATGTTGAAGTGACTGAAAACTGGCTTTCCCCTATTGAAAACGCCTTTAAAAGCAATGCGAATGTTGCCATAATTCAACCCAAAATATTAGATTTTAAAAGGAAAGATCATTTTGAATATGCTGGTGCTGGAGGTGGCTTTATAGATAAATTTGGATATCCGTACTGTAGGGGTAGAATTTTTAATACTGTTGAAAGGGATTCAGGTCAATACAATGATACTATACCCATCTTTTGGGCTTCTGGTGCATGTTTGTTTATACGAAGATCGGTTTATAAAGAACTAAAAGGCTTAGATGAATTCTTCTTTGCCCACATGGAAGAAATCGATTTATGCTGGCGTTCACGGAATAAAGGATATGACATTCTGTACGTTGGCAGTTCAACGGTGTATCATGTTGGAGGGGCTACGCTTAGCAACCTTAGTCCAAAAAAGACTTACCTTAATTTTCGAAATAGTCTTTATACTTTGGTCAAAAATGCAAAAGGAAATGTTTTTATGCTTGTGCTTATAAGGTTACTGTTGGATGGTATTGCTGGCATGAAGTTCTTTTTGGGGTTTAAGTTTGCACATATAGTCGCCATAATAAAGGCTCACATCAGGTTTTATGGTCATCTTCCGCTTCTTCTAAAACAGAGAAAAGCTGCTCCCAGGAAAATAAAATATTACCAATGCACATCCATTGTCTGGGATTATTTCGTAAATAGAAAAAGGTTTTACAAAAGTTTATAACTCGGTTAGTAAAAGTTTTGTTAAGCCTTTTAAATTCAACTGTTTTTTATATATTTTAGCCAAAATTATATTGCAAATTTTTAATCCGAAAAACAACCAATAACATTATGAAGAAAGCACTATTACTTAGTTTGTCCGCACTATTCGTATTATTTAGTTCCTGTGGATCCAAAAAGGAGCTTTTAGCCCTTCAGGAAAAACAAAAAGAAACACAAGATTTATTGAATTCAGCAACTGTTAAATTGAATAGTTGTTTAGAGGAAAAAGCAGCCGCAACTGCAAAAGCATCTGAGCTGGAAAAGCGAGTTGCCGATTTGAGGGATAATGTTCAAACCTACCAAACCTTAACTAAAACAAGTGCTACTAATGTTGAAAAAACCCTGGAAAGCATGAGGGAAAAAGATTTAAAGATTACTCGTTTGCAAGATGCCCTGACGAAGAAAGACAGTATGACATTGGCATTAGTAACTAGCTTTAAAAGAGAAGTTGGCATTAATGATCCTGACATTGAAGTAAATGTTGAAAAGGGCGTTGTTTTTATTTCAATTTCGGACAAAATGCTTTTTAGAAGTGGAAGTTATAATGTAACGACAAGAGCAAAGGAAGTATTGGCAAAAGTAGCGAAAGTTGTTAACGCAAAACCAGATTTTGAGTGTATGGTTGAAGGACATACAGACAGCAGATCTTACCAGAGTGGCGTATTGTTGGACAACTGGGATTTAAGTGTAAAACGTGCCACTTCCGTAGTACGTGTTTTAGAGGAACTTGAAGTAAACCCAGGGAGGCTAATAGCCGCTGGACGCAGTTCGTATGTGCCGCTTGTAGACAATGATACCGCTGAAAACAGAGCCACTAACAGACGTACGCGTATCGTAGTACTTCCCAAATTGGATCAATTCTACGAATTGGTTGAAAAGGAAATGAAGAACCTTGAAGCCGGAGGCAACTAAGTCATAAAGATATTGAATTGTTCAAAGCCCAATCGTTTCGGTTGGGCTTTTTTGTGAATTGCTTTAGTTTCGCTGAACCTCGGAGCGATCTAACTGGTCTAACAAAAGGGAATCGCAACGTGCTTTTGCCATAGCTTGCAGAAAGTTTCCTGCTTAGGTTTCAGTTCTTTAAATCCTGCCCTGAGCCTGTCGAAGGGTTATGGAGAATTCACAGGTTGAAGCTGTTAACTTATCTTGACTACCTTGTTGTGAATTGCTTTAGCTTCGCTGAACCTCGGAGCGATCTAACTGGTCTAACAAAAGGGAATTGCAACGTGCTTTTGCCATAGCTTGCAGAAGTTTCCTGTTTAGGTTTCAGTTCTTTAAATCCTGCCCTGAGCCTGTCGAAGGGTTATGGAGAATTCAAGGGGAATTTTTTGTCGTCAAATGTCTTTCCGTCGTGAATTGCTTTAGCTTCGCTGAACCTCGGAGCGATCTAACTGGTCTAACAGAAGGGAATTGCAACGTGCTTTTGCCATAGCCTGTAGAAGTTTCCTGTTTAGGTTTCAGTTCTTTAAATCCTGCCCTGAGCCTGTCGAAGGGTTATGGAGAATTCACAGGTTAATATCTGCTTGTATCAACGCTCTTTGTGTTGTGAATTGCTTTCAGTTCTTTAAATTTATGGAGAATTCACAGGGCGTATGCGTGGAAATTCGACCCCAACAAGGTTGTGAATTGCTTTCAGTTCTTTAAATTTATGGAGAATTCACAGGGTTTGACCGCATCGCAACGGGAAGACTGGAGTTGTGAATTGCTTTCAGTTCTTTAAATTTATGGAGAATTCACAGGAACCACTAATTACACCTTGCAATAATGCCAGTTGTGAATTGCTTTCAGTTCTTTAAATTTATGGAGAATTCACAGGCATGGTAGATGTATTAGATCCGTACGTAAAGTTGTGAATTGCTTTCAGTTCTTTAAATTTATGGAGAATTCACAGGCTGCATTATTTTACCGTTTTCATATTTCCGTTGTGAATTGCTTTCAGTTCTTTAAATTTATGGAGAATTCACAGGGTGATGATTGGCTAATACAAATTTTGTCATGTTGTGAATTGCTTTCAGTTCTTTAAATTTATGGAGAATTCACAGGTTACGGCGAAAGCATGAAGGAAGCCTTAAAGTTGTGAATTGCTTTCAGTTCTTTAAATTTATGGAGAATTCACAGGACTTTTTTGTTGCAGTCTACCCTGCCAATAGTTGTGAATTGCTTTCAGTTCTTTAAATTTATGGAGAATTCACAGGTATCGACCCCGATGATATTATTGACGAAATGTTGTGAATTGCTTTCAGTTCTTTAAATTTATGGAGAATTCACAGGTGAAAGGACAACAGGTAATTTTACAGCTACGTTGTGAATTGCTTTCAGTTCTTTAAATTTATGGAGAATTCACAGGTATCCAAACACCCGTTGCAATACATCATAAGTTGTGAATTGCTTTCAGTTCTTTAAATTTATGGAGAATTCACAGGTCTAACGTTAGGAATAATTCGTAATTATATGTTGTGAATTGCTTTCAGTTCTTTAAATTTATGGAGAATTCACAGGGTATTGAAATGGAAGAGATAAGCGTCGTTGTTGTGAATTGCTTTCAGTTCTTTAAATTTATGGAGAATTCACAGGTTTTGCGCCTGTGCTTCCACGATGGCAGTAGTTGTGAATTGCTTTCAGTTCTTTAAATTTATGGAGAATTCACAGGAGAGCCTATAAAACTGACTGACGGAATGCGTTGTGAATTGCTTTCAGTTCTTTAAATTTATGGAGAATTCACAGGATAAGCCTTTCCCATTGCTTACAAAGTGGTGTTGTGAATTGCTTTCAGTTCTTTAAATTTATGGAGAATTCACAGGTTCTGGATTAGTAGGCATGACATCTTGGAAGTTGTGAATTGCTTTCAGTTCTTTAAATTTATGGAGAATTCACAGGGAAAAAGAAATAAAAACGCTAGAAGAAAAAGTTGTGAATTGCTTTCAGTTCTTTAAATTTATGGAGAATTCACAGGTGTGTCAATTAGCACTAATATAACAAGTAGTTGTGAATTGCTTTCAGTTCTTTAAATTTATGGAGAATTCACAGGAGCAACGACCTTAATTAAAAGGAACTGACCGTTGTGAATTGCTTTCAGTTCTTTAAATTTATGGAGAATTCACAGGTAGTTGTGTCTCAACAAAAAGAGCGATGCCGTTGTGAATTGCTTTCAGTTCTTTAAATTTATGGAGAATTCACAGGCCCAGCAGTAAGCGGGGTAAGTATGTCCTGGTTGTGAATTGCTTTCAGTTCTTTAAATTTATGGAGAATTCACAGGATACTTGCTGTAACAGGCTGGTATCCTGTTTTTTATGTACGGCGGTAGGATTTGGAAGAACAATGGTTTATAGGTTAAACACCCCTTCCGATTCCGGTTTTTCAAACCGAAACCACCTTCCCCTAATCAGGGGAAGGAATTAGAAGCGTATGATCAAAAAAGCTCAAGTTGTTGGCTTGGAGGTTCTAATTCGGCTTCTTTTTGCCCGTGGAAGAGTTCCATCATGCCAAATTGCTTATCGGTTATCTGCATAATACAAACCTTTCCTTTTTTGGGTAATGCCCTTTTAGTACGTTTGATATGTACCGACGCATTTTCACGGCTAGGGCAAAACCGTGTGTAGATACTGAACTGGAACATCCCAAAACCATCATCCAAAAGATTTTTCCTAAATCGTGTTGCGGCCCTGCGTTCGGTTATTGTATCAGTTGGCAAATCAAAAAACACCAGTACCCACATACATCTATATTGGTTTAATCGGGTTAGGTATGATTCCATAATTGCTTTCCATTTTTTATCCTACGAAGGCTTCCAATGATGATTTGAATTCTGGGTAAAGAATTTTACGCCTGCTACCCTCAAAACATTCATACAGACTGGACGTGGTTCGGCTCATAGCGTTCATTAAAGGGCTTTGTTTACCGTCGATCACTACATCCACAGCAGGTATCATCAACAAATTGGATTTTATGCCTTTATTAAGATCTTCCAATTGGCAGCCTGTTTCCACAATATCATACACTATAGCATCCACGAAAGGCCGATAGGGTTCCATAACATCATCCGCCAAACAAAACGCATTATACTTGTTATGGTGAAAAATGCCCACCGAAGGCAACAGGCCGCTACTGACCAAGGCCCTTGCGGCCACGGCGCGTAGAATGGCATAACCATAGTTTAACAGGCTGTTTGGAGGTACGCCTTTTTGGTTTCTGCTAAATCCATCAATATCAAACAGATTTTGGAAATAAAAGGCGGCGGCCAAAGCTTCTTCGTTTCCTAAATCGCCACTTTTTACGGCTTTTGCGTACCGTTTTAATCGCAAAGCGTTTTTATTTCTTAACAAAAAATGATTGGCTTGGTTATCAATTTTTGCCACAACGGTTTGCTGCCAAAGGTTCTTTTTAAGTGGTACGCTGGCGTTAAGTTGATAGCGCATACGTTCTGTTTGCTCTGTATGCCCCACCAATGGTTGTAATAAAGAACATGGTAAATGTTGCTTGTCGCAAGTGATGACCGCTGTTTTGTTCTCCACCAATTTTCTCAGTAATCCATTCGTGATAGTAATCTGCGGGTCTTCAAGTACTACATAGCCCAAATCCTCAATGGGAATGGTCTTTTCTTTTTTGTTTTCCTCCGGAAAATTTACTACCAACTGTTCGTTTTTGGTGCTTAGGTAGGCGGGATTTCCGAAGAATAGGGTGCGTTTTATCATATTAATCTAGCCATTTTATCTTTCCTAGTATTGATACCTCAAAATCGTAATTCTCATATAATAAATTCCAACTCTTTTTACTTAATCCTAAAATTGGGGTTTGCCCTTCGATTAAAATAGAAGATGATTCCGTTTTATATTTGCTGATTTCATTTTTAAGTTCTTTTACAACAACTGTACTTGAAACCCCTTCTATCCGCTTCAACCTTTCAGAAAAATTATTCAATTTTTTTTGATAATCTTTTTTTCTGTCAGTAGCATTTTCAATAGTTTTATCTTCAATTATTAATGGAATTCCAAGCTCTATTTCCTTTCTCTGGACAATTTCGCTTTTAATCGATTTCACTTGTACATCTATATCAGATTTAGATTGAGCTTCTAAATGATATTGCAACATAATTTTACTGCCATCATATTTAAACTGTGTTATACGGTACAATCTGTTTTTTTGAAATCCCAAGTCCTTTCTATTTTCATAATCCCCATCGTTATTTAAAACCAAGACCTTTTGGCCAACTTTCAATAATTTAACATCTGGGTATTCTTTTAACTCGGGATGGCACATTTCAATATACAATAAGGGGGTAAACTTTTTATACTTCTTAAAGACTTTGGCAATTTCAAAAGAAGCGACAGGAATCATTTTTCGTTCAATCTTTCCTTTTATGCTTTTTTCACACATAATAGCATAAGGTAATGAGCCTGCTGCAGAATAGTAATAATTCTTATAATCATGTTCCGAACGATAATTAACCCGTTCTTTAACCACTTGACCCGATTTTGATTTTACCCTTATATGCCTAATTTTATTTCCTTGAGGGTCTACAGCATTTCCTTTTTGAGTCCTAACTATTTCCCTAATAACAGGATCTATAATATCATCAACCTTAGATAATACATCTTTTAATGGTTTACGTTCTGTAAAAATAAATTCCTCACCCCCTGTTTTATATTTCCAATCTCCATTTTGGCGTATGGGTTGACCATCTGTAAAACGGTCTACATCTCTTATTTTACCAATAAATGTTTGCTTGTACAACGTACTTCTTACGGTATCTCCTTGCGATTTTTTGACAACACGTTCTCCTTTTTCATCCGTAAGGTAATTGCCATTTTTATCTTTAACGTATTGCAGTTTGCCGCGTTTTCTAATTTTTCTAACTGTTTGTTGTAAAATTTTATCTTTTTCATAATTAACGATTATGGTTTGGCCTTCTGTTTTTTGAATTAGTTCCTGAGAGCTAAATCCATTGTAGGGTTTAGCTGTAAACTGTTTACCCTCTCTTTCATCTTTTTCATACATTCTATTAAGTAGAGCATCTCTCCTACTACTGTTTGAAGGAATAAGGGTTAACACAGCTGCATCTATAGCGTGATGCGTATGCTTGTTTCTACTTTTTATCTCGTCTGCTTCCTGAAATCCATATATCTTTCTAAACTGAGCTGTAACTTCTCCTTTTTGAACAACTACTTTTTTAAAATAAGTTTTGAGGAATTCACGGGCATACTTACTTACCATTTGCGTATCCACTAATTGTCTTCTTGCCCAACTATCTTTAATCTGGTCTGCGGTAAAACGTTCTACTTTATCTTTCCAATAATCGAAATGCATTCTAAAATAATGCTTTTCTTGAATGCGCGTGTTCTTTTTTTTCTCATCTTCATTTCCCGATGGTTTTCTTCTGCTTTCATAAAGATTTTTATAATTATCTCTAATTTTTTCCCAAGCCCTTAACCTAGGCTGTATTGCACTGCCTATTTCAACAACGTCTTTTGAATAGTTTTCACAATAATAAGGCATTAATTTACCTTTATTATCCCGATTGTATTTGGCATAACATACTGTAAGGTTTGCCATTGTGTTATCAGGCAAAAGGCTTCTGGGTATAGTATGCTCAATATCAATTTCATTAGAGAACAGCTTTGAAATGGAAATCATTTTTCCAGTATACATACATTGACCTTCCTGCTCTTTCCAAAGTTCATAACGTTTTATTGCACTTTTTTCTCTTAAAATTTCACTAGTAGTATTATTTGTTACTTTTTTTCCAGTTTCATCAAAGGCCTCTTCAAAAATCTGTTCATTCCACAATTCAAAATCACGAATACCCTGTTCTACATTAAATGATTTACCTTCTTTCTCCTTAAACTCAGCTAAAAACTGTCTTATTTTTTCTCTTTTTGTTTCTCTTTCTCTTTGATAACGTTCTATAGCTGCCCGTTTGTTATTATCATTCAAATCTCTTGCTACTTCAACAACAACCTCGGTATCTTCATCTATTTTGCCTTCTTTTATAAGTTCATTTACCAATCGCCTTAAAATACTCAATGCTTTATTGAACATCGGATTTTTTATACTATCTATTAAAGGAATTGGTAGTATATCTTTTCCAGTTTTTTTGTCTTTTACTTTAGTACCATAGATATTTTTTCTATTTGAATGATGATACAATTTACCATTCATGATAATATTATTTTCATATAACAATGAATTAAATATGCTGGTTAAATTAGGTACTTCTCTATAAGCTCTTTTAGAATCGAAGAAAAATTCTTGGTATTCCCTTCTTACTTCTGATATTATAGCATCTTTATCTTCTTTTTTACCCCAAGTAGCCTCTCCAAAATAACCAATACATGCATTTACAATATCCTTTCTATCATCTTCTGTTAATAAATACTCAAAATCTTTCCATGCTCTAACAGGCGCCCCCGTATCTTTCCAATCTTCTACTTCACCTTTGTATGCATCAATTAGATTATTACAAATACCAATAACCATTTTTGACCGACTATAGAGCTCCTGACTTTGTTTTGCCAATTTTAAAATAGTACTTTTTTGATGTTCCCAGTTTTCTCCTAGTAATTCTGGAAGTTTCGCAAAAACAACTGCTTCATTGTACAAATACCCTTCCTTTAAAAAGGGAATAATTTTTTTTAAGGCTTTTAAGCTCAAATCACCATATCCAACAGTCAGTCGATTTTTTAAAATAACCAATGGAGATAAGGAAACATCTTTTTTATTTCGCTTTACTATAATATTTTCCACACCAAGTTTTTCAATTGCAAATTCTTCAAGATATTCTTCATCGAAATCGAAAATAGCGTGCCAAATATCAAGAATAGAATATCCGTTTATAATCTTTGGAGCATTACCAATGTTGTGATTTTCCAGTTGTATTAGAGCATTGTAAGCCACTTCCCCAAAAACCTTGATTATTCCATTGCAAAAAGGCATACCTGAAACACTTGTTTCGTATTTACCCGTTTTTTGACTAATAGGGTAGTTATATTTAGATTTTTGTTTTAGTTTTTTATCAAGATATTTTCTAACAACTTCAAACTTAAAATTGTCTTTTGTTATGAAAACATCATTGAATAATGACGCTCTTAGATTTTGGGGTAAATCTTGTTTTTCACCTTCTTCATCATAAAACTTAATGGTATTTATAAATTGCCACGCTCTAGAAATCTCAAAAATAGGATGAGATATAGGGCTTCTTAATTTAGAGGGTTCTAAAGAACATTTTCCGATAGTTCCTTTTTGGGAACGCAATGGGCGTTGCCAAATAATAGCTTTCCATAAGCTCAGGACAAACGAATCGTAATATCCGTATTTGCCATCTTTAGAAATATCATAACCTTGTGCTTTGCAAATCAGTTCAAGTTCTTTTTGATACTCTTCGCGGTATGGATACTCATTTCTTGCCCTTATACCTTTAGCTAAAAATTCATTTTTTAGGGCTTCTGCTATTGTCCTGTTACTGTCTAATGCTTTTTGAAACCCGCTCTCCCCTCTTCGTTTTATCTGGTTTTCAGTTTCTTTATCGGATTCACCTATATCTTTGTAGCCTCTTCTTTGAACTAAATGATATAATACTCTTCCAAATTCATGTTTTGTTAATTTTTTGTCCAATGCCGTGACTCTTAAATCATAGGGGTTTTTATATTTCTCGCCATCTTGATATGAAAAATCACAAGCTAACCAACTAAGAAATTTTTCATTTTCTGGAAATCTTTTAACCCTTCCTTTTTTATAAGTGCTCCAAACTTCCAATTCTTCAATCTCTAACGGAACAAAATTTCTGTCACATAGAATTTCAAGCAATTTCCATTTCCTATACTTTCTTGCCCTAATCAGATTCCGTTTTGAACGTGCTTCTCTTCTATCTCGTGTTGGCGAACTATAGCCTCCTTGTCCTTTCACCATCCCAGATGAAAATGTAACAACTCCTTTATTGGAAATTTGGTCATCATTTCTAATTGCCCATCCTAATGATGAACTTCCTAAATCTAATCCTAATTTTGACATATTATATTTTTTCTTATTTTTACAATTCTGAAAGACAATTCACAACAAGGCTTAAAAGCCACAGAAAATTCTAAACGACTGCTTCGGTAGTCGTTATGTTTTAGCATCATCTTTATTTTTTAGTAACATCTCACTGGCAAACAATCAAAAACATTTAAAACGACGTTTGTTTGTTCAAACGTCGTTTTCTTTTTAATGGCTAATGATTCTTATAAGGAGAACTTAAATGTAGGAAAAAATAATAAAAAATTGTACGTGTTTCTAAATAAATACAGACTTTTCTTCTGCGCTAGGGATTGCAACGGCATCCTTTTTTGCCCGAAAAAACAATAACTGAAAAAACAAATAACATGCAACTTTTATTGATGCAATCTGGATTTGATAAAGATTAATGCAAAAAAGATATAGTGAAAAGCCCGACCCCGAGTACTCGGGGTAGCGCCCAAAAAAATTAAAAAATCTCCAAGCTACCCTTTCCTTCCCTAAGAACAATGGGTTCGTCCTCGGATAAATCAATAACCGTAGAAGGTTCATTTCCCCCGTAACCTCCGTCAATCACCAAATCCACAAGGTTGTCCCATTTTTCTAAAATCAATTCCGGGTCTGTAGTATATTCCAAAATTTCATCTTCATCATGAATGGAAGTAGAAATGATTGGGTTGCCAAGTTGTTTTACGATATCTAGCGCAATATTGTTATTGGGCACCCGGATACCTACTGTCTTTCGCTTCTTGAAAGGGTTAGGCAATGATTTAGAACCTGGAAGGATAAACGTGTATGGTCCCGGCAATGCCCTTTTCAAAATTTTAAACACCGATGTATCTATTTGCTTTACATAATCGCTGAGATTGCTTAAATCGTGGCACACAAACGAAAAGTTAGCCTTCTCCAACTTTACGCCTTTAATCCTTGCCACTTTTTCCAGAGCCTTAATGTTAGTAATATCACAGCCCAACCCATAAACCGTGTCCGTTGGATATATAATGACACCGCCTTTTTTCAGCACCTGTACAACGCGATCTATTTCACGTGGATTTGGGTTTTCCTCATATATCCTAACAAATTCGGCCATAATATGTATATTGCTCCTGTGTTTACAAATTAAGTATTTATTTTAATGCCTTGGTCATAAATTTTTGAACTTATGGATTTTTTAAAGCGTTTTATTTTAAGTATTATCTTTTTAGTTGTTTTTGTTGGGTGTAATGAGGATAATTTTGTCGAAGCGGTCATTGACACTCCAATAGAGGTACTGGACGCCTCAGTGCCTTACGAGGCAAAGGACGTTTCTTATGGGGATCATGAACGCCAGAAATTTGACTTGTACCTGCCTGCAAATAGAAATGCAAACACCAAGATTATGATTTTGATCCACGGTGGTGGCTGGACATCCGGAGACAAAAGTTCTATGGAACTCATAAGGCAATTGTTTCAGCAGAACATTCCAAATCTTGCAATCGTAAACATGAATTACAGACTGGCAGACGAAAACACCAGACCCTACCCGATGCAGATTGAGGACATTACCAGTTTGGTCAACTTCTTGAAAGAAAGTAAGGTCAACTACACGATTTCAGAAGACATTGGTTTCACAGGGACAAGTGCTGGGGCTCATTTATCATTACTATGGAGTTATGCCTTTGACACCAATAGCAAAGTAGACATGGTCTGCAGTATCGTAGGGCCAACAAATCTTAAAGACCCTGCATATTTGAACAACTCCGATCCAGCACTTGCGGAACTGCTGGATTTGTACCTTACGGATACCTCTCTTGAGTTTTTAGAAGAGGTCAGTCCTTTGCATCAAGCTACGGCCACAGCTCCCCCGACGATTTTGTTTTACGGAGGCCAGGACCCTTTAATCCCAACAACCCAAGGTACGGATTTGAGAGATAAACTGGAATTGCTCGGGGTAACCCATGAATTTACCCTTTATCCAAATGCCGGACACGGTTGGGACGATGCAGTTTTGCTTTTGGATACTTGGACAAAACTAAAAGCCTTTACCGAAACGTATTTGTAATAGCATGTAACATTTTGAGGCTCAGGTAGTCTATAAGATATGAGACAGCCAATTTTAACCATAACCCTTTTCTTTCTTTACGTTTGCAACACTTTTGCCAATGGGGGCTACAACCCTCCTATTCTATTTTCAAAGGCTGAGATTCTTAATGAAAATACCACCAGAATTCCTTTCAAATTGGTGGATCATTTAATGGTTGTGGAAGCCGAACTATTGGATCAAAAAGGCAATTTTATTATCGATACGGGCTCAGAAGCCATGATTTTGAATAGAGTCCATTTTGGGAGGCTTTATGATTTCCAACGAAATTCCAGCAAAACTTCCGGCGTAAACCAAGTTTTGGACCATTCCTACAGAAGATATGTCAAGGAATTTGATTTGAACGGTTTTGTCTATCATGACAAGGTTTCTGACGTTATCGATTTATCCCACATTGAATCTAGTAAAAAGATTAAATTATTAGGTATAATTGGCTATAATATCCTAAAGGATTACGAAGTTTTCATCGATTTGTATTTGAACCAAATCACGCTGACTAAAGTGGATAAATTCGGTAACAAGCTGAACGACAAAGTGTATTTGGAAAAAATCGTGGACAGCATCGATTTCACATTAAAAAAACATACCATTGTGGTCAACGGCTTTATCAACAATCAAAAGGTGAAACTGGGAATTGACACTGGGGCGGAATTCAATCAAATCAATAAAAGCGTCAACAGAAAGGCGAGACGTTACTTTATTCCAAAGAAAAGATTAAAACTACAGGGCGTAAGCGGTAAAAGCATTCATGTTTTGGCAGGGAAATTGCATCGTGTTAAATTAAATGATAACATTTATTTTGGGCCGATGTTTACCGTGCTAACAAATCTCAATGCCATGAACGAAGCTTTTGGAACGCAACTGGATGGCATTTTAGGCTATGAATTTTTTGCACAAAAACGGACCATAATCAATTATCAAAAAGAAAAATTGTATTTTATCACCTATCCGTTAAGTACGCAATGAAGCAATTATCGGCATATTTCTTTTTAATTTTCTCTTTTGTAATCTTAAATTTTCAGGCGCAGAGCCAAGATTTTAAAGGCTATAAAATCGAAAACGACACCGTTGTTTTTAGGTTTGATGTAAGGGATTATTCCAAATTCACAAAAGAAAAGACCGGTCAGATTTTAGAATTTGCCGATTTGGATATCGTAAACGTGGCAGTTTCAGGTGACTTCAATTTATGGTCGCGGGACCATTGGCAAATGCAAAAGGTTTCCGATTCGCTTTTCGAACTGAAAAAAAGCATCCACGATTTTAACGATGAATTTTCGTGGGAATTTAAATATGTCATCAATAACGCCTATTGGGCGGAACCTTCCAAATACGACCCCAATTCTTCCAAGGCCCTAAAAAATGGAAAACGGTTGCGTGGTATTTATAATCTGAAAATGTACACGGCCTATCCAGATGAGGATGGAAATGCGACTTTTAAATTAAAAGGCTATAAAGATGCCAAAAAAGTGATTGTTGCTGGCTCATTTAACAAATGGAACGAGCATTTATTTAAAATGAATAAAACGGATGATGGCTGGGAACTGACATTGCAAATGAAGCCTGACCGATATCAATACCGTTATATCGTGGACGGCCAGTGGATGGAAGACCCTCATAACCCCAATAAAACTAGGAATGAGTTCCACGAGTATAATTCCGTTTTAGACATTAAACAATACACAACCTTTAAGTTAAAAGGTTACACAAACGCTGAAAAAGTAATACTGGCAGGCTCGTTCAATGGGTGGAACGAGCGCCAACTGGAAATGGAAAGAAAAGAATACGGTTGGAAATACACTCTTCCCCTTTCAGGAGGCAAGCACCACTATAAGTTTATCGTAGATGGCAAATGGATAGTGGATCCTGATAACCCTGTAAAGGAATATGATGGTGATGGGCATGTTAATTCAGTAAGGATGGTAAAATGATTTCCTTTCTTTATCGCATTCTGTTGCCTTGTCGATTACCAAATTGACCACCTCCACCTCTGTTTGGCCCACCTTGAGACGAATTACTAGAGGGCATTCTCGGGTTCAAAGTTTCCTTAATCCGCTTTTGATATTTTAGCCATCTGGCATATTGTTTTTTATTGAGGTACTCCAAAAGCTTATTGTTTAGGATTTCCTCTTGACGCATCACCTCCATACGAACTGGCCTGATTTTTTTCCGGCTTTCTAGCATGGCAGTTCGCATGGGATTATCTTCATTGGGTTGAGACATTCCACTTTGACCACCGTCCATCATATTTTGAATACGCAGGGCCATGGCTATGTTCTTTGCAGTATTCATATAAATATTCAAGGTATCGAAATTGTAGGTATTCATAAATCTAAGTTCCTCTATTTTGGAATTATAATTAATGACGGCCTGTTTTACCTTGATTTCTAAGTTTTTATTCTTTTTAATTTTAATCTTTTTCACAACCTCGGCTTCATCATAATAAAAAATCCCAGCCTGTTTATAAGCATCAAAATCAGGGGTTTGACGCTCCTGAAAACCCTGACCTCCTCTTTGTCCGCCACCTTGGCCTCGACCTCCCTGCATGCCGTTACCCGGAGGTTGAGCGTACAAAGCCGTTGACAAAAACACAAAGATGAGCAGCATGAAAGGTTTCATAAGCTATTCCTTAAAAATGACATGATTAATAGGTTTTGGTTGTTATTGAAATTAAAGGTTTAATGTATTTGATGCTTATTTTATAAAAAACTGGCGGTAATGGACAGAAAAAGCAATCCTTTGTCCGAAAACGGATTTATCCAATCACCTCTAATTTAGCAAAGCGCAACAATAATTTTTTATTCCCTCCAGTTTCAAACTTTATTTCCGCTTTGGTATCTGCTCCAGAGCCTTCTATTTTAAGGACTTCACCTTTTCCAAAACGGATATGCTTAACGATATTACCCACTGCCAATTTGCTATCAAAAAGATTGGCCGATCCGTTACTGCTTTTTGAAACAGGCTTCAAATTTTTAGGAGCTGTAGCTTGAAAATTTTCTGGAGTTTTTCTGGGCGTACCCTTCTTCGGTTGCAATTGCTTTGCAGGTTTATAACGAATCTTATTGGGCGAAACCTTGTTGGGTTCCACATCCCCAAAAATACTGGCATCCAACATGGGGTTGTATCGGCGTTCTTCTATCGGCGTCACAATATCCAAATATTGCTCGTCGATTTCTTCAATAAAACGGCTCGGCTCGGCATCAATTAGTTTTCCCCAACGGTAGCGAGACAAAGCATAAGTTAAATAGGCCTGTTTCTCGGCTCGGGTCAAGGCAACATAAAATAAGCGACGTTCCTCCTCCAATTCGCTTCGCGTATTCATGCTCATGGCACTTGGGAACAAATCTTCCTCCAATCCCACGATAAACACATATGGAAATTCCAAACCTTTCGCCAAATGGATAGTCATTAACGCTACATGGTCGCTATCCCCTTTATCATTGTCCAAATCTGAAGCCAAAGCTACATCTTCCAGAAATTCAGCTAAAGAACCTGTGGCATCCGCGATTTCCTTTTGCCCTTCCACAAAATCCTTCATACCATTGAGCAGTTCTTCGATGTTTTCCATTCGGGCTGCACCTTCGGGCGTACCGTCTTTATTGAATTCACGAATCAATCCGCTACTTTTTGTGACGTGCTCAGCCAATTCAAACACATCCGCATTTTGGTTCATCACTTGATAGCTTTCAATCAATGTGGCGAAGTTTTCGAGCCTGGCTTTCGTACCGGAATTGATTTTAATCTCAACTTTATCCAGGTTTTTAATCACATCAAAAATACTGCGATCCAAACCGTTGGCCGCCACAACCAATTTGTCAACCGTAGTTTGCCCAATGCCACGTGGCGGAAAGTTAATGACGCGTTTTAAAGCTTCTTCATCAGCAGGGTTAATAACCAAACGCAAATAGGACAACACATCCTTGATTTCCTTGCGCTGATAAAAGGACAGGCCTCCATAAATACGGTACTTGATATCCCGTTTCCTTAAGGCATCCTCAATGGCACGGGATTGTGCATTGGTACGGTACAGAACAGCAAACTCACTATTGGGCACATGCTCCTGCATTTTGGTCTCAAAAATGGTACTTGCTACGTAGCGCCCTTCGTCCCCATCGGTGAGCGAACGATTCACCTTGATTTTTGCTCCTTCGTCATTGGCCGTCCAAACCACTTTATCCAACTTGGTTTGGTTTTTATCAATAATGGAATTGGCCGCGTTGACGATATTTTTGGTGGAGCGGTAATTTTGTTCCAAACGGAATACCTTCACATCATCATAATCCTTTTGGAAATTCAAAATATTATTGATGTTTGCACCCCTAAACGCATAGATACTCTGGGCATCATCACCTACCACGCAAATATTTTGAAACTTATCAGAAAGCGCACGAACGATCAAATATTGAGAATGGTTGGTGTCTTGATACTCATCCACCAAAATATATTTAAATCGATTTTGGTATTTGGCCAAAGCATCTGGAAAGCGGGTCAACAATTCATTGGTTTTCAATAATAAATCATCAAAATCCATGGCGCCCGCCTTAAAACAACGGTCCACATAGGCTTTGTAGATATCGCCCATCCGCGGTCTTCTCGCCATGGTGTCGGCTTCAATCAATTCTGGGTTTTGAAAATAGGCACGCACTGTAATCAAACTATTTTTATAGGACGAAATTCTGGAACGAATCTGTTTATATTTATAAATATCCTTATCCAAATTCATTTCCTTGATGATAGATGCAATTAGCCTATCGGAATCCTGCGTGTCATAAATGGTGAAGTTGCTGGGATAGCCCAACCGATCTGCTTCAATCCGAAGAATTTTGGCAAACACGGAATGAAACGTCCCCATCCAAAGGTTTTTGGCCTCACTATCGCCCACTATGGCCGCGATACGTGATTTCATTTCCCGTGCCGCTTTATTGGTAAATGTTAAGGCCAAAATGTTAAAGGGGTCAATCCCCTTGCTCATCATGTAAGCAATACGAAAGGTAAGCACGCGTGTTTTACCCGAACCCGCCCCTGCAATCACTATCATTGGGCCTTCAATCTGAATGGTGGGTTCTAACTGCGCGCTGTTTAATTGGTCTAAATATGATTTCAAATTTCAATCTTTTTCAATAAGTGAAAATAACCAATGTTTGTGGCTTATCGGGTTAGAATTATCAATAATTATAAACAATTCAGAATTATATTTTTTGAATATCTTTAGGCGTACTTTCAAATTCAAAATATGGACAACGTTCTAGAGTTTTTATCCTCTATGCCTTGGTGGCTATGGATCATTATTGCATTGGCAATCATTACACTTAGAGATATTTTCCAAAAAAAACACACTATAATCCACAATTTCCCTTTGGTGGGGCATTTAAGGTATTGGTTGGAAAGTATTGGCCCGGAAATGCGCCAGTATTTTGTAGCTAATAACAGAGAGGAACTTCCATTTAATCGCATTGAACGCAGTTGGGTGTATGCCTCTTCTAAAAAAGAAAACAATTATGAGGGTTTTGGTACGGATAGGGATATTTACGAGCATCAGCACATTTTTATCAATAATGCGATGATGCCTTTTAAGTTGAAAAAAGGACACCCGAACGTAACAGACAGCACCTTTTTACCATGTGCAAAAGTGATCGGGACTTACAATAAACGCAAGAGACCTTACAGGCCGGCTTCTATCATTAATGTTTCAGCAATGAGTTTTGGCTCGTTGTCTGCAAAGGCTGTAGAATCGATGAACAAAGGTGTAGCCTTAGTGGATGCCTACCATAATACAGGTGAAGGTGGACTGTCGCCATATCACAGTAATGGTGGAGATGTGGTATTTCATTTCGGAACGGGTTATTTTGGCGTGCGTTCTGAGGATGGTAATTTTTCCATGAAAAAGATGGTAAAATTGGTAGAAGACAATCCTTTTGTTAGAGCCATTGAAGTTAAATTGTCCCAAGGCGCAAAGCCCGGTAAAGGTGGTGTCCTTCCAGGAAAAAAAATTACTAAGGAAATTGCTGGAATTCGTGGTGTCGAAGTAGGAAAAACAGTGTTGTCCCCTCCTACCCATAAGGCGTTTTCCAATGTGCCAGAAATGCTGGATTTTATTGAAGATATTGCCGAAAACACCGGGCTACCGGTTGGTATTAAAGCAGCCATTGGCAAATTAGACCAATGGGAGGAGCTGGCAGATCTAATGTTGAAAACTGGTAAAGGTCCAGATTTTATTACCATAGATGGCGGTGAAGGTGGTACTGGGGCTGCGCCTCCGAGTTTTGCAGATCACGTGTCATTGCCCTGGGTATATGGCTTTGCGGATATTTACAAGCTATTCAAAACAAAGGGGCTTTGCGAACGCGTGGTATTTATCGGTAGTGGCAAACTGGGTTTTCCAGCAAAGGCGGCCATGGCTTTTGCAATGGGTGTGGACTGTATTAACGTGGCACGTGAGGCCATGCTGAGTATCGGTTGTATCCAAGCACAAATATGTCATACAAACCGCTGTCCGACTGGAATTGCCACACAAAGCAAGTGGTTGCAAAATGGCATTGATCCTTCTTTAAAATCGGTGCGATTGGCACAATATTTTAAAACCTTTAGAAAAGAATTGATTGAAATTACCCATGCTGCCGGATATGAACATCCGTGTCAGTTTAAAATGAGCGATATTGAAATGAATGTAGATGACCATAATTTATCAAAGGAGTTGGATAAAACCTACATGTATAATAAGTCTCCCGTCCCTTTTGAAAGTATGCAACATTTGAAAGATTGCGTATATTTGGGAGGTATCCCTAAAACCAAAAACATATAAAACATATGGAGCCGAGCAGAATCATCGAGATATTTTTATATGCCCTTCCAGCTTTGATCACGGGTATTGTTGCCTATCATTTTTTTAGAATGCACACCCAAAATGAAGATGGTCGCCGTAGGTTTTTGTTGAAAAAGGACATACAAGCTACTTCTCTTCCACTTCGCCTTCAGGCTTATGAGCGTTTGACGCTTTTCTTAGAAAGGATTTCTCCAAATAAATTGCTCATAAGAGTAGCTCCAACATCTTCTGATAAAGATAGTTACGAAGCATTATTGATACAAAGTATTCAACAAGAAATGGAACACAATTTAACTCAGCAAATCTACGTTTCAGAAAAGTGCTGGAGTGTGATTAGTACTGCAAAAAGTGCTACGGTGCAACTGATTAGAAAAGCCAACCTTTCGGAAAAAACAGATTCAGCCGACAAACTCCGTGAAGTACTTTTGACCGAAATGATGGAACGCCCCTCACCTAGCGATGCGGCACTTTCTATATTGAAGGAAGAGGTTCGGGAATTGTGGTGATGAGAAGTCAAAAGGTTTGTAGTTTTAAGCATGCCCAAACCATGACCATCAACTAAAAACAATCCTATTTATCCAACCGCAACTCATTGGAATCCGCCTGTCCACTCTTTTGCTTGGCATAATCCCAGCCTTGTTGCCACCAGGACCTCATCAGTTTCTTGTTGAAAATCAATGAGTTCTCTGTAAGTTTTGATGGAGTATAGTATAGATTTAATTGTACGTTTCTGTTTTTAGCGGCAAGTTTTCCAATAGTGACATCGTTACGTTCTAGTTGGTCCGATAGATGCCCGAAAAGGTTAATCATCAGCGAAAATGGATTTTTCCCTAAGACCTTATTGTATTCCATGGTTTCGGCCTCTAAAACAATGGCATCTACTTCCGTAGCACCTCTTAAAATCGCCTCCCGAATAGGGACTACGCAACCTAAACCACCATCGGCATATTCAAAACCTTCCCGTTTCGCCAAGGACATAAACGGAATATAATTGCACGAAATCCAAATCCAATCGCAGAACTCCTCGTAGGTATAATCTTTGATAGACTTATACTCTACCCTATTTTTTGAAAGGTTGGATACCGTAACCACAACATCGTCCTTGGTCGTTCTTATAAAATCGTATTCCTTGCGGGTGAAATACTTTTTAATATGCTTTTTCAGCGCTTTACTTTCACCAAAAGTCCTTTTAAACTTAATAAACTGCCAAAGCACATTCAAGAAATCAATGGAAACAAATTCCCGCTTTCCTTTTTTCCGTAAAACGAAAGGATTGACACTAAAGATATCATGCTGTTGCACATTAGTATAGGCATGGTAAATCTTATCAATTTCGCCTGCAGCAAGGTGCGGCACCAACAAACTTCCTGTGGAAGTGCCCAAAAAAATGTCGTAATCACGCCCCTCAACTTCCATCAAGTATTGGGCAACCCCTCCTGCGTAGGCACCTTTACTTCCTCCTCCTGATATGACTAGGGCTTTCATAATTCAAATTAGTTCATAAATATAACAATTATGGGTTTACCTTATGGATGATAAACATCATTTTGAAATCTATACCCAATACTAGGTATTTTATAGAAAAAAATCCACATTAGCACGAAATTTAGTTTAATAGGTTATAAAGAATATCTATTTTAGATGCTGCTATTAACCTATTCCTGACTATGCCAAAAAGATTATTTCGTGTTGCGCTTTATTCCGCCTTGATAATCGCATCCATCTTCGCCGTAAATCATGTTGAACACAATTTAGCGAGTACCTTAAAGGAACATGTTGCTTTAAACTTAAGGAGCAAGATAAACCTCCTTTTGCCACCATCGGCATCTATTTCTGGGACTACTGGCGTTTGCATCAATAGTACACCCAATCCTCAAATAACGTTTACTGGAAGTGCTGGGTCGGCGCCATATACCTTTACTTATACAATAAACGGTGGTGCACAACAAACCATTTCAACGGCAGGAAGTAACACTACTGTAAATCTACCTGTTAGTACGGCAACAGCGGGCACGTTTACCTATCAATTGATTTCTGTTGAGGATAATGCATCAGAAACCGCGAACGTATCTGGAACAGCAACCGTAAACGTTCACGATTTGCCAACTGTAGATTTTACTTTTAATAATGACAATGCCTGCTCCGGAACACCTGTAAACTTTACAACTAATGTTACAGGAGCCAGTCCTTTTACCTATAGTTGGAATTTTGGTGACGGCAATTCATCAAACAATAATAACCCCACTCATGTTTTTGACGCGTTGGGCTGTGCCACTCAAACCTTTAATGTAACACTTACGGTTACTGATACTAACGGATGTGTATCGGCTATTACCAAAACGATTGATGTAAGGCAAAAACCAAGGCTGGAGTTTTTTGATGCTGATAACCAGTTTGACCCTTTTAATAATTGTGGTAATAATACTTTGGATCCATCTTATACCATTAATGTTAGAATGGGAAGCAATACATCTACGTGCATTGGCTCCTTTGATATCGACTGGGGTGATGGAAGCCCAATTGAAACGGGAGTCACTTTCCCTGCATCGCACACTTATACGCAACTTGGTTCTTTCAATATGGATATTACGGGTAGAGGCACCAATTGCGATAACACCATGCGGTATCTCATCAAAAACTCAAGCAACCCAACGGGGGCCATAGTAAACCCTGGAAATACGGTAAATCTATGTCTTCCGGTTAATGCAATTGACTTTGCCATTGGGTCATGGGCTACCAATCCGCCAGACACTGTCTATTTTGTGGATTATGGCGATGGTACGACAGAAACTTATACTCAAGGAGAATTAGAATCCTCAACACATTTTGACCCTGCTGACCCCATAAATTCCGAAGATTTCCCAATACCTCATACCTATACAGAAACGAGTTGCCCAAATAGTTATACTGTTTTTTTGAACATACTCACTTCCTGTGGACAAACGAATTTAACGGCAGGCCCTATCATTATTCTGAGAAAACCGCAAGTAGCTTTTGAAGACCCACCAAATAGTTGTGTCAATACCCCGGTTCAATTTAATAATACATCGCTTGATGGATATTCTAATAATTGCTCCGTAAATGATGGCTATTTTTGGGATTTTGGGGATGGCAATACCTCCACCCAAAGAAACCCAATACATACTTACACTTCAACAGGAAATTTTGATGTAGAATTATACGCCGTAAATTCTTGTGGTGAAACAGAGCGAATTATTAAAACCATCTGTATTGAACCGGAATTGGTGGCCGATTTCACTTTAAGTTCTGATAACGGCTGTACTCCACTAGGTATTGATGCAACAAACACCACCGATTTAACGGATAGCTGTGGTGGCGTAACATATCTATGGGAAGTAGCTTATACTTCAGGCTTTTGTGGGACAACTTTTGGGCAATGGAACTTTACCAACGGTACGGATCAAAACTCAGCTTCGCCTTCTTTTGAATTTATAAGTGCAGGAACATATACGCTTACCTTGACCACGACTAATACTTGTGGGACTGATTCCAAGTCAGAAACCGTAGAAGTAAAACGACCTCCTACTGTTGCTATTAATTCAATTGCAGATTTTTGTGGCACAGCTTCAATTGATCCAGTTGCCAATGTGGACACCTGCGCGCCTGCTTCGGAAACTGTCACTTATGAATGGCTTTTTCCTGGTGGGACCCCAGCCACTGCAAACACTCTAAATCCTGGAACAATTGCCTACAGTACTCCGGGAAATTATACGGTGACCCTAAACGTCATGACAAGTTGCGGGACAACAACGGATACAGAAGATTTCACAATAAACGAAATTCCATCCATCACCAATACGGACTTGACCCAAACCATTTGCTCTGGGACGTCTACTGTTGAAACCGTTTTAAACTCAACCATAAGTGGTACAACCTATTCTTGGACGGCTACTGCTCCTGCTGGTGTTTCAGGATATATTGCAAACGGAACTACGAGCACGATTCCCGCCCAGACCATATTTAATTCGAATACAACTTCTGAGGATGTTACCTACACCATCACACCATTTAATGGCAATTGTGCTGGCGCACCAGTTAATTTAGTAATTACTGTTGATCCTGCACCAGAATTCACAAGTCAGCCTCAATCCGAGACCATTTGTGAAAATGGCCCGATCAATGATTTATCAGTCACCGTAAACGGACCAGGAACACCGACCTATCAATGGTATAGTAATACGGTGAACAATACAACATCAGGAACAGCTATTGGTGGTGAAACAAATGCAACGTATTCACCACCAAATACTCCTGTTGGGGTGACTTATTATTATGTGATTGCGAGGTTTACCTCCGGAGCTGGCTGCGATGAAATTATTTCGGATGTTGCCCGTATTGAAATAGTGGACGGTATTCAAATCGATAACCAACCACTTCCTACGCAAAGCATTTGTGTTGGCGGAGATATCAATAATGATTTAACCGTGACACATTCTGGAGGAACGGGGACAGTGTCATACCAGTGGTATTCGAATAACACTAATGCAAATACGGGAGGCACTTTAATTCCCGGAGCCACTAATATCAACTATATGCCTCCAACCTTTACAGTTGCGGGAAGCTATTACTACTATGTTGAAGTTTCAATCAGTGGAAGCGGTTGTACTCCCGTTACCAGTGAAGTTGCTGAAGTTATTGTTGTGGATGATCCAATTATTACTTCACAACCTTTGACTACCCAAACCATCTGCCAAGGTACAACGCCTCAGGATTTGGAAGTAGTGGTTTCAGGAGGTATTGGGAGCACTTATGACTATCAATGGTACAGCAATACAACCAATAACAGCACCGGGGGCACTGCGATTTCAGGTGCCACAAACGCGGTTTATACACCTCCAACGGGAACCGTTGGCACTCAGTACTATTATGTTGTCATCTCGCAAACGGATCCAGGTTGTGGTGTCACTAGTACGGTTTCGGAAGTAATTGTCAACCCCGCTCCTACGATTACCAACCAACCTATTTCAGAAACGATTTGTTTTGGCGAAAGCTTCAATACGCTGTCTATTTCAACAGCTAATGGCGTAGGTGCCCCGTCATATCAGTGGTATAGCAACACTATGAATGACACTTCTTCTGGCACAGTAATTAGTGGTGAAACAGGAACGAGTTACACTCCACCTTCTGGTACCATAGGAACAGTTTATTACTATGTAATTATAACATACTCCTCAGGAGGATGCACCCAAATTATTTCCGAAGTAGCTGAAAACACTGTAAATGAAACGCCAAATATCAGCAATAAAACAGATGTGATTTGTAGTGGCACTTCTTTTGATATTAGTCCAACCAGTTCAGGCGTAGACATTGCCCCAGCAGGCACAACTTACACTTGGACAGCTCCCACTATAAGTCCTGCAGGAGCCGTTACCGGCTCATCGCAAGAAAACACACCTCAAACTTCAATATCCCAAACATTGGTGAACAATACCACTAATCCAGCAACTGTAACTTATATGGTTACACCGACTTTAGGGGCCTGTGTTGGAGCAACTTTTGAAGTCGAAATCACAGTAAACCCTTCAATCAGCATTACTTCAATCCAAAACAATAGTTTGTGCTATTTAGATAGCGGAGGTTCGTTAGAAATCACCATATCTGGAGGTGTTCCGTTTTCATCCGGAAACCCTTATCAAATTAATTGGACCGGCCCTTCAGGCTATACCAGTACCAACGAGGATATTTTCAATTTGGCACCCGGTGATTATACCGTCTCGATTTTGGACGATGGCGGTTGCCCATTTTCAGAAACATTTACAATAACGGAACCGGACGAGCTTATTTTTAGTTCAGTCGATTTTGATGCCGAAACCATTTCCTGTTTTGGAGCAAACGATGGCTCCATTAGTATCGAGGTTACGGGAGGCACGACACCCTACACCTATAATTGGACAAGAAACGGAACGGCCTACAGCAGTGATGAAGACCTGACCAATTTAGGGCCTGGTTTATATGAAATCACAGTGGTAGATGCCAATAATTGTACGCCAATTATCCAAAGTTTTGATATAGTTGAACCTCCCGAATTGCAGGTTACCCTTGACAGCAAGGTTGATGTGATTTGTTTTGGGGAAGCCACCGGCGAAATAAATATTAATATCATTGGAGGAAGACCTTTTGAAACTTCCCCTAGTGTTTTTGATTATACCTATAGTTGGACGGGGCCAAATAGTTTTGCGAGTACAACTCAAAACTTAACGGGGTTGATCGCAGGAACATATAATGTTACAGTCACGGATAGATCAAATTGTTCGGCCATGTTGGAAGTAGTTGTCAATCAATCCGATGAAATCATTATTGACACTACCGCTACGGAAATTGAATGTTATGGGGATAACGACGCTTCTATAACCATCAATTCTATTACCGGAGGCAATGCGCCCTATGATGTGGCTTGGAGTAATTTGGGTTCAGGAATATCTCAAACCAATCTGTCACCCGGAACATATGTTATTACAGTAACGGATGCCACCAATTGCGTAAAAGAAGCCACCGTGATAATTGCTGAGCCTCCAATCTTTAGAATTACCCCTGAGGTTCAAAACGTCTCATGTTTTGGAGCAAATGACGCTCGAATTATTTTAAATTTAGAAGGTGGCATTGACCCTGTTAATTTAAATTGGGATGATGATCCAACCGCTGGTGTGGAACGCAACAACATCGGCCCAGGCACGTACACGGTGACAATTACGGACGGAAAGCCCTGTGTCATTACAGAAACCTTTATCATTACAGAACCCGCACCTTTGGATATTTCCGGGACAAAAACTGATGCTTTGGATTGTGATGATGCCAATACTGGTAGTATTAATGCTATTGTCACTGGGGGGACTTTGCCCTTCACTTATCAATGGTCTAATGGGGCAACTACTGAGGATTTAAGTAATATTCCTCCAGGTGATTATACCCTAAATGTTACCGACGCCAATAACTGTACTATTTCAAAAAACTTTACCATCAATAGGTTTGAACCTCTGGAAATTGAAGTGGATATTATTACCGATTTCGATTGCTCTGCAAAAACGGTTGACCAGTCATTTGTGGCCAGACCCAGAGGAGGCGTTCCGCCTTATCAAATCAATTGGTCTAGTGGAAACATAAGTGGCGTGAATAATGAGGTAATGCAAACGGATATCAACGGCCTAGTGATTATTGATGTTACGGATAGTCTAGGTTGCACTACTTCATTGTCGTACAATGTCGATATTCCAGAGCTTGGCGATCCTGATTTCGATATAAGTTCCTTTGCATTCACCAATTTTGGATTTTATTCCATTGAAGACCCTATTCAATTTACAAATTTAGCTACCGGTGATTTTGTTGGTGTGTCGTGGGATTTTGGTGATGGCAGTATTTCGAATGAAGAAAACCCGATACATATCTATCAAAATGAAGGAACATATAATGTAACGCAAACAGTGGTCTATCCTTTTGATTGCGTGTACACAAGAACCATCACTTTGGTAATTCAAAAAGGCTATAACCTGATTGTGCCAAATGCCTTTACCCCAAATAGCGACAGCTTAAACGAACGATTTGCCCCAGCTCAAATAGCGTTGTCCAATATGAAATTTGAAATTTACGACACTTGGGGTAGTATGATTTACTCCGAAGAAGGCAATAGTTTAAGGGGCTGGGACGGAAAAATTAAAGACTCTGAAGCCGAAAACGGAAACTACTATTACACTTTCTCAGGCGAGACGTTTTACGGCAGGACCATAACGAATAAAGGTGTTGTGGTACTAATAAAATAGAAGAAATGAAAGCGAAATTATTTTTCATCACACTACTGGTTTGCTTTTGTTTCAAAGCAAAAGCGCAAGACCCAATTTTTACTCAATATTTTATGGTGCCAGAAACTTTGAATCCCGGATTTTCAGGGTTTGAGCAAGCTACCTATTTTGGAGTGATGCACCGCACGCAATGGCCCCATTTGGATTTGCAGGTGGATACCCAATATGCCTTTTTGAATACCTGGTTGGAATCATCGCGAGATGGCATGGGTGTTGGTTTTAGTATTTTGAATCAGCATGAAACCAGTACCAATTACAACCATTTTCAGTTTAACGGAAACTTTGCGTACATCGTTTCCTTGGCCAACGATTGGTATTTTAGGCCAGCTATAGAAGTGGGTTACGGTATGAAATCATTTAACTTTAGAAATCTGTTGCTTGCGGACCAAATTAATATCAATGCCGGAACCATTAGTGCTGCTTCAGGCGATCCTTTAGCATCGAATGCAAATAATAGGATTGTTTTTTTTGATTTTACGGCAGGATTTGTTTTTGATAAGAAAAACAGAAGAAACAATACCGATTTATGGCTGGGTGCGGCTGTTAAGCATTTAAATCAGCCGAATATTTCATTTATAGATAATGCCAACGTGCCTCTGGATATCCTATATACCATTCACGGCAATTATAGATTTGAATATTACGACCATAACGACATGATTTTGTCCCTAAACTACATGCAGCAAGGCCAATTCAACCGTTTGGATTTGGCTGCAACTATAAAGCTTCACAAGTTGTTTTTGGGAGCCATGGCCGTCACAAATCCTGCAAAAAACAGTGGCAACAGCCATTTACTAACATCTGTAAATGCATTGGTAGGCTTGGAGTTTGAACGTCTTCGCTTTGGGTTTTCCTATGATTTTAATACCTCAAACATTGGACGTACCGACGGGGTTTATGAATTATCCATCACATATTTAGCGGATTGTTTGATTTGTAGAAGCCCGACGAATAATGAGCGACGTAAATAGACACAAATTTCACGTACTAGCACGAATTACTTTAGCCTTGGGATTCCTCCCCTATTTTAGGGGAGGTGCCGAATGCGGAGGGGTAAAATACTAGTCTGCCTCCAAAAGCGACCTAGCAAACTTCTTAAACCGCCAGTTATGATGGGTGGTAGCCTGTTCTAAATTTGCCTTACATTCTTCATTGCAAGCTTGTATCTGATGTAAATATTGAAAGGCGCTTTGGCGCACCTCAAAACCATACTTCGGACTGGTATAATCCGTCAATTCATGAAAGTATTTTGCTTTGCTTTCGGGTTCGTAATCTTCAGTAATTAAAGCTAGAGTCAACCAAAGCATACGTACATTTTTATCGTTAAAGCCGATGATGTCTTTGGTTTGTTCTAAATACTTAATTCTGTCTTCGGGAAAGTTTTTCCATAGATTGAACAATGTGGTTTCGACAGTGATATAGGATTTGTCGTTTAGGAGGGATTCGTAATCCATTTTGAGTTCTTGGGGAATTTCCCTTAAAGTCCGCGCGATGGCTTGTCGGGGCTTGATGCCTTTAATTTCAGTGATTTCTCTTGAGATGCCTCCGGGCATCCTCCGGATAATCTCTGATATCAAGTCATTATTCTTATTATTTAACACGAAATCCTTGCAAGCATTTGCATCTTGCTCACAATCTAATTGTAAAAATCCTTTATAATCTATGGAAGTCAAATAGAAAAACTCTTCCATTTCATGATAATGCAATTCTGATGAAACCAACCATTTATTTATAAAATTAGTCAAATCCTCCCCACTACTCTTTTCAACTGCACTAATAAAATCATCAGTATCCACATTTTGAAACTGATGCTTCAACAGATAATTTTTAACAGCAGTTCTAAAGGCCTCATCCCCTACTTTTTCGCGCAATAGATGCAACACCCAACAGCCTTTTTTATAAAACGTGGTGCTACTGGATTTTGGGTTTAGTAACGATGTACTTTGTCCCGCTTTATCTTGCGCCAATAATTCTTGGGCGTATTCGTAAAGTCGCCAATAGTAATAGTCCTCCCCAAAAATGTCCTTTTCAGCTAAAAGGGCGTAGTAGGTCGCAAAGCCTTCCTGCAGCCAATGATGGGTTCCCGAGGTGGCCGTTACCAAATTCCCAAACCACTGATGGGCCAATTCGTGGGCATTGATATTAACAAAATTGCGATCCACAAATCCAATGGAATCCACCACAAAACTATCGGAATAAATATTTAGGGTGGTGTTTTCCATCCCGGCATATAAAAAGTCCTTTACCGGCACCATCTTATAGTTTTGCCATGGATAAGGCACTCCGATTTCTTCTTCCAAAAAATCGAACATCTGTTTGGTGTAACGATAAGTAGGTTCAAACTTTGATGAATCTTGGGGATAATAATACATTTCCAAAGGAATGCCACTTTTGGAATATTCGACCTTCTTTTTGTATTTCCCAATAGCCAAGGCCACCAAATAACTAGGCATGGGCTGTTCCATATCGTAATGCCAAGTGATGGTGGAATCGTTGATTTGTTTATTTGTTAGGTTACCGTTGGCGATTACCTCGTAATTTTTATCGAAAGTTATGGATAAATCGAACTCAATTTTTTCATTCATATCGTCTATAGATGGCAACCAGTTACTTGTGTACTTACCTTGACCTTGGGTCCAGACTTGTTGATTACCATTATTATAATCCCAATCAATGAAGTAGAGGGCTTTTTTGGGAGAACAAGAATAGTTTAAATTTAGTTCGAACACCTGCCCTTTTTTGAATTTATTATAAACGATTATATGTTTTGAGTTGTTTTGATATTTTATTCCTTGATATTCTGTATGGATGTGAGGTTGTACTTCTAAAAGTTGTTTACTAATTACTTTTATGTTTTGAGCATCCAAATAAATGGAATCCACATCTTTCATGATTTCAAAAGTGCATTCATAACTTCCATAAACTTTGTTTTGTGAAACATCAAAACCAATATCGGAGTGAATTCTTAAAAAATCAACATATTCCGTTTGTTGCGAAGAGCAAAGAAAAAAAGACAAAATCAGAGATATAAAGAAAATTTTTTTCATACAGAATCACCACAATTTTCAGACCAAAATAGCACTTTTAATCTTAATTGAAATACCCTAAATTCGCCAATATGAGCGTGAACCTCCAAACCCCTAGTGATTATTTAAAAGGTGTCGGCCCCAATCGGGCGGATCTGTTGCGGAAGGAGCTCAATATCCATACGTATCAGGACATTTTAAATTTATTTCCCAATCGCTATATTGACAGAACTCGGTTTTACAAAATAAATCAGCTCCAACAAAATACCGCCGAGGTGCAAATCATTGGAAAAATTACGGGTTTTAGGGAAGTGGGGCAAAAGCGGGGGAAACGTCTTGTGGCTACTTTTCAAGATGAAACTGGCACTATGGAATTGGTTTGGTTTCGGGGACAGAAATGGATTCGGGAGCGTTTAAAATTGAACACGCCTTATGTGGTTTTCGGAAAGACACAGTTATTTGGTGGGAAATTCAATATGCCACATCCCGACATCGAGACTTTGGATGAACACAAAAAAGGGCTCAGTTCAGGGATACAGCCACTCTACCCTTCTACAGAAAAATTAAGCAACAAAGGGATTAGCAATCGCGTCGTTAGTAAAATTGTCCAGCAATTGTTTTTAGAAACCAAAGGCAAGTTTGTTGAAACCCTATCCGATCCTTTGCTTTCAGAATTAAAATTGATTTCGAAGAGCGAGGCTTTGCTCAATATTCATTTTCCAAAAAGTCAGGAGCTGTTGGCCAAGGCGCAATTCAGATTAAAATTTGAAGAGCTGTTCTATATCCAGTTACAATTGATTCTGAAGAATCTCGTCCATAAATCGAAAATAAAAGGATTTCAATTTGACATCGTTGGTGAGTATTTCAACACCTTTTTTTCCACTCATTTACCCTTCGATTTGACCAATGCACAGAAACGTGTTTTAAAAGAAATACGCGCCGATTTGGGAAGCAATGCCCAAATGAACCGTCTATTGCAGGGCGATGTTGGTTCTGGAAAGACCATTGTGGCCTTCATGTCAATGCTCATAGCACTTGACAATGGTTTTCAAGCCTGCTTAATGGCTCCGACTGAAATTTTGTCAGTCCAACACTATAACGGATTACTAGAATGGTGTAATAAATTGAATATAAGTATTTTATTGTTGACTGGTTCAACTAAAACTTCAGAACGAAAAGAAATTCATAAATCACTTGAAAATGGCGATTTAAACATCTTGGTTGGGACTCATGCCCTGATTGAAGATAAGGTGAAATTTAAAAATTTGGGATTGGCAATTATCGATGAACAACATCGTTTTGGAGTCAAACAAAGAAGTAAGTTGTGGCACAAAAACACCTTTCCGCCGAATGTGTTGGTGATGACGGCCACCCCTATTCCACGAACACTTGCTATGTCTGTTTACGGCGATTTAGATATTTCTGTGATTGATGAATTACCTCCAGGGCGAAAATCCATTAAAACGGTGCATCGCTATGATTCAAATCGCTTGAAAGTCTTCCGATTTATTAAAGACGAAATCAAAAAAGGCCGTCAGGTCTATATCGTTTACCCGTTAATTCAGGAAAGCGAGGCCTTGGACTATAAGGATTTGATGGACGGTTATGCGAGTATTGAACGGGATTTTCCAAAACCGGATTACCAGATTTCCATTGTCCATGGTAAAATGAAACCCGGGGATAAGGATTATGAAATGCAACGCTTTATCAAAGGTGAAACACAAATTATGGTAGCGACTACCGTTATTGAAGTAGGTGTAAATGTACCAAATGCCTCCGTAATGATTATTGAAAGTGCCGAACGTTTTGGGCTGTCCCAACTGCATCAATTACGTGGACGTGTGGGACGTGGTGCTGAGCAGAGTTATTGTATTTTAATGACGAGCCATAAATTGAGCAACGACAGCAAAACCCGACTGGAAACCATGGTGCGCACCAATGATGGCTTTGAAATTGCTGAAGTAGATTTAAAACTCCGAGGCCCTGGAGATATTATGGGCACACAACAAAGTGGTGTGCTAAACCTGAGAATTGCTGATATTGTTAAGGATAAAGCTATTTTACAGCAAGCAAGATTCTATGCGAAGAAAGTTTTGCATGCAGACCCATCTCTTAGGAATTCTGAAAATGAAGTGATTTTAAATACGTATGCTCAATTGGTTAAGTTTAAGAATATTTGGAATTATATTTCGTGATTTAGTACGTAATATGCTGTCATTCAAGCGAAGTCAGAAACCCACTATCATCGATAAGTTTTAAATCTCGCAAAGGCGCAAAAACGCAAAGTACTATGATTTAGATGACATTATAATGAAATTAAGAAGCGCAGTTTTGGAATAATAGTCAATTTTCGGGAACTAATTCAAATATTTCTGGATTATAATAATCTATTGGAATAAAAAAAAACACTACAACAATATACTTTCTAAAACTGTCCAACGTATCGGAAAACCCTTTGCGACTTTGCGACTTTGCGCGAAAATATATTTCGGGCTGAAGTCCTAAAACGTCTTGGAAATATTTCACAAAAAAAAGCGACCACACTTCGAGAACCTCAGTGACCGGTCGCTTTTCAAATATCAATAATGGTAAAAAGAATTACTTCTTAGCTTTCTTTCCGTCCATTTTATCCTTAAGAGCTTGTAAAGCATCGTTGGCATCACCTAAAGTTGGTTTTGCTTCTGCAGCAGCGCTAGCCGCCTTTTTAGCAGCCGCTTTTACGTTAGCTGCCTCTTCAGCTTTGTGTATTGCAGCATGAGACGCTACAACACGTTTAAACTCTTTATTAAATTCAATAATTTTGAATTCTGCTTCCTCACCTTTTTTCAACTTGCTTCCATCTTCTTTTTCAAGGTGACGGGTTGGAATAAAGGCAGTGATGTCCTCATTAAACTTCACGGTAGCACCTTTGTCAACTATTTCGGTTACAGGAGCAGTATGTGTGGTGTTCAATGCGAATTCAGTTTCGTACTTGTCCCAAGGGTTATCAGTGGTTTGTTTGTGCCCTAAGCTTAACTTACGACCTTCAACATCCAATTCAAGAACGATAACATCTAATTTATCACCAACGGCGCAGAACTCCGATGGGTGCTTGATTTTCTTCGTCCAAGACAAATCAGAAATGTAAATCAATCCGTCAATACCTTCTTCCAATTCTACAAACACACCAAAGTTGGTAAAGTTACGCACAATACCAGTGTGCTTAGACCCTAATGGGTACTTAGCGGTAATATCCGTCCATGGATCTGGCGTCAATTGCTTGATACCCAAAGACATTTTTCTGTCCTCTCTGTCCAGCGTTAGGATTTGAGCTTCAATCTCGTCTCCAACGGAAACAAAATCCTGGGCAGAACGCAAGTGGGTTGACCAAGACATTTCAGAAACGTGGATCAATCCTTCAACACCTTCGGCAACTTCGATAAATGCGCCGTAATCAGCGATTACAACTACTTTACCTTTTACCTTATCACCAATCTTCACCTCTTCTCCAAGAGCCTCCCATGGGTGCTTGCTCAATTGCTTAAGACCCAATTGGATTCTTGATTTATCCTCATCAAAATCAAGGATTACCACATTTAATTTCTGGTCTAACTCAACAATCTCATTTGGATGGTTGATTCTGGACCATGATAAATCCGTAATGTGAACCAATCCATCAACACCTCCAAGGTCAATAAATACACCGTAAGACGTGATGTTTTTCACCACACCTTCCAATACTTGACCTTTTTCAAGCTGACTGATGATTTCTTTCTTTTGCTCCTCAATATCCGCTTCGATTAGCGCTTTATGGGAAACCACTACGTTTTTAAATTCATGGTTGATTTTCACCACCTTGAATTCCATAGTTTTATTGACGTACTGGTCGTAATCCCTAATAGGCTTAACGTCAATTTGAGAACCAGGCAGGAACGCCTCGATACCGAATACGTCCACAATCATACCACCTTTAGTTCTGCACTTAACGAAACCATTAACGATTTCACCAGTTTCGTGAGCTTTGTTTACTCTGTCCCATGCCTTAATCACACGTGCCTTTCTGTGAGACAATACCAATTGACCCGTAGCATCTTCGCGTACGTCAATTAATACCTCAACTTTGTCACCAACCTTTAAGTCTGGATTGTAACGGAATTCATTAAGTGAAATCACGCCTTCAGATTTAGCGTTGATGTCAATAATCGCATCCCTGTCAGTGATGTGGATTACAGTACCCTCAACAACTTCGTCATCTAAAGTGTCAACAAAATTCTCCGCTACTAATTTTTCAAATTCCTGTAGTTGTTTGTCGTCCACCTCGTCAATACCCTCTTGGTAATTGTGCCAGTTGAACTCTTTCAGGAATTTTTCAGGATTTTTTTGAGCTTCAGAAACCTCTGGAGCTTCAACAGAAGTAGCCTCAACCGTTACTTGGTCTTCAGCTTGTTTTTCGTTTTCAGCCATGTGCTGATAAAAATTTGTATTCCGTATGTCTCGAAAAGTCAACCGCTTAACACACAGAAGTGTTATAAAAATAGTTTTCTAATTCCTCTTTATCTCTTCGATACTGCGCTAAAAAGGAGTGCAAAAATATACATTTTCAAGTAATTAGCCTAATATTTTGCAAAACTTCGAGTGATGCGCCAAAAGGAGCATTGTAACGAGAAGTTGGGCGCTTCCCTGCGCTCATACCCACAAGGTTTTTGGAAACCTTGCAGGATCGCTTCGGGTCGGGCTTTCACTACTCAATCTTTTTTAAAACGTCATTGCGAAGGAGGTACGACTGTGGCAATCTCCTAAATTCTATTTCATCATAAACTTTAGTCCTAGTTATTTTAAACAAGGATTTCAAACATACCGTTTGGTTGCTGAGCGTAGTCGAAGTACAATCCCTAACACGGGCCAGCCAGCAAAAGCCAGTGCATTACTATGAATTTTTCCCATTTGCAAAACCATTTCATCAAAGCGCTTTGCGATTTAGCGCCCCTGCCTGCCGGCAGGCAGGTTTGCAAGAAAATTATAATAGTGACTTTATAAGATGTTACGTGTCCAACTTCAGAAGTAAAATTCTTAATAAACGATTAACCCAACGGACGGATTTATTTGCTATATTGTCCTTTCGTTATTAACTTTAAATTAAAACTTAACAACATCATGGTAAAAGCTAAATATCAAGCAGTTTTGGATTTAGGTCAAAAATTGAACATCCAAAACGGAGACGTTAGTGAAGAAAATGGAACACTTAAGGTAAAAGGTACCGCAAACACACAATACGAAAAAGACCTGCTTTGGGACAAAATCAAAGAAATAGGTGGTGAAAACCCTTCAGATATCATGGCCAATATTGAAGTAGCCGACACAAGTGTATATCACAGGCACACAGTACAAAGTGGCGAAACGCTTGGAAAAATTGCCAAGCAATACTACGGCAACGCCTCAAAGTATCAGGATATTTTTAAGGCCAATTCCGATATCTTAAAAAACCCAGACTTGATTTATCCAGATCAGGAATTAATTATTCCTAACCTATAATTAGAAGGGCTTAGTAGTATAACAAAGAGGCTGTCTTAAAAAGGCAGTCTTTTTTTATTCTATTCCTTCTAAAGTGATACGAACCAAAGCTAGAATTTTTTGATACTGCGCTTCCAAGGTTAAGTCTGAATTGTCAATTTCAATGGCGTCTTCGGCTTTTACCAAAGGAGAGTCCTCCCTATGCGTGTCGATATAATCCCGTTCGGTAACGTTTTTAAGTACTGACTCATAAGTGATATTATCACCCCTATCCACAAGTTCTTTATAACGTCTTTCGGCTCTTTTTTCTGCGGAAGCCGTCATGAAAATTTTCAGTGCTGCATTGGGAAATACCACTGTGCCAATATCCCGGCCGTCCATCACAACGCCTTTATCCTTACCTAATTGCTTTTGAATTTTGACCAGCTTTTCTCGTACTTTGGATACCTCAGCAATTTTGCTCACAAAACTAGAAACCTCTAAAGTTCGAATCTGTTTTTCGACATTCTTTCCGTTAAGATAGGTTTCAGCAAAGCCAAGGGCTTCATTAAATTTAAAACTTATATCAATCTGATCCAATCGGTAAATAAGGGCTTCTTTATTGAAGTCTTCTTTTGATATCAGCCCCTCTTCTATCGCATAAAGCGTTATGGCCCGGTACATCGCACCAGAATCGACATAAACATATCCCAGATGTTTCGCTATCTGTTTGGCAACTGTACTTTTTCCTGTTGAGGAATAACCGTCTATGGCAATGGTGATCTTTTTCATCATTTAATTTGAAGTGCCTAAAGTACTTAAAGTGCACTAAAGTGAAAAACTCAAGCCAATTTAATTACATCTAGAATGTTTTAATTTTAATATAACTGAAAACTGCTACTGATTACTGATCGCACATATTATTGTAAATCAATTTGTAGACCAAAAAAATTGGAGTTGGTAGCACTCGTATATTTGGCATGTGTATAGCTGAAACGCATTCTATTTAACTTAAGAGAAAACCCTGCTGAAAGTCCAGAAAAATTACGTTGGTCAATAATCCTCAGCTCCTCTGCGCGTCTAAAATTATACCCTATTCGGATATTAAAACCACTTTCCGGAAATAGCTCAGCGGCTATTATCGTATGGCGGATTACCTGTCCTAAAAATCCAATTTTTTCTTCACTTTGATTGCCGGATAAATCGCTAGTAGTTCTGGCAGGATTTGGTCTGGCGATGGGCCATTCCTGAAGGTTCTCAAAGGTAAGATGCCACCTTAAAGGCACATGCTCCAAGGTTTGGGACATTCCGAATGCCACTTCAAATGGTAAGGGCTCGTGGGTTCCCGCATAAGTTGTAATCTGTGTGCCAGCATTTCTAACTACCAAGGCGGCCTTAAAATCAATGTCTTCATCAATATATAACAAGCCTAAGTCAACAGCCGCCCCAAAGGAATTGTATATCTCTAATTTTGAAGTAATCAACTTTAAGTTTCCTCCGAAATAAAAATCCGAATAACCAATTTGAAGCGCGTAGCCCACGGACAAAGCTGTTTCACTACCAGTAAATGTACCTGTGGAAATTCCATTTTCGTCATAACCGTCAAAAGACCCATAGTTGATGTAAGTGACACCAGCATGAAAGGTTTGGGTGCGCCTATCCACAGTGTGCGCAAAGGATGCCGTACCATAACTTATACCTCCTAAATAACTGGAATAATTTAAGGCTAGTTGGTTATCCATTTCAACATTTATTGTAGCGGGGTTGAATAAGGCCTGCGTAACATCATAATCAACATTAGTAAAGACCTTTCCACCTAAAGCAGCCTGTCTCGGTGAGGACACCAAATTAAGAAACTGGTATGTAGCCTCCCCTCCCACTTGCGCATTAGCAAGTACACCAATCAACATAAAAAAACCAGTGATAATTTTCCTTAGCATATTTACGGCGCAAAGTAAATGAAAAATTTATTTTTGGTTCACACCAACTTAAATTAATTTTTCATTAAAATTCCCTCCCGATATCTATCGGGATTCGCTGAAAAAACAACTTCAATTGAAACCTTGAAGTATACTTCAAGGCGTAATTCTTCGAACTAATCTATCTTAAAACGAATACAAGTTTCGTTTATTTTACAGCATGAAAAAACCTCGACAAAAGCCGAGGTTTACCAGTGCAATCTATAGTTATATTTTTTTCGGGTTTTTTACTTTTTGCTTTGTAACGGCGATGTCAATTACTTCGCTCATATCAGTGACATAATGGAACGTCAGCCCTTTTAAATACTCAGGTTTTATTTCCTCAATATCACGACGGTTATCCTCGCAAAGCAGAATTTCTTTAATGCGGGCACGCTTGGCCGCCAAAATCTTTTCCTTGATACCACCTACAGGAAGTACTTTTCCCCTAAGGGTGATTTCACCTGTCATGGCCAAGCTCTTTTTCACTTTTCGTTGTGTGAATAACGATACCAATGATGTCAACATCGTCACGCCGGCACTCGGCCCGTCCTTTGGTGTGGCACCTTCCGGAACGTGAATGTGCACATTGTATTTGTCAAAAGCTTCTGGGTCTATTTCAAAATTATCGGCATTCGATTTGATAAATTCCATCGCGATGGTAGCGGATTCCTTCATCACTTTTCCTAAATTACCAGTAATGGAAAGATTGCCTTTTCCTTTGGACAAAATAGATTCTATAAATAAGATATCTCCTCCAACGCTTGTCCACGCCAAGCCTGTAACCACACCTGCAACGTTATTGTTTTCGTATTTATCACGCTCCAGTTTGGGGCCGCCCAGTACTTCTACAATATCATCATTGGTGACTTTAATATTGTAATCCTCTTCCATAGCAATATTTTTGGCCGCATAACGTACCATTTTTGCTATTTGCTTCTCCAAGCCACGCACGCCGGATTCACGGGTATAACCTTCAACAATTTTCTCCAATTGGGGTTTGCCAATTTTTAGATGCGAAGCATTCAAACCATGTTCTTTTAACTGCTTAGGCAATAAATGACGTTTGGCTATCTCCACTTTTTCTTCAATAGTATAACCCGTAACGTTGATGATTTCCATACGATCGCGTAAGGCTGGCTGAATGGTAGCCAGGCTATTGGATGTAGCAATAAACATCACTTTGGAAAGGTCATAACCCATTTCCAAAAAGTTGTCGTAAAACTCATTGTTTTGTTCCGGGTCCAAGACTTCAAGCATCGCTGAAGACGGATCACCTTGATGTGAATTGGACAACTTATCAATTTCATCCAACACAAAAACAGGATTGGAAGTCCCAGCTTTCTTCAAACTTTGAATAATTCTACCCGGCATGGCTCCGATATACGTTTTACGATGGCCACGTATTTCAGCTTCATCCCTCAAACCGCCCAAGGACATCCGGACATACTCTCTCCCAAGTGCTTCGGCAATGGATTTCCCTAAAGAAGTTTTACCAACCCCTGGAGGGCCGTACAAACATAAAATTGGGGACTTCATATCATTTCGCAACTTTAAAACAGCCAGATATTCGACGATGCGCCGTTTTACATCATCCAGACCGTAATGATCCCTATCCAAAATTTTCTTGGCTCTTTTTAAATCGAAAAGATCAGTGCTGTATTCGTTCCACGGCAAATCCAAAATTAATTCCAAATAATTGCGCTGAATGGAATACTCAGATACCTGCGGATTCATACGTTGCAACTTCCCGATTTCCTTTTCAAAATGTTTGGTAACCTTCTCATCCCAAAGCTTTTCTTCGGCTTTAGCCCTCATCTCTTCAATTTCAGCATCATGACTCACACCGCCCAATTCCTCTTGAATGGTCTTCATTTGCTGATGCAGGAAATACTCCCGTTGTTGCTGGCTCATATCCATTTGTACTTTCGTTTGGATATCGTTTTTAAGTTCCAACTTTTGAAACTCCACATTCATATGTTTTAAAGTGGCCAGTGCGCGACTTTGCAAATCGTGGTTTTCTAAAAGCGCCTGTTTGTCTGAAACAGAAAGATTCATATTTGAGGATACAAAATTCACCAAAAATGAATTGCTCTCGATATTCTTTATAGCGAAGGACGCCTCACTTGGGATATTTGGATTCTCTTTGATAATTTCAAGCGACAAATCCTTGATGGAGTCAATAATGGCACTAAATTCCTTATCATTTGATTCAGGTCTTGACTCTGCCAAATCACTAATTGTCGCATTCATATAAGGGGTTTCGGTGATAACTTCTGTCACCTGAAAACGTTTTTTCCCTTGGATAATAACCGTTACGTTGCCATCGGGCATTTTCAACACCCGAAGAATTCGGGCCACAGTTCCAGTTGTGTAAATATCCTTAACTGAAGGATCCTCAACCGAACCATCTTTCTGTGCCACAACTCCAATGACCTTGCTCCCTTTGTTGGCCTCCTTTATCAGTTTTACGGATTTATCCCTCCCGGCAGTAATCGGAATTACTACCCCTGGGAACAACACTGTATTCCGTAAGGATAAAATGGGAAGAGTTTCTGGCAGTTCCTCATTATTCATCTCTTCCTCATCCTCCGGAGTCATCAACGGAATTAATTCTGAATTTTCATCAAATTCCTGCAATGACAAACTGTCAAATGTGGTAAAATTGGATTTCTTCATATCTGTATTCAGGTCATTCTGTCATTTAAACAGTTTAAACCCTTTTAAAAGTTCTATATTAAAAATTTCAAACATCTAATTATCAATATATTATAAAGTTTGTAGATGCTTAACCATAGTATTATTTTCAATAGTTGTGCCAAGGAGATTAAAATGACGGCTATTTCAAATGGTTAAATCTTCCCCGACCGCCTCAAAACAAACAGCAATAAAATAGGCAGTGCCAAAACCCCAACCATCAAAATATCCGTTTTAAAGAGGTGAGGCACCAAAATTAAAGTAATAAGATATCCTCCAACAGCCCCTCCAAAATGGGCATCATGGCCAATATTGCCAATACGTTTTTTCATACCGTAAATGGAGTACAACAAATAAGCAATACCTAAAATATAGCCGGGAATACCCAAGTCGATGTCCCCTATTCGTGGTGGTAAAAACAGAAAGTAGTAAGGTTGCTGCGGATTTAATAAAATAGCAGAGTATAACACACCCGTAACGGCACCACTCGCCCCAACGGCACTGTAATGGTACTCATTCTTATGAAAATATAAAGACAACATGTTTCCCGCCAATAAACTTCCTATATAAATTATGAAAAAAGAGTACTGCCCCACCTCATAAAGTACCTGATCGGCAAAGAGATAAAGCGCAAACATATTAAAAAAGAGATGTGTAGTATCGGCGTGCAAAAACCCAGAACTGAACATTCGAATCTGTTCCCCACGCCTAATGGCACCGATATTAAACTTGTACTTTTCAAAAAAGCCAAAATCACCAAAACCCTTGTAGGATACAATAACATTAGCGGCAATAATAACGATAGTAATGATATCTAATTTACCCATGAGTTTAAAACATCTAAAATCAAAATTAATATATCTTTGCGCCTACAAATCTAAAACTATTAAATGCAATTCTTAGCGTATATACTTCTTTATCCTCTATTATATTTAATTTCAATACTTCCTTTTAGAGTTTTATATTTTGTTTCAGACATACTATACATTTTGATATATCGCATTTTTGGATATCGAAAAAAAGTAGTTGTCAGTAATTTGAATTTGGTTTTTCCGGAAAAATCTCCTGACGAAATCAAACGCATTACCAAGGTGTTTTACCACCACTTGTGCGATATGATTTTGGAGTCTGTTAAGTCCATGACGATTTCTGAAAGCGAGATGAAAAAGCGTTTTCGCTTTACAAATGTAGAAGTGGTTCAAGATATTGAAAATCAGAACAGAAGCATGATATTAATGTGCGCCCACTATGGTAGTTGGGAATGGATTTTTATACTTCAGGCTTATGTAAAATCCAGAGGCAATGCCGTTTACAAGCGCTTGGCCAACAAATATTTTGACAGGTTAGTAAAGCGTATTAGGGCCAGGTATAATAGCTATTTAGTTACCACCAAAGATATTATCCCAACATTGATCAAAGAAAAGCGGGAGGGCATAATATCCATTAACGGGTTTGTTTCCGACCAATCGCCAAAGTTGGACAAAGCCTTCCACTGGAATGAATTTATGGGCGTCAACGTCCCAGTTCATACAGGGGCTGAAATGCTCGCCAAAAAACTTAATATGGCGGTGGTGTTCTTTAAGGTGAAAAAGGTAAAACGCGGGTTTTATGAAACAACTTTTGAAACCATAACCCTCAACCCTAAAGAATACGAAAATTATCAAATCACGGATATCTTTTTAAAGTTGGTAGAAGATCAAATTCATGAAGCTCCAGAATACTACCTATGGACCCATAAGCGATGGAAGCACCGAGGTCAAGAGCCAAAGTCGGTTGGCTAGTATTTATATTATTTGTTTTCCTAGCTTGTTTAACTAATTATTCTATTGGACAGAAAAAGGTAGCCTAATTCCCGGCAACCTCCCCAATCTCGGCAATAAATTGATCCGCAAGGGCATCCGCCTCATCTTGTGATTTAGCCTCAGTATAAATTCTAATGATAGGTTCGGTATTGCTTTTTCTAAGATGTGCCCAGCTTTCAGAAAAGTCAATTTTTACACCGTCAATGGTTGTCAATTGTTCATTTTGGTAACGTTCTTCCATGGTTTTTAAAATGCCATCCACGTCCAAACCGGGAGTTAATTCTATTTTCTTTTTACTCATAAAGTAATTGGGATAGGTTTTGCGTAGTTCGCTAACTTTTATGCCCTTGTCTGCCAACAGACTTAAAAACAAGGCTATCCCTACCAAAGCGTCACGACCGTAGTGTAAATCGGGATAAATAATACCGCCATTACCTTCACCTCCGATAACCACCTTATTCTTTTTCATCAGCTTAACCACGTTTACTTCGCCTACAGCTGAAGCCTCGTACATGCCACCATGTTTTTCGGTAACATCCCTCAGTGCACGGGTAGAACTCATGTTACTAACGGTATTTCCAGGAGTTCTGCTCAAAACATAATCCGCACAGGCCACCAACGTATATTCCTCGCCAAACATTTCCCCGTTTTCGTCCATAAAAGCCAAACGATCCACATCGGGATCTACTACAATACCGAAATCTGCTTTATGCTTTTTAACAGCATCCGATAAATCAGTTAAATGCTCTTTCAATGGTTCAGGGTTGTGAGGAAAATGACCATTGGGTTCGCAATACAATTTTATCACATCTACGCCCAAGCGTTCCAACAACAGCGGAATAACAATACCTCCTGTGGAATTAACCCCATCAACAACAACTTTAAAACGTTCGGCCTCAATAGCCTTTACGTTTACCAAAGGCAAATCCAACACTTCAATGATATGCAAATCAAAATAAGCTTTGTTCTTCGTGATTTTGCCTAAACTATCAACGTCGGCAAATTCGATAGTATTTCCTTCGGCCAACTCTAAGATTTTGGCACCTTCTTCTGCATCTAAAAACTCTCCTTTTTCATTCAATAATTTTAGGGCGTTCCATTGTTTAGGGTTATGACTTGCTGTTAAAATAATTCCTCCGTCGGCATGTTCCATCGGCACTGCTACTTCAACAGTGGGCGTCGTTGAAAGCCCTAAATCAACAACATGAATTCCCTGACCGACTAGGGTATTCATCACCAAACTTTGAATCATCTTTCCAGAAATACGTGCATCTCGTCCAACAACAACTTTGTAGTTTTCCTTTACGCGGTTCAGTTTTAACCAAGCCCCATAGGCCGCCGCAAATTTTACTGCATCAATCGGGGTAAGGTTCTCCCCCACTTCGCCGCCAATAGTACCTCGAATTCCTGATATGGATTTTATAAGTGTCATAATTGTGTTTTTTCAAATTGATGCCCAAATATACAATTAGAAAATCGGATTTCTTGAAGTGGATTTCGTAAATTTCACCAATGAATTACTTAGCGCATATTTATTTATCCGGAGATAATGATTTGGTGAAGATTGGCAATTTTATGGCGGATAGCATCAAGGGGAAAAACTATAAGAATTATGAAAAGGATGTGCAAATTGGTATTTTGCTGCACAGAAATATTGATACGTTTACGGATGCCCATCCCACGGTAAGACAGAGCACAAAGCGCCTGCATGAAAAATATAGTCATTATTCCGGCGTCATCGTTGATATTCTTTATGACTATTTTTTGGCCAATAATTGGAGCAGGTATTGCAGTGTCCCTTTAGAAGACTATACTGAAGATTTTTACGCTTCCGTAACTGAAAATTTTGAAATCCTACCGATGAGAATTCAGAAAATGATGCCATATATGATGACAGATAATTGGCTATTGAGCTACGCCTCCCTAGATGGTATTGCTCGTGTTTTAGAGGGTATGAACAGACGAACCAAGCATCGCTCTGGCATGAATAGGGCCATTGAAGATCTGGAACTGTTTTATACGGAATTTGAAGCCGAATTCACCTCTTTTTTTGATGAACTGATTCAATTTTCAAAAGATAAATTGTTGGAACTGCGCAAGAATTCATGAAATCATATCGGATTTATTTTTTAGCCATTCTTGGATTGTTGGCATCATGCAAAAACAATCCCGAACCTGAAAATGAAGCACCAAACTACGGTCTGATAGCCAAAAATGCTATGGTAGTTTCTGCACGAAAAGAAGCTTCCCAAATTGGTGTCGCTATTTTAAAGCAAGGCGGCAATGTGTTTGATGCCATGGTAGCAACGCATTTGGCACTTGCCGTGGCCTATCCATATGCAGGTAATTTGGGCGGCGGTGGATTTATGGTGTATCGCAAGGCAAATGGCGAAATCGGTTCGTTGGATTTTAGGGAAAAGGCACCACTTAGGGCTACAAGGGATATGTATTTGGATGACAACGGTGAGGTAATTCCAAACAAAAGTTGGCTGGGCGCATTGGCCACCGGTGTACCGGGTTCTGTTGCTGGTATTTTTGAGGTGCACGAAAAATTGGGGTCATTGCCTTTGGAAACTATTTTTGAGCCGATTCTCAGTTTGGCTCATAAAGGTGTTGTGGTTACCGAAAAACAAGCCAAAACCATCAAGGAATACCAGCCATTATTTCATGAGGTGAATTTAAATACTATCCCTTTTGATAAAAATTGGAAAGCAGGCGACACCATCAAATACCCTGTTTTAGCTTCAACTTTGGAGCGTATTTTGGAATTTGGAAAGGACGAGTTTTATAAAGGTGAAACAGCCAAAAAATTGGTAGGGTTTATTCAGAATAATGGAGGTATCATCACCTTAAAAGATTTAGAAAAATACGAAGCTAAATGGCGAAAACCGATCACGTTTACTTATGACGATTTAAATATTATTTCCATGGGACCCCCTTCTTCCGGAGGTGTTTGTATGGCTCAAATTCTAAAAATGGTCGAACCGTTTCATCTGGATGAAAATGACCATAATTCCTTAAGAACCATTCAGGCTGTAGTTGAAGCGGAGCGCCGTGCGTATGCCGACAGAAGCTTTTATTTGGGTGACCCAGATTTTAATAAAATCCCCATTGAAACCCTTATCAACGATAAATACTTAACAGGACGAATGAGTGATTTTTCTTTTGAAAAAGCCACTCCTTCAAGTGAATTTTCCCATGGTAATATTGAAGTCATCGAAAGCAATGAAACCACACACTATTCCATTGTAGATCAATTTGGTAACGCAATCGCTGTGACCACCACATTAAACGGTGCATACGGCTCAAAATTGTACTGCCCTGAATTAGGGTTCTTTTTGAATAATGAAATGGATGATTTTAGTAGCAAGCCCGGCGTGCCAAATATGTTCGGTTTGATTGGTGCTGAGGCCAATAGTATAGCGCCAGAAAAACGCATGTTGAGTTCCATGACCCCTACCATTGTCGAAAAAAATGGAGAATTCTTTATGTCACTGGGTACTCCCGGAGGGGCTACCATTATCACATCAGTTTTACAAACTATTCTAAACGTTCACGAATTTGGAATGACCATGCAGGAAGCTGTGGATGCACCCCGTTTTCATCACCAATGGCTACCCGACGAAGTCGTAATGGAACCAAATTCATTTGATACATCTTTGATAGAGCAACTTAAAACACTTGGATATAATGTGCGGGAAGGGGAATCTATTATTCTGGGAAAAGTGGACGGAATCCGTGTTTTGAATGATAAATCTTACGAAGGAGGGGCAGATCGTCGAGGTGACGATACGGCTATCGGTTTTTAACGGCTTTTTTTCACCAAACCAATGTTATTTAATACTTTAGCCGACAGACCCCCTCAATCTACATAAACAATGAAGCTTAAAAAGCCCATAAAACTACTTCTTGGTGTAGCGGTATTCGTTACGCTTCCTAGCCTACTGCTTTTTGGTTTCCTATATTTTAAGCATCATCAAGAATTACCTTCAGGGAGTACGGGTGAAGGCGCTGATAATCTGGCCACGAAAATGCTGGTAACTTTGAATTATGAAGCTTTCACAAGTACAGATTGTATTGAATGGACCTTCAAAAACAAACGTCATTACAAATGGGAAAGAACCAAAGGTACTTGTGATGTGCTTTGGAAAGAATATAAGATCAAGCTAAATCTGAAAAATCACGCTGATAGCAAAGCTTACGTACACGGATTTACTATTGAAGGTGAAATGGGATCTGATTTGGTGGAACAGGCCAAATGCTATTTTGAAAAGGATGTATTCTGGCTGATAGCGCCTTTTAAAGTGTTCGATCAAGGTGTTGAAAGAAAATTGGCCACTTTGGAAAATGGTGAAAAAGGGCTGTTGGTAAATTATAATCCCGATGATACCTATGTTTGGACTTTCGATGCTTCCGGCAAACCAAAAAGCTTCTACATGTGGGATTCCAAAACCCCAATTGACGGACTTGAAGTATCTTGGAGCGATTGGCAAATAGCCGAAACAGGAGTAAAACTACCAACCTTTCACAAATTCATTTTCTTTGGTATGGAAATTTCGGATATTAAAACGTATTAAGATATTCGATTGACCAATAGTTCTATCACTTTTTAACGCTTTTATAACACCAACCCTACTTCGTTTTTAAGCCCAAAAAACGTAACTTCGCAACTTTGCCTGACTCAAACGGTCAGATTCATATTGCTATGAGCCATTTCGAAGAACAAATCGAGGTTAAAGGTGCCAGAGTCCATAACCTAAAGAATATTGACGTTTCCATTCCAAGGGAAAAATTGGTGGTCATTACTGGGCTATCCGGTAGTGGCAAATCTTCTTTGGCTTTTGATACCATTTATGCTGAGGGTCAACGCCGTTATATTGAAACATTTTCGGCATATGCCCGTCAGTTTTTAGGTGGATTGGAACGCCCAGATGTCGATAAAATAGATGGCCTATCACCTGTTATCGCTATTGAGCAAAAGACTACCAGCAAATCCCCTCGCTCTACTGTCGGTACCATCACTGAAATTTATGATTTTATGCGCTTGTTGTTTGCCAGAGCCAGTGATGCTTACAGTTACAATACGGGTGACAAAATGGTAAGTTACAGTGATGAGCAAATCAAGGATTTAATTACCGCTGATTTTAAGGGGAAACGCATCAATGTTCTAGCGCCAATTATACGCTCCAGAAAAGGGCATTACAGAGAACTTTTTGAACAGATTGCCAAACAGGGATTTGTAAAGGTACGTACCGATGGAGAAGTACGGGATTTGGTAAAAGGCATGAAGCTAGATCGCTACAAAACCCACGATATTGAAATTGTAATTGACCGATTGGTGGTCAATGATACTCCCGATACTGACAAAAGGTTAAGCGAAACCATCAAAACTGGGATGTATCATGGCGATGATGTGTTGATGGTGATTGATCAGGATACCAATAAAGCGCGGTTTTTTAGTAGAAATTTGATGTGTCCTTCTTCTGGGATTTCCTATCCAAACCCAGAACCGAACAATTTCTCGTTCAACTCTCCAAAAGGGGCATGTTCTAACTGTAATGGTATTGGTCAGTTGTATCAAGTCAACGTCAACAAGATTGTACCGGATGAATCCCTTTCTATAGCCAACGGTGCTTTAGCCCCCCATGGTCCAGAAAAAAAGAGCTGGATTTTCAAACAGTTTGAAACCATTGCACAACGCTTCGATTTCAAACTGACCGACCCATACAAATCTATTCCAGAGGAAGCAAAAGAGATGATTCTTTTCGGTGGAAAAGAAAAGTTTTCAGTGGAAAGCAAAACTTTGGGTGTCACCAGAAATTATAATATCGACTTTGAAGGCGTAGCGAATTTTATTGAAAACCAATATAAAACTGCGGATTCCACGTCTTTAAAACGCTGGGCAAAGACATATATGGATAAAATTGATTGCCCAGTTTGCGAAGGCTCGCGTTTAAAGAAAGAATCCCTCTATTTCAAAATAAACAATAAAAATATTGCAGAGCTTGCCCATACCGACATTATTGAATTGGCCGAATGGTTTAACGATCTGCACAACCATCTTTCAGAAACGCAATTCAAAATTGCAGAGGAAATTCTGAAGGAAATCAAGGCCCGCTTACAGTTTTTGCTTGATGTTGGCTTGGATTATTTAACACTTGGCAGAAGTTCAAAATCACTTTCTGGTGGTGAGGCACAACGCATTCGCTTGGCCACGCAGATTGGTTCGCAATTGGTTGGTGTGCTGTATATTTTAGACGAGCCCAGCATCGGCCTGCATCAGCGTGACAATGAAAAGTTGATTAATTCTTTGGTTTCCTTGAGGGATATTGGCAATTCGGTAATTGTTGTGGAGCATGACAAAGATATGATTGAACGTGCCGATTATGTTGTGGATATTGGCCCCAAAGCCGGTAAACACGGTGGCGAAATCATTAGTATTGGTAACCCGAGCGAATTGAAAACCCATCACACCCTTACAGCCGACTATTTGAATGGGACAAAGGAAATTGAAATCCCTAAGGAACGCAGAGAGGGTAATGGCAAGTTTTTGGAGCTTAAAGGGTGTACGGGAAACAATCTTAAAAATGTATCCGTTAAATTTCCTTTAGGAAAAATGATAGGAGTTACAGGCGTTTCGGGAAGCGGTAAATCCACCTTGATTAACGAAACCCTCTACCCTATTTTGAATGCGTACTACTTTAATGGCGTTAAAAAGCCAATGCCTTACAAAAGTATTAAAGGCCTGGAGCACATCGATAAAGTAATCGATATTAACCAGTCCCCAATAGGACGCACACCACGAAGCAACCCAGTGACTTATACGGGTACTTTTAGTGAAATACGAGCTCTTTTTGCTAAAATCCCTGAGGCTATGATTCGAGGTTATAAAGCTGGTCGATTTAGCTTTAATGTTGCTGGCGGGCGTTGTGAAACCTGCAAAGGAGGTGGCTTGCGCGTAATTGAAATGAATTTTTTACCCGATGTGTATGTCGAATGTGAAACCTGTCAGGGCAAACGTTTCAATAGGGAAACCTTGGAAATTCGTTATAAAGGCAAAAATATCAGTGATGTTTTGAATATGACCATCAATGAGGCCGTTGAATTTTTTGAGCATATCCCCAAGATTTATAAAAAGCTGAAAACCATTCAAGATGTGGGCCTCGGCTATATTACTTTAGGGCAGCAAAGTACAACGCTTTCAGGGGGCGAGGCACAGCGCATCAAACTAGCCACAGAATTGAGCAAACGAGATACGGGAAATACTTTTTATATTTTGGACGAACCTACAACGGGGCTACATTTTGAGGACATCCGTGTATTGATGTTGGTACTAAATAAATTAGTAAACAAAGGCAATACCGTGCTCATAATCGAACATAATTTGGACGTCATCAAAACCGTAGACCATATTATAGATATCGGCTATGAAGGTGGCAAAGGAGGCGGGCAAATTGTGGCTGAAGGCACACCTGAAGATCTAATAAAGCACAAAAAAAGTTACACTGCTAAGTTTTTGAAAAAAGAATTACATTCGTAAAAATTGAATTGAAATGAGAAAAGAACAACGTCATAAGAGTTGGAACGAGATCAAAACCAACGATTCTTGGGCCATTTTTAAGATTATGGGCGAATTCGTTACTGGATTCGAAAGAATGAGCAAAATAGGGCCATGTGTATCCATTTTTGGCTCTGCTCGTACCAAACCTGGCCATAAATATTATCAGTTAACAGAAAGAGTGGCCAAAAAAATCGTTGAAGCTGGGTACGGTGTCATTACCGGTGGAGGCCCCGGGATTATGGAAGCTGGAAATAAAGGTGCTCATTTAGGTGGCGGTACATCAGTGGGTCTTAACATTGACCTGCCCTTTGAACAACACGACAATCCATATATAGACTCTGACAAGAATCTGGATTTTGACTATTTTTTTGTTAGGAAAGTAATGTTCGTCAAGTATTCCCAAGGTTTCGTGGTGATGCCCGGTGGATTTGGCACATTAGATGAATTTTTTGAGGCGATGACACTTATTCAAACCCATAAAATAGAACAATTCCCAATCATTCTAGTAGGTAAGGAATTTTGGAAGGGCCTAGTGGACTGGATAAAATCTACTCTTTTAGAACAATATCAAAATATTAGTCCGAAAGATTTGGATCTCATTCATTTAGTAGACACAGAGGATGAAGTGATTGAGATTCTAGACGCTTTCTACAATGGTTCGGCATTGAGCCCAAATTTCTAATTAGAAATACCGCAATTATCTGACTGTTAAACACGTTTTATTAAAACGGACGCTATATTTCATTATATTGCGTCGCCTTAAACGAATATGAACCCAAGCAAATAGTAACAAATTTGAAGCTTCGCTATTTAGTTACCATAATAACACTTCTCAATCTGCTCATTGGTTTTGGTCAAAATCGAATGGACGTGAGTGCTTATTTCAATATGGAAAAGAAGCTCATCGCGATTTCGCAAACCATTGAATATCACAATACTTCAGACGACACCCTATCCACGATTTATTTGAACGACTGGAGCAATAGTTTTTCTAATAAAAATACCCCTTTGGCAAAACGTTTAGCCGACGAATACGTTAATAAGTTCCATTTGGCAAAAAATGAAGATAGAGGCTATTCGGAAATAGGATACATCAAACAAGATGGAGACAGTTTGCACTTTAGCAGACTTCCAAAACAAGTGGATGTTATTGAAGTCCATCTTAAAACACCTTTATCTCCGGGCAGTTCATACACCATAGATTTAAAATATACTGTGAAGCTCCCCAGTGATCAATTTACCAGTTACGGCTTTACAAAAGATGGTGATTTGAATTTGAAGTATTGGTATATAACCCCAGCAGTATATAATACTGAATGGCAGTATTATAGTAATAAAAACCTAAATGATTTATTTATACCAAAAGCTGATGTTAATCTCGAAATTTCTTATCCAAAAAACTATACTGTTACATCGGAGTTAAATGAAGTTAAATCAGTAGAATTTGATGATAGAATCGTTAAAGTTTTTGAAGGTAAAGACCGGAACAACAATAAATTATTTTTGAATAAAACGGCTGAATTCAAATCTATTAAGAGCGATAAGGTTGAGTTGGTTACCAACATGAAGGATTTCGACCTTAAACTTGTTGAAAAAGTTTTAATTACGGATAGGGTCATCAATTTTATGTATGAAAATCTTGGTGAGTACCCTCATGAAAAACTATTGTTGACAAAAATTGACAATGACAAAGATCCTGTGTATGGCCTAAACTTTTTACCAAACTTTTTGCAACCCTATCCTGATAGTTTTGAGTACGAAATGATGCTATTGAAGGTAGCGTTGCACAACTATCTCAAAAACATTCTTATTGTAAATCCTAGAGAGGATCATTGGATTTTGGATAGCATTCAAATTTATTTCTTGATGAAATATGTTGAAATGAACTACCCTGATATGAAATTTTTTGGGGTGCTGTCCAACATTTGGGGCCTACGAGCTTTTCATGCCGCCGATCTTCATTACAATGATAAATACTCCCTGGCATACATGCTTATGGCACGAGCAAATAGAGACCAGCCCGTTGCAATGGCGAAGGACTCCTTGATGAAATTCAACAGTAATATTGCAAGCAAATATAAAGCTGGCGTTGGGTTAAGATACTTGGACGATTTCATAAACAAAGATATCCTTGAAACCACTCTAAAGGATTTCTTAAGGGCATACAAGCTTAAAACTGTAACCACCAAAGACTTTGAAACCTTATTGAAATCAAGAACAGAAAAGGATGTTGACTGGTTTTTTACGGATTATCTCCAAACACGAAAAAAGATAGACTTTAAAATAAAAGAAGTCTCAAAAACCAATGATTCCATTGCGCTGGTTATCAAAAATAAGCGGGACAATAGTATGCCCGTTTCCTTATATACGCTGAAGAACGACAGCATTCTCTCAAAGTATTGGGTTGAGGACATTCAAGACGAAAAAAGAGTTGCAATTCCAAATAACGGGGCCGATAAGTTTATTTTAAACTACAACAATGCCGCTCCTGAGTTTAATTTAAGGGATAATTACAAATCCGATAAAGGCTTCTTTTTCAACAACAAACCCTTTCAGTTTAGACTTTTAAAAGATATTGAAGACCCCAACTTCAACCAAGTATTTTTGATGCCAATTGTAGAGTTCAATAATATTTATGATGGTTTGAATTTAGGGATTAAACTATATAACGGCACACTTTTACGCCGAAATTTTAAATATAAAATCCAACCGCAGTACTCGCTTAATTCCAAGCAGCTTACCGGTTCCACTTCGTTATCGATGACCCATAATTTTGAAAACAGGAACCTTTATGCGCTCAACTACGGCATTGGAGTCTCGTATAGGTCTTATGCCCAAGATTTATTTTTTAGAAGAATCTCACCCAGCCTGACCTTTTTGTTTCGTGACGACAATGACTTTCGCTCTAATATTAGAAAGGCCTTAAGATTTAGATTTTTAGACATCCACAGGGATGAAGACGTTCTAAATATTTCTGACAACGACGAACCCAATTATAGTGTGTTTAATGCTCGTTATATCAATTCAAATGATAATTTATTGGTATTTAGTAAGTGGTATGCAGATTTTCAATTAGCCAAAAACTTTAGCAAGGTTGCCTTTAATTATGAATTTCGGAAGTTGTTCCAAAGCAATCGTCAATTGAATTTAAGATTCTTCGCTGGATTGTTTATCGAAAATAATACAGAAGCCGATTCGGATTATTTCAGCTTTGCATTGGACCGCCCAACGGATTATTTATTCGATTACAATTACCTTGGAAGATCGGAAGACACAGGTATTTTTAGCCAGCAGTATATCGATGCGGAAGGTGGGTTTAAATCAAAATTAGAAGTACCTTTTGCAAATCAATGGATGACTACGGCTAATGTTAGTACCAGTATTTGGCGATATATATTGGCCTACGGGGATTTTGGCCTTGTGAAAAATAAGTTTAAATCACCAAAGTTTGTTTACGACTCAGGTATCCGAATTGATTTGGTTACGGACTATTTTGAGGTGTACTTTCCAATATATTCCAACTTAGGTTGGGAAATTGCCCAACCTGGGTATGACCAAAAAATCAGGTTTAAATTCACTGTGGACCCCGAGGTACTTCTTGGGCTATTCAGAAGGCGTTGGTTTTAAATTATTATATGTTTTATCCCATTTTTTTTGAATTTTCCATAATATTTTCAAAACAAAGCCTAAGTTATTTTAAAATCGTAAGGTTTTAAATTACTTCATATTTTGCAATAAAGTTGAAAAAGCCTTAAATTTGCATGCATTTTCAACCACCTAACATGGAACCTACCTCAGACCTAAAAAACAAAATTTCATTCGACGATTTTAAAGCAGAAGTATTAAACGATTATAAAATCGCTGTGCAAAGTCGTGAATGTAGTTTGCTGGGCCGAAGGGAGGTTTTAACCGGAAAAGCCAAGTTCGGCATTTTTGGTGATGGCAAGGAAGTACCACAGTTAGCAATGGCCAAAGCTTTTAAGAAAGGGGATTGGCGATCGGGCTACTATCGAGACCAAACTTTTATGATGGCCATTGGAGAACTTACTGTGGAACAGTTTTTTGCCGGCCTTTACGCCAATACCGATTTAAAACTGGAGCCCATGTCGGCAGGCCGTCAAATGGGTGGACATTTTGTAACACATAGTATTGACGAAAACGGTAATTGGAAGGACCTTACCAAACAATACAATTCCAGCTCAGACATCTCACCTACTGCTGGGCAAATGCCACGACTTTTAGGATTGGCTCAAGCTTCCAAAGTATACAAGGAACTAAAAAATGTTAATGCCAGTAAGTTTTCTGTAAATGGTAATGAAGTGGCATGGGGCACTATAGGAAATGCAAGTACCAGTGAGGGTTTATTTTTGGAAACGATCAATGCAGCAGGGGTACTTCAAATTCCGTTAGTGATCAGTATTTGGGATGACGAGTATGGTATTTCGGTTCACGCCAAATACCAAACTACTAAAGAGAATATTTCAGAAATACTTAAAGGTTTTCAAAGAGATAAGGATAATAAAGGCTTTGAAATATTGCGCGTTAAAGGTTGGGATTATCCCAATATTATGGAAACCTATTTGGAAGCTGGTGCCATTGCCCGCGAGGAACACGTACCTGTTTTAATCCATGTTACGGAATTAACACAGCCGCAAGGGCATTCTACTTCGGGGTCTCATGAACGCTATAAAAGTGGTGAGCGCCTACGTTGGGAATCTGAATTTGATTGCAACAAAAAAATGCGTGAGTGGATAATAGAAAGTGGAATTGCAACAAACGAAACCCTAACCAATATTGAGCGCACTATCAAGCGCGAGGTCAAGCAGAGCAAAACAAAAGCTTGGAATACGTTTTTGGCGCCTATAAAAAAGAACCGAAACGAATTGGTTTCGTTATTGAGTGATCTTTCTTCTAAAAGTTCAAATGGGGTTTTCATATCCAAACTTAAAGATGCATTGGTTACCATAAACGAGCCAACTCGTAAAGATATATTAACTCATGCCAGAAAGGCCTTAAGATATGTTATTGGAGATGCATCCAATGAAAGTACTGCACTGCGAGAATGGATTGATGCCTATTTCCAAGAGATACAACCAAAATTTAGTTCGCACTTGTATTGCGAAACGGATAAATCAGCACGACATGTCACCGAAGTGCAACCTATTTACGATGACAATGCAGAATTAGTAGACGGCAGAATTATCATTAGGGATAATTTTGACGCCCTTTTTCAAAAACATCCCGAACTGATGGTTTTTGGTGAAGATACTGGGAATATTGGCGACGTTAACCAAGGTTTGGAAGGACTACAAGCTAAGTACGGAGAAACCAGAATTGCAGATGCTGGAATCAGGGAAGCTACGATAATAGGACAAGGTATTGGATTGGCACTTAGAGGTTTACGGCCTATTGCTGAAATCCAATATTTGGATTATATTTTATACGCCTTAAACGTTATAAGTGACGATTTGGCTACATTGCACTACCGCACAAAAGGACGTCAAAAAGCTCCTCTGATTATTAGAACGCGCGGGCACCGATTGGAAGGTATTTGGCACTCCGGATCGCAAATGGGAGGGCTTTTAAATTTAATCCGAGGGGTTTATGTTTTAGTGCCCAGAAACATGACCAAAGCCGCAGGCTTTTACAATACGCTGTTGCTGAGTGACGAGCCAGCATTAATTGTCGAGTGCTTAAATGGTTATCGATTGAAAGAGCGCCGACCAATGAATATGGGGAATTTTAAAACCCCCGTGGGTATTGTCGAAACCGTTAAGGAAGGCCCTGACATTACGTTGGTTTCCTATGGCTCTACGTTGCGTCTAGTGGAACAGGCCTCAAAAGAACTTTTAGCTGTTGGGATTGATACCGAAATTATTGACATCCAATCCTTGGTGCCGTTGGACATCCATCATGATATTGTGAAAAGTATTGCAAAAACCAATCGGGTAATGGTCATAGACGAGGATGTTCCTGGAGGTGCATCCGCCTATATTATGGATCATATTTTAAATGAGCAAAATGCGTTTCAATATATGGATAGCGCACCAAAAACCGTAACGGCCAAAGCCCATAGACCGGCTTACGGAAATGACGGGGATTACTTTTCTAAACCTTCGGCTGAAGATATTTTTGAGGCGGTTTATGAAGTGATGCACGAATTAAACCCTACTGATTTTCCTAAATTGAGATAAATTTATTCAGAACAATAATACATCAAAAACCATAACTTAAGTTGTGGTTTTTGTTTTTAGAAAAAGCGACAATGAAAGCTGTAAACCTCGTTGAAATAAAAAAAGAACTGAAGCAACTTTCAACAACCGAATTGGAGGCGCTTTGCCTGCGGTTGGCAAGGTTTAAAAAAGAAAACAAGGAATTGCTCACCTATTTATTATTTGAAAGCCATGACGAAAACGGATATGCTGAAAGCGTTAAAACATTTATAGACGAAGAATTTGAAACAATTAATACAGATAGCTTTTATTACATCCGAAAAAGCGTTCGAAAGATTTTACGGAACATAAAAAAGTTTATTCGATATTCTCAAAAAAAAGAAACCGAAGTCGAGCTCCTACTCTATTTCTGCAAGAAGTTGAAAGAATTTAAGCCAAGTATAAAACGAAGTACTCAATTGCAAAACATGTATCAGCGTCAATTGCTGCTAGCCAAAAAAGGCATTGAAAAACTACATGAGGATTTAAGGTATGATTTCAATTTAATGATAGAAGAAATGGGTCTGGAGTAACTTATTTTTCAGGGGTTTATGCCCTTTGAAACCCTAAACCAGCAAATCCTCCAAAGCAGGCTTCAGGTGATGAAACTTAAATACAAACCCTTTGCTTTCAATTTTTTTAGAACTCACGCGCTGACTTTCAAATAGGATAATATGCATTTCGCCCAAAACCAATTTCATAAAAAACTTTGGGATGTTTGGCAGAAATAGAGGTCGGTTTAGGACATTAGCTATGGTTTTGGTCATTTCACTATTGGATACTGGATTTGGCCCAACGCCATTGTAAACACCTGAAAGTTTTTCCTCCAATAGGAAAACAAATAGCCTGGCCAAATCTTCAATATGTATCCAGGATTGCCACTGCTTACCATTTCCAAAAGCCGCACCAATTCCATATTTGATAGGTTTTGCCATCTCTTTTAATGCCCCTCCTTTTTCGGAAAGCACCAATCCGATTCTCACTTTTGAAATGCTAATATTCAATTGGGAAAACCCATCAACTGCCTTCTCCCAAGCCTTTGTGACCTGTCCCAAAAATGAGTCGCTTATTTCTTTGTGTGTCTGATCGTAATAATTAGTTACTGAAGTCGGGTATATACCGATAGCACTAGCGGAAACAATCTGTTTAATCTGATGCGATTCCCCTTTTAAAGCATTAATCAGTAATTGGGTACTCTCCACTCGACTACCTAAAACCTTTTTTTTATAACTGGGGGTCCATCGTTTGGAAATTGTCGCACCTGCTAAATGAATGATAGCATCAACACCATCAAAACATGCAGTATCAAGTTCCCCTGAGTTTGGGTTCCAATAAAATCCACGATAGTTTTCATTATCAGAGACCTTAGATTTTCTGGTGGTTAAATAGTTTATTTGATACCCTTTGGAGTGGCAAAGTTTCACAATCTTCTGCCCAATCATTCCGGTTGCTCCTGTAATTAATATCCGCATATTCTTTTTTATTAAAAATAAGAAAAGCTTAGGGGTATTGCTAAAGATTTAAGCTTGATTTAACAGAAAAATGATGTTTGACAATGGGCCAATGACCGAAAACCATAACATAAACCCATCCGCAACCGGCTGCCCAATGAATACTTGGCACTACTTACTGCTCCTTAACATTTCGCGTTTCCCGGGAGGACCAGGCAGTTTTTCAACCTGAAAACCAGCGGACTGCATGGCACGCCTCACGCTCCCTTTGGCAGAATAGGTAACCAAAATACCACTCTTTTTAAGCGCATCGTACATTTTTTTGAAAATAGATTCCGTCCATAGCTCTGGTTGTACCCTTGCACCAAAAGCATCAAAATAAATTAGGTGAAACTTATCAAAATCGGCAATCGCGTCAAACATTTTATGTTGTTTTTCAATTTTAAAATGACTGCCCAATTGATGTGAAGATTCCCATGATATTTGGTGCATTTCTTCAAAAAGAGCACTTCTATCTTCTATATTCAATTCTGAAGGATAATTTAAAAGTTTGATTTCGTCCAATGCCACGGGGTAACCCTCAACCCCTACATAATCAATATTGAGGTTTAGTTTTTCTGCCTCCAACAAGGTAATAAAGGCGTTCAAACCGGTACCGAAACCTATTTCTAGAATTGAAATTTTATTGCCAGATTCTGAAACGATCCCGTCCCGATGGCTATCGGGAGCTATCGGGACAGAATGACAAAAATGATGCAACCCATGTTTAATAAACACGTGATACGCCTCCTGAATGGCCCCATGCTTGGAATGATAGCTTTCATCCCAATCTGGCAAATGAATGGTGGTGGAACCGTCCGCCGTCTTAATAATTTTACGCTTCAAAATTACTGAGCAATTAAAACACCATCGGCTTCAAATGAATACGTGCGTTTCGAATCTTTAATCAGCGAGATATCCTCAGAAGATTTGCCAGCGTCTTCTGCATAGTGCTTTAGTTCATTAACTGAGACTTCAGTAACATAAGCCAATCCATTCACAATAACTTCCTTGCCGGCGATATCTTTCGGAACAAAAAAACCATAGTCCTTAAACTTTACCATCATTTCCGTATCATTGGGTAACTCTAAGGTCATCCAGCAGCCTTTTGCTTGACAAACACCTGTAACTTTAGCTTTAACTTTTGAAGGCACACTATCTCCTGCTTTCATAATTAAATAATGGGGATACATCGAATTTGAATCAATGGCATCACTGTCCACAATGGTCTTTCCGAATGAAACATATTCAACTTCCGTAGACACAATTTTTTCATTATCTGAATTTTTATGCTTTTTGCAAGATATCAAGGCAAAAATGGCGATAATTCCCAAAAGGATTCTTTTCATAAGTTAATGGCTAGAATTTTAAAGTATTTATGTAAAGATACCTCATTTTTTGAAAATGAATTTTATAAATTTGTAGGCTAAATTAACGAGATATGAGTACTATAATCAAGGACATCGAGGTTATAAAAACAAAATCCACAAAAATACATGATGTAGATTTTGACGATTTGAAATTCGGAAGCGTATTTTCAGATCATATGCTGGTGTGCGATTATAAGGATGGGAAGTGGCATGCGCCTAAAATTATGCCTTATCAGCCCTTGACTTTAGATCCATCAGCCAAGATTTTCCACTATGGGCAATCCGTTTTTGAAGGAATGAAAGCCTATAAAGATGATAATGGTGCTGTCTGGTTATTTAGACCTGAGGATAATGCTAGGCGATTGAATATTTCTGCCGAACGATTGGCCATTCCAGAATTACCAGAAGGGTATTTTATGGACGGGCTAAAAGCTTTGTTAGAACTGGATAAGGATTGGATCCCGCAAAAGGATGGAAGCTCTTTGTATATCCGACCCTTTATTTTTGCCTCGGGTAATGGATTCCATGCCTCGCCTGCTGATGAATATAAATTCATTATTTGTACAGCACCTTCAGGCTCCTACTTTTCAGGTGAAGTAAAAGTATTGATTGAAGAGACCTATTCACGTTCAGCGGATGGCGGTGTTGGTTTTGCAAAAGCAGGTGGTAATTATGCAGGACAGTTTTATCCAACTCAGTTGGCTAAGAAGAAGGGCTATCAGCAAGTGATTTGGACGGACGACCATGAACATAAGTACATAGAAGAAGCTGGTGCGATGAATGTTTTTGTGCGCATTAATGATACCCTGATTACAGGTCCAACGAGCGATAGAATTTTGGACGGGATTACGAGAAAAAGCATCATTCAATTGGCGGAAAGCGAAAACATTCCTGTGGAAGTTAGAAAATTAACTGTTACGGAAGTGGTAAAGGCAGCCAAAAATGGTACGTTGAAGGAGATGTTTGGAGCCGGAACTGCGGCTGTAGTTTCTCCCATAGCCGCTTTTGGTTATAAGGGCTCTGATTATGATTTGCCGAAAATTGAGAATCCGTACGCCGACTACCTTAAAAAGCGAATTACAGATATTCAAACGAATAAAGCCGAAGACCCATTTGGATGGCGGTTTAAAGTAATATAACAAAGACACGAATTTCACGAATTAGCACTAATCTTTGCTTTCAATTTAATAATTTGTGAAAATTAGTGAAATTCGTGTCCCATATCATTTGCTCAAAATTCCCTCAATATTGGGCTTAAAATAATTTGGGCCTTTCAGCACTTTCCCATCCTCACGGTAAATTGGTTGCCCGTCCTCCCCTAGTTTGCTCATATTGGAACGTTGTATTTCATCAAATACCTCTTCTATTTTATGCTGTAGCCCATGTTCTATGATTGTACCACATAAAATATATAGCATATCTCCCAAAGCATCTGCCACTTCAATTAAATCATTGTTATTGGCCGCCTCTAAATATTCCTCATTTTCTTCACGCATTAACTTGTAACGCAACTGATTTTTAGCCAGACCCAAGTCCGCTTTTGGCGTTTCCCTGTGACCTATTTTAAACGCCGTATGAAATGCTTTTACTGCATCAATTTTATTCTTCATTTGTTCCGTTTTCTTTAAATTCGCATAAAAATAATCATATGTTCAGCAAAGGTCAAATCATTTTTGGAATTATCTTTTTTATCGCCTTTGCAATAGTTATTGGCTATACTTATCGTAAAGACTTAAAACTGCACAAAAAATTCTACAAGGGCAGTATTTGGATACTGTTGGCCTTCATTGGATTTATTTTGATGGTTAGTGCTATAAAATTCTTTTTTCAGTAATATCCCACTTCAAAATTGCGTTTAATCGTTTATTTTGTTTTATTTGTCGGTAAAATATACTATTAACCTTAATTATTTTACTTATGAAAACCCTAAAATTATACGTGTATGCGATTATGGCTTTGTCTATTATGAATTACTCATGTTCATCAGATTCTGATTCTGGAAGCGGTTCTGGCAATGAAGAATTGGCCAATCAACAAAACCAAACAGAGGAAACTCCTATTGAAACATCAGCACTTGAAAGCGGTGTGGAAATACAAGGGGCAACAAAAAACAACGGTACCCCACCAGCACCAAACAGCAATCTCAATTTGACATTGGATTCTCCCGTTGCCGAAGCACAACAAAAATCTGGTTTTAATTTAAAGTTTTCTACTACTGAAGCTGATGTGGCCGGTGCTTATCTTCAATTTAAAGATTTAGACGGCAATACGGCAGGCAATTACTTTGATGTGGCCTCTTCAAACTTTGTTGCTGATAAAAAGGCCAATATCAAAGGAAGTGCAACTTCAAAGGGAGGTTTGTTCTCAAAAGGAAGTAGTTTAGAAGATGGGGACTATGAAATTGATGTTGATTTTGGTGATGATATCCCTGCAGGACAGTTTTGCGCAGATTTATGCATTTACAACAGCCAAGAACAAATAAGCCAAATTGTTACTGTTTGTGTTGAAGTTGAAGCTTGGGGAGGTAATGCATCCCTAGTGGGTGAATGGGAAATTATAGACAGTACAGATGATGATGAGTTGGAAACAATCAATTGTAATAATGGCGAAAACGTTGAAGTGTTTTATTATCAAACTATTTCAGAAAGCAATTCATTAAAAATAGAAAGCGATGGCGATTATATATACTCAGATAACGAAGAATTCAAATTTCTAGACTACCAAGCAACGAGCGATAATTGTAGCGCCACCTATAATGATGAAGTTTTTAATTATAGTATCAAGGAAAGTGGGAAATGGTCTTTTAATGAGTCTGACAACACTTTAACCCTTGTCTTATTTAAATATGAGGATTTAATTACGCCTGCTGATAGTTATGACGAACCCAATGGTGAGTTAATTTTGGAAAAAGCTGCGGTATCTTTTGTCAATGGCAATTTGATAATTACAGAAACATATTCAGATGGGAGCCAAACATATACTGACGTTTACACCTTGAGAAGAAAATAAAACATATCTTATTTCGAAAATAAAAAAATCCTCAAAAAATGGGGATTTTTTTATTCCCTACTTTAACAAATTGAGGGTATTCCTTCCGAAGTTCCTCACTATATGCTGGGATTTTATAATCTCATCATAAACCTTTACTTCGGATTTTTTTGCCGTTGGTCTATAAATTATAATTCCGATTTAATTTCTTTTTACTTTAAAAGTGGATATATACCCAGTAACGGGTATTTTTTTAGGTTTTCTTTTTTTTGAAGTTTGCCTCTAAATAACCAAATAAAACCAAAAGTCATGATTAACAACATTTCAAAATTAGGCATGATAGTTTTAGCCTTTTCAATAGTTTTTATTGTTAGCTGTAAAGAAAATCAAAAACAATCTGTTTCTTCAGAGGATGAAAAAAAATGTCATATATGTGATAGGAACCTAAGTAAGTGTGAGAAAAAACTAGAAAAATGCAAGGACAAACTAAAATGGTACAAAAAAACTCTTGAAAGGTTAGATTCTTTAACCATTGACAAGTCTATGGAATCTGTCGGCCTAGATCAATCTTACATTTATGGTAAAAATGTTTATTTGTTTGTTCGCGCACCTCTTGATGTTACCAAAAGCGATATAACAGTTCTTGCTAAAACAGGGGATTTTATCGAATTAAAGGTTGAAACACAAGCAAAGTGCTCTGAAGACAGCGAAATGCATCTAGTTGAATTTGGACCTGTAATGTTGGACAAAAAATATCGAAGAGTTAAAGTAAAAAGCCATATTAAATGTAAAGTTGGAGTTACCGATAAAATTAGAAACTCAGTTGTTGTAGGTACCGATGATGAAAGCATACTGAAGAAGGGTGAACAATAATTGACTTGTTACACAGTTTTGAAAAAATCAATTTTAGTCTTTTTATTTTTCTCTTGCATCAAATCGCTTTGTTACTCTCAACAAAGCGATTCTACTTTTTTTTATCTTAGTAAAAACTACGAGTCCAAAAGGCTTTTTTCTAAAGTATTAAACACCCATGATAAAAATGAAAAAGAGTGGCTAAGACTTATCTATCGGATAAAGAAAAGTTACAAAGATTCTATTCTGATATCTATAGGGAAAATAGATATTAAGGAACGAAGTAATTCAATAAGAATAGCTAGGTTTAACTATTTAAAAGGCATTTACTATAATAAAATTGATAATGATTCGATGAAATTTAAGGCATATTTAAGTGCCCTAAAAATTGCCGAAAATACTGATGACACTATTACTGTTTTAAAAAGCCTAGAAAAGCTATCACAAACTTATGACTATGAAAACAAAAATCCTTACAATAAACATTTTTTAGATATTCTAAATAAAAAAGCGCGTATTTATGGCAAGAAATCTTTTGAAATCAAACATAAATTTCTAGTGGGAAACTACCATTTACTAAACGAAGATGCTCAAAATTCACTACTGGTTTACAAAGAAGCACTAAACTTTAATTTCGATAAGGGTGATAGTTTATTATTACCTAATATATATAATAATATTGGTGTTATATTTTCAGAATTTTTAAATAAACCAGACTCAGCTCTTTTTTATTATAGGAAACAATCTCAGTTTTTAAAAAACAATGGCAAGCTCTTTGTAAACTACTTGAATATTGGCAGTGCTTTTCAAAATTTGAACGAAAATAATCAAGCCTTGAAGTACTATTTAAAGGCTGATAGCATAAAACTACAATCAGAAATAGTTTCCAAAAAAAGTTTTGTAAAAGAAAATTTATCAAAAATTAATTTCAAACTTAAAAATTATAAAAAAGCTTATGAATACTTGTTAGTCTATAACGCCTTAGTAGACAGCTTAAAAACAAAAGAACAAAAAACATCAATAGTAAAAATAAAAGAACAATACGATAACGAAAAACTACGCGCTGATAACCTTGAAGTAGAGTCCAAACGTAAGCAAAGTCAAAACTGGCTAATAGGAGCAATAGCATTCATCCTGTTCGGGGGTATCACCGCCTTCCTCCTCCAAAAAAACACACGCAAAAAACAAAAACTGGCCGAACAGGAGAAAGTTTTGGAGAGCCAAAAATTGGCCACAGTGCTTAAAGAACAGGAACTCGTAAGCATCGATGCCATGATCGAGGGCCAGGAAAAAGAACGCCAACGTATCGCGGACGATCTGCATGACGATCTTGGTGGGTTGATGGCAACCGTAAAACTGCACTTTAACGCCCTGAAGGATAAACAATCCCCAGAACTATTTGACAAAACCACTACCCTTTTGGACGATGCATATCAAAAAATACGATCCATTGCGCATGCCAAAAACTCTGGTGTAATTGCCAAACAAGGACTGTTAATTGCCGTTCAAAATATGGCCGATAAAATTTCTGCCTCAAACAAAATCACGGTGGATGTCGTAGATCATGGATTGGAACAACGCTTGGAGAACAGCTTGGAATTGACCATTTTTAGAATTATACAAGAACTGATTACTAACGTGATAAAACATGCCGAAGCCACAGAGTCCACAATACACCTGACTAATCACGATGAAACTTTGAATATTATGGTAGAAGACAATGGTAAAGGCTTTAACCCGAGTCAAGTTACTACCAAAAACAAAGGTATGGGCATCAGTAGTATTGATAAACGCATTGAACACCTTAATGGTAGCATGACCATAGAATCTGATCTTGGAACGGGCACAACTATTATAATTGATATTCCTATATGATACGACTCGCAATTGCAGAAGACCACCAATCCCTAATTGATGGCATTAAATTATTGTTGGACTATGAGGACGGAATTTCCATTGTGGGTACTGCCAATGACGGGGAAGCCCTAATGGAGATTGTAGAAAAAAAACAACCCAATTTGGTACTAATGGATATAAGAATGCCAAAACTGGATGGCATCGAAGCTACCAAACGCTTAAAAAAAGCCCATCCAAACATCAAGATTCTAGCTTTTACCATGTTTGACCAAACGGAGGCCATTCAGCAAATGCTGGAAGCTGGAGCCTCTGGTTACATCCTTAAAAATTCATCACTTGAGGAAGTGCATAAAGCTATTATATCAGTACACAGTGGAGACACTTATTTTGATGCCAACATCAATACAAATAATTTAGAAACCTCTTCTAACAACAAAACCAAGGGTACCCTGACCAAAAGGCAAATTGAGATTTTAGAATTGATTGCGCAGGGCAAAACCTCCCGTGAAATTGCAGATACGCTTTTTATAGGGATTCACACTGTGGATACACATCGTAAAAACATGGCAAGAATTTTGGGGCTACAAGGTAAGGGTGAATTGTTGCGCTATGCCTTGGATAGAAAGTATAAATTTTAGAATTTACCCAATATTGGGTATGTTATAGCACCTCTGATTTTAAGAGTTTTGGACTAATTAATCAATACATCCAATACTCATGCAAAATTTATATCACAAAATAGGATTTGGTATTTCATTTTTTATTCTTTTCAATTTAACTGCTCAGGAAAAAACCATGTTAATTCCGGATAACAGTGATTTAATAACCGTTCAAAAAAAAGACGGCAACCCCGAGGACTTATCGGTAGAAAATGCAAAATCAAAATATGGCGTCATTAATGAAAACGTTTCCTTTGGTTTAAGCCTGGGCTATAATATTAGTACCGAGACTATTCAAACGGCACAAATTTCTCCAATTGACAATACACTAATTGTTGATGAAGCACAAAAAGGGAGTTTTGTGCTTTCAACTGTGATTTCCGTCCCCTTACTGTATAAAGAGAAGACATTTCGGTATTTAGACAAAGATGGACAGGAAATAGGTCAATTGCATACAACATCGGGCTTGAGTTTAATTGGGATTGTAAATTTGGTCACGCTTAGTGAGGCCCAAACGGGAAGCATTTTTAATCAAAAAATTAGTGGCGGACTAGGCATCTCATACAACTTCGATAGAAACGTGGCTATTGGTTTGGCCTATGAACTGATTTCATACAGAAAGCCAAAGGATTTCCTGCTAAACCTAAAAGACTCAGAAATTATGGAAAATGGCACATCTATAAGTAGCATTGACACATCGGACAACACTTATTATTTTGATAGATATGCAGGGACATTGTCATTAAAATTAATTTATAAGCTTACTAAAAAATGATTGATGATCAAACTTGGGATAATTCAGAAAAATGGTAAATGCACAAACCTGCAACCATTCATCGATAAACTTTTCGACCAAAGCACTAAAAATACCCAATAATAGGTATTCCGATTGTGCACAGGCTTTTCATATATTTGGGAGCTATTTTATAATAAATTCTCACCATATGAAAAATTTGAATCAATTATTTCTTGTTTTATTTACTTTGGCTCTTGGAAACTCCATTTCCTTCTCCCAAAGTTATGTAGGTTTAACAGCCGATAATTATGCTGGTGTTCACGGCCTAACATTTAACCCATCCAATGCAGTGGATTCTAGATACAAGGCTGATATCAACCTAATATCTGTCAGTGCTTTTGGCGGTAGCGATTATTTCGGTATTAACTTAAACGATATTATCAATGCTGATGATGGTTTTGATTTTGAAACCGATGTGGAAAAAATGCCAACTAATGCTAATAACTTCTTTGTAAATGCTGATGTTTTAGGGCCTTCGTTTATGTTTAACATTTCTCCTAAAAGCAGTATTGGTATAGTGAGTCGCGTAAGGGCCGTATTTAACATTCACAACATCAGCGGGGAGCTATACGAAAACCTTTCCGATAGTTTTGATACCAATGAAGATTTCAGCTTCAATTCCAAAGATTTAACCGGTACAATCCATGCTTGGGCAGAAATTAGTTTGGTGTACGGACGTATTTTAATGGATACCGAAAAACATTTCCTTAAGGGAGGTGTATCCCTCAAATACCTGCAAGGAGCTGGTGGAGTTTTCGTCAACAGCCCTAGTTTTACTGGAGATTACAATGCTACTAACGAGACCTTGGCTACTACTGGTACATTATCCTATGGTACAAGCCAGGATTTTGATAATGACGATATTGAATTTAAAAACCTCACTTCTGGATTTGGAGCAGATATTGGTTTTACCTACGAATTTCGCCCTCACAAAGTGAAAGATTCGTTAACACAAAGAAGCCAAAATAAGTACAAATTCAAATTTGGTGCGGCAATAACGGATATAGGGTCTATAGACTATAAAGAAAGTACCATTACTGCATACAATTTAAATGCCACGGCAGATGCATCGACCTTTAATGAAGATGAGGACGTTGAGCAATTTTTGGACGACAATTATACCTTTACCGAAAGTATGGCTTCACAAAAAATCAAGCTTCCAACGGCTTTACGACTTTTGATGGATTACCAAATTAAGAACAAATTGTACTTAAGCGTTCAAGGCAATTTATCATTAACTGACAAAAATGTCGTGGGTACAAATAGTATCATAAATACCGTTACCATTTCACCAAGGTTAGAAACCAAATGGTTCAGTATCTTTTCCCCTGTAAGCTTTAGAGAATATGGCGATTTGGCTTGGGGTGCAGGCCTTCGCTTAGGTCCTTTGATGGTGGGTTCAGGTTCAGTTTTTACCAATTTGATTTCGGACACAGCACAAACCACAGATGTTTTCTTCGGATTGAAAATACCACTTTATCAATAAATCTAAGATTTATAATTATTTGGAATAGTGACTCAGTAATTTAAAAAGGCCGAATACAATTTTGTACATCGGCGTTTTACCATTCATCGACAAACTTTTCGACGAAAAGCATAAAAATACCCAGAAATGGGTATTTTTTTTTGTCGCATATTTAAGTAGGTTTGAGAAGCTATTAACAATAATTCTTAAAATCCCTCTGGTTATGAAGCGATTATTACTCCTCCTATCCCTTAACTTTATTCTAAACTCTAGCCTAAATGCCCAAGTGCCACAAATTGAGCGGGATGCTTTGGTTGCTTTTTACAATGCTACTTACGGCGCCAATTGGACTAATAATACTAATTGGAACACCTCTAATCCTGTTTCAACCTGGTATGGCATTACCGTGGAGAACAACCATGTAACACAAATCAATTTAAGCAACAACAATATTTGGCCTAATTTACCCCCAGAAATAGGAAATTTACAAGAGTTGGTCACTCTGAATATTCCTGACGAAGTTAGCTTCTTTAGTTCAACATCAACTATCCCTGCCGAAATTGGGAACCTCAGCAAACTAGAGTACCTCGATTTGCGCAGTTGGGGGTTATCGGGTGAAATTCCAAAGGAATTAGGTAATCTGTCCAACCTTTTATGGCTCGATTTGCGTTTTAATAGTTTTTCAGGAAGCATTCCGCAAGAACTAACCAATCTTGCTAGCTTGAATGTCCTCGTTTTATCTGGAAACCAATTTAGTGGACCTATTCCAAATTTCACCACCCTACTCCTTTTGAACTATTTTTGGATTGATAATAATAATTTTCAATTTGGCGACTTAGAACCTAACTTTAGTACGTATACAGGAACATCCGGTCTTGATTTTGTCTATTCACCCCAAAACAATATAGGCGAGCGCTATGATGAGGCCGTAGCGGTGGGAAGTTCCAGGACGTTTAACACGAATGTAAGTGGTTCTCAAAATACTTACGACTGGTATAGAATTAACGCAGACGGAAGTGACGGCGGTTATATTGGAAGCGGCATGAGTATTAACGTTACGGTCAATACGGTAGACAACTTCAAATGGTTTTACTATTATGATGCCACAAGCAGTCTAATCCCCGGCCTAACTTTGAGAAGTGAATTTTTCAAGCTAGGAGACCTCCCATCAAATCATCCCGACTATGATGCCCTAATAGCTGTTTACAATGCCCTTAATGATATCAATTGGGATACTACAAAGCCAATATATAGTTGGTCTCCCAACAATGACCTTACCTTTGACCCCGTTACAGATCGAGTTACTGAACTAAGAATTACGGGCAATAGCCCAATAACTGGAGTAATACCCCCTGAAATAGGCGATTTGACAGAATTGACATCACTAGATTTTTTTCTTGAAGACCTTTCTGGTGATATACCTATCGAACTCTGGAATTTAACAAAGTTAAAAACTCTCTTTTTAGGTGCCCAAGAATCAAACCTTTTAAGATTACCGAATGGTATTCCACCTCAAATTGCTAATCTTCAAGATTTGGAGTGGTTAAATCTTACACAAATACCACTTACCCAACCTCTTCAACCTGAATTGTTTAATCTGCCCAACCTTCAACGGCTTCGTATTGTGGGTTGTGGTCTTACGGGAACAATTCCAAAAGAACTTGCTTCAATAACTGATGTTTTGGCCTCTGACAATGAATTTGAAGGGACTATTCCCCAGGAGTTTATAGATGCCATAGGAAATCAAACGCTAAGTATAACTGGGAACTATTTTGATTTTAATGACCTGGAACCAATGGTTCTAAACCACAGCTACCAAAACTTTTTTTACAACCCCCAGCGCACAAAAGATGTGGAGCAAGATTTGGAGTTTCTTCCAGGTAATGATATCACACTTACTGTTGATGACACACGCCACAATAAATTTAAAAACTCCAAAGGTGCTGGAGATGTATACCAATGGTTTAAGGATAACGTAGCGATTAGTGGCGCAAATGCTAGCAGTTACACAATTACTAATGCGCAAGCATCAGATAGCGGAGTGTACTACTGCCAGATTACAAATACACTAGTTCCTGATTTGGTAATCAATAGGGCAAATATCACTTTACTTATTGATACCAGTTTATCTATAGATGAAAACGACAAAGAACGGTTTGCCGTTTACCCCAATCCGTCATCAAATTTTATTAATGTAAGACTAAATAATATTGACAAGGAAGCAGTGGTTTCAATCTTTGACACCAATGGACGAAAAATACGAGAACAGCCTTTAAAAACGGAAAATACCGTTTTGGATATCAGCGGTTTAAATTCAGGTATGTACCTTCTTCAATTGAAAACAACTGAAGGCATAATAACCAAACACATTGTGAAATATTAATTAACCAAATTTGGTCAAATGATCTTGGCCAAAAACCTAAAAAATCCCCTGTAATGGGGATTTTTTTATACTCATAAATGATTTACGTTTATGTTATCATATTAATGTTTTAAATGACAGCATACAAAGAGATTATCCGCACCATAAACGATTTAAAAAAGAACGGTTATTTTCTTTCAAAAAAGGATATCATTATGATCTTAAAAGCTACAAAATCCATAACCCCTCATAAAGACACGGTAAATTCACTCATTGTCTTTTTGAGCACATTGGATTCAACCTATGATATTGACAACCTTACAAAGCGGGAAGTACAGGTTTTAAAACTAATAGGCAATGGTGCATCCTCATTGGATATTGCAAAGAAATTAGAGCTAAGCTCTTCAACCGAGGAAACCCATCGTAAAAATATTCGGAAGAAACTAAAACTAGTCGGCAAGGGTAAGCTCATTCAATTCGCCATCCTTTATAATTTGAAGCATCCCAGTGAAAAAAAAGCCAAAAAACAAACTGGGAAAAAATAAAAAGTAACTGTTTTATAAAAAAGTAAACTATTTCACGCAACCATTTTAAAAGTGGTGCATCTAGTAAATAACTAAACTACACCAATATGAAAATTCTATTGATAATCAGTGTTCTAATTATCATAAACATTTTATTGTTAGTTTTTAGTGTAAACAACAAAACGGAGCCTTGATGAAGTAGTTGATGACAAAATAAAGTCTTTTCGATGTACTTAAAAATACAATTAAGACATTATGGAACTCATCTTAATTATTTCGCTCTTAATTTTAATTAACCTACTTCTGTTACTTTTTAGTGTCAATAAAAAGACAGAACCTTAATGCTTAAGACTCTGCCTTGTTACACATTGCTATTTCTTTCCTAATTTACTTCTGGAAGGTTGCTGTAACGTTTTGAATAATCCAGCATTTGCTCCGCTAAGGTTTTGGGTTGAGCTACGCTAATTTTTGTGATTTCGCCATTTTCTTCATCCGCAATTAAAACTGGATTGACAAATCCGCTATATGGCGCTGACTTAAACTGCTTGTTACGCTCTAAAACTTCGGCGTGAATAACTTGATCTACTTTCACCCCGTAGGTTTCCACTAATGTTTCTACGGCATTATAATCGCCTTCCGATTTGATACGTTGGGTTTCCCTAAGTAATTGCCCGAACAGCTCGCGTAATTTATCGTAGTTTTTAATATCGAAATAGGTTTTACCGTCCCTGGTCACTTTTTCAATCACATTATCCTTTTGGCCTTTGTCAAATACCCAAGCAGAAATCCATTGTCGGTTTCTCATATGAGCCTCTTCAACATCATCCCCTAAATTTAATCGGATCAACTGGGTCATTAATCCATTGCGAATGTATGCATCATACGAAGCGCGACCTAAGGCCTTCCAATCATCCGTCAAACCTAGCTCCTGTAATTTTGGGTTGTACATGTAATATAGCGCTACCAAATCTGCCCTTCCCTCTTCCAACGTTGAAGCATAATTTTTGAGGGTTTCTTTCGTCTCCCCTACACCTGGATTTAACTGTCCTGATGCATGACCAATCACCTCGTGTAAAGCGGTTTCCAGTTTATCGGCCACCTCACCATATTTTTCATGATTTTCCAATTCTTCTTGGTCATGCACAAATTCCTTTAATCGACCAGTACTCCCTGCATTATTGTATGCATTGATGATGTTTCCAAGAGACACAGATTTACTGCCAACCGCCTTTCGAATCCAATTGGAATTTGGCAAGTTTACCCCAATTGGAGTACTTGGTGAAGCATCACCAGCTTCCCCAGCAATAGTCACCACTTTATAAGTTACACCAACAACATTTTCCTTTTTATGCGCATCCATTAATGGAGAATTATCCTCAAACCATTGGGCATTATCGGAAAGTACTTTCATCTTTTGGGACATATCAAAATCCTTAATCTGAACAATGTTTTCATAAGAACCCCTGTATCCCAATGGGTCGTTATACACTTCAATAAAACTCTGGATGTAATCAATATTGCCTTCCGTCGCTTTTGTCCAGGCCACGTTGTAATCATCCCAAGTTTGTAAATCGCCTGTTTTGTAATAATCGATCAATAAACCCAATGCATCGCCCTGTGCCTCATTTTCGGCAACGCCTTTTGCCAACTCCAACCATTTTATAATTTTATCAATAGCCTGTCCGTACAAACCACCTGATTTATACACACGCTCCTTCAAAACACCGTCTTCCTTAACCAATTGAGAGTTCAGACCAAAAGCTAAAGGCTTTTCAGGATCTGGTGATTGTTTTTGTTTATAAAAGTTGGCTACATCCGCATTGGTCACGTCCGGGCCATAAAAGTTAACGGCTGATATCGCCACATTATCCACACCTTTGGACTGATTCACTTTTTTGGAATCCTTATCATTGAAAATAACATCAAAAGGCTCACCTTCAAGGGTAGTATTCGTTTCAGTCAGCAAAGTTTTTAAATAATCTGAGGAAAATCCAGGTTTCAATTTATCATTGGAATAGTGGTGGTGAATCCCGTTGCTAAACCAAACGCGTTTTAAATACACCTCGAAAGCTTTCCAATCTTCGGAAGCCTTATCACCTTCATAGTTTGCATATACATTTTCTAGTGCATTTCTAATCTTCAAATTGTGGCGATAATTTTGGTCCCAATTAATATCGCGCCCTTCCAAACCAGCCTGTACCAGATAATACACCAGTTTTTGCTCATTCAACGAAAGTTGGTCCCAACCCGGGATTTGATACCGTAAAATTTTAATATCTGCAAATTGCTCAACATCGTAATCAAACGTTTCGGATGTTTTCGTAGCCATGTCATCCGTCTTCGTTTTTGAGGGTTCATTGCCACATGAGATCAGCATAACGCCGACCAGTAGCAAACCAAGAATTGATTTTAATTTCATCTGTGTATAGTTTTCTTTTTAATTATAACCTAAAACCGAATTCTGACATCTAAAAACTATTAATTTTTAAGAATTAGTAACATTTAGCTATCAAAAATTTAATTTTAGACCAACAAATGTAATAATTTATTAAGCGAAATTGAAAAATGATTATATTTGATTTATCTAATTTTCAAAATCAAAAAACATGAAAGTCTTAAAGTACATTTTATTCCTTTTGCTGATCGTTGTTATCGGTTTGGCCATTTATATTGCAGTGCAACCGAATGAATTTGATTTTTCAAGAAGCAGGGTGATAAAAGCACCTAAGTCATTGTTGTTCAGTAAAGTGAACGATTTTAAAAACTGGCCTAGTTTTTCACCTTGGATTGAACAAGAGCCATCGGCGACGTTGACTTATGGCGATAAAACTTCTGGAGTGGATGGTACTTATGGCTGGAATGGCGAGATACTTGGCGAAGGCAGTATGACGATAAAAGGAATTAGAGAAGGTGAAGCTATCGAGCAACACATACAGTTTATCAAACCTTTTGAATCTGAATCCGATATCAATTGGACGTTTGAAGATACGGATGAAGGTACCAAAGTAACTTGGAACATGAAGGGCCAACAAGATTTTATGACGAAAATGTTTACCACCTTTGCGGGGTCTATTGAGGATATGACAGGTCCTGATTTTGAAAGAGGACTGTTTAAGCTGGATAGTGTTGTGGTGGCCGATATGAAAAAATATACTATCAATGTGGATGGTGTGGCGCAACACGGTGGGGGTTATTATATTTACAACACAACCTCTTGTAAGATTAGCGAATTGGCCAACAAAATGCAGGAAATGATGCCGAAAGTGGATACGTATGCCATGAATAATAACATTAAAATGGCCGGCGCACCATTTACCTATTACCATAAATGGGATGAGGAAAATAATTCAACTATGTTTTCCTGTTGCGTGCCTACTACGGAAAAAGTAATTACTTCAGAAGCCGATATTTTAACGGGACAATTGAAGCCGTTTAAAGCCGTTAAAACTACCCTGAAGGGCGATTACGACAACTTAAAAGAAGCTTGGGAAACCGGGATGAAATACGTTCAGGATAACGGGATGGAATTTACCGCTGATGGCCCAATACTAGAAGTGTACCTTACTGACCCGATGTCCCAGCCCAACCCAGCGGAGTGGGTCACCGAAATTTATATGGCCGTAAAGTAAATGATGTCACTAGCGTGTCACACTGAGCGCAGTCGAAGTGCAGACAAAAAACTATCAAACTTAGATTGTAACACTGGATTCCTGCCTAAGCAGGAATGACAGAATGCTTAAACATTTATGGAAATTACAATGCCAATTTTAGAGGTTTTGTGTCCGAACCTAAATTTAACTAATTATTAAATGAAGCAGTTTTTACTGGTGTTTCTGGGCGGTGGAGTTGGTAGTGTGCTGCGTTATATTATTGGTAAATATTTAAACAGTACCGAAAGTGGCATTCCGTACGGGACGTTTTTAGCCAATATTTTAGGGAGTTTGTTAATCGGCATTATCCTAGGTTTGGCCTCCAAAAATGATACGCTGACCCAAAGCCAAACCCTATTATTGGCCACAGGCTTTTGTGGTGGCTTTACCACCTTTTCAACCTTTGCCTATGAAAACCATGTGTTTTTAAAAGTTGGAGATTTTACCAGTTTTGCTTTGTACACCATTGCTAGTTTTGTAATTGGTTTTTTGGCGGTTTTTGCGGGGATGTTTTTGGTGAGGTAGGACCTCACTTTGTCCGAATAAATTATCAAATGGGTGTATTATGGCTTTAATGCAGTGAAATGGGCTTATTCTTGGTAACATTGGCTTACATTTCAAGTAAAATAAAATTGAGACTATAAACTAGAAAAGCGATGTACACTGAAGTCTTACCTCATCATCAACGAGCAATCCGTACTCTTGTACAAGAATATCAGGACGATGAGCGGTTTTTAGCCTTAATTATTGGAGGGTCTGTGGCCAAAGGATGTGCTAGGCCTGATTCAGATATCGATTTTATGATCGTTGCTACAGATGAAGAATATAAAAACCGACAAGAAATTGGGGACTATTTTATCAACCGAACGGACTTAACAGATTATCCTGGTGGCTATGTGGATGGCAAAGTCATCAACATGCATTATCTCAGGCAAGTGGTTGACAGAGGAAATGAACCTACCCGATCGGCATTTGATAAAGCATTCATTGCCTTCACAAAAGTAGACGACCTTGCTAGTATAGTTCATTCTATCCAAAAATATCCTGAAGCCGATCGGGACTTAAAAATTCGAAAATTCTATTCGATGAGTTTTATTCAGCATTGGCTAATGGGTGAAGCAGAGCGACATGGCAATATTTATACAAAAAGCCGGGCCGTATCACAGCTTGTGCTCTTTACAGGAAGGTTAATACTGGCATACAATCGCGTATTTTTCCCTTACCATAAGTGGTTTTACGAATACTTGTCAAAATGCAATGCAAAACCTCCGAACCTGATCAATGAAATGAATCAGGTTTTAAACGAACCTACATTGGAAAATGCCAGTCGGTTGTTCGAAACCGTCCGAGGTTTTAGAAATTGGAATGTTTCTGATATTGAAGCTTTTAGATGGTTTATGGAAGATGTAGAATGGTCTTGGAGAGACAAAAAGCCACCCCTTGAGGATTGGTAGCTCCGGGTAAAATATTCTAAAGGGACCTACATTGTATACTTGATATCAATACTGCAAACATTTGTGGCAACATAATAGGCATGCTTTAAATCATCCCTTCTCAAAACCCATAACCCCCGCCTCTACCCGAGTCTTTAAATAATTGACTCTCGGCACGATTGGGCAGGAATATTTGTCATTGTATGCGCAATACGGATTGTAGGCTTTATTGAAATCAATAACCATGGTATCCCCTTCGGGAATTCTGGCGTCGATATAACGGCCACCACCATAGCTTTCAAGTCCGTTGGTTTCGTCTAAAAAAGGTAAAAACAGATAGTTTTCGTAGCCTTCTTTTTTGATCAACCCTTGGTTTTGATAGATGTTCAATGTAAACATTTCACCTTTTATATTGAAAGTCAGTTCGCCATATTTTATGTACTCGGGCAATCTGTCCGTTGTGGTTTTCATTTTAAAGGGTTTCTCGCTTGGGGTTTGTTTAAAACTGGCTGTTACCACATAAGTGGAATCAAACTTAAAAAAGTTTAAGCCATCAAAATTTTTGAGGTCTTTCTTTTTTAATGGGGATGTTGAGGCATCTTTAAATTCGGCATTCTGTTCTCGCTGAAATTCGGTTTCGCCCTTAATGGGACGTTTCTTTTGGGCACAGCTTGTGCTTGACAATACCACCACAAGTAAGAGGGTAATTAGGTGTTTGAACTTTGCTGGCTGGTAGGCCCGCGTTAGGGATTGAACGGCATGTTTGAGCTCCTCGCAGAGAGCGAGTAGTGAAAGCCCGACCCTGACGCTTCGGTCAGGGTAACGCCCAAAATATTTAAGCCTTGATAGTTGCATAGTAAAAAATTATCAGGGTAAAAATACAACTTCCGCAAAATTTCCCTAGCTTTGGACTTTCAAAATAGATAAAATGCACTATTTCGTCACAATTTGTAAAAAACAATGGACCGCTTCATTAATGATGAGCAGGCGGACTTGTAATATATTGTGATGATGAATTAGATAAAAATTTCATTTTAGATATATAAAAGTCCGGCTGTTTAGTCGGACTTTTTTTGTTCCACAGTTTCCCCTCTAAAAAGCTTGTGCTGAGTGTATCGAAGTAAGGAAATTAAAGGGTGTGTAATTATATAAAAACAAAATATGACATAAATGAATTAAAAGATTCCTGCCTGCGCAGGAATGACAAACACTTAGAACTCATGGGAAAACTATTTCACAATTACTTGAACACATTTAACGGGCTTTCGCGGGAAGTTTGGTGGTTGTCATTAATCACCTTGATTAATCGGGCTGGCACCATGGTCATTCCTTTTTTGTCTTTGTATTTAACCGAGGACCTGGATTTTACGCTAAGTAATGTGGGTACGGTTATGGCTTGTTTTGGGCTGGGGTCGGTAGTTGGGTCATGGTTGGGTGGCAAGCTTACTGACGTTATTGGCTACTATAAAGTGATGGTGAGGAGTTTGATAAGCACAGGTGTTTTGTTTATTGCATTGCAGTTTTTAAATACATTTTATGCGCTTTGCCTTGGGATATTTTTGGTGATGGTTGTGGCCGATATGTTTCGCCCCGCGATGTTTGTGGCATTAAGTGCGTATAGCAAACCTGAAAATAAAACACGGAGCGTAACACTGATTCGATTGGCAATAAACTTGGGATTTTCGGCGGGGCCTGCCGTTGGCGGTATCATTATTACTTCCATTGGATACTCGGGGTTGTTTTGGGTGGACGGTATCACCTGTATTTTGGCAACCGTTGTTTTGGTACTTGTTTTGAATCCTAAAAAATCCAAAGTTTTGGATGTGGTGAAAGTGGAACATCCCGAATCGGCTTACGCCGATAAGGCCTTCGTGATATTTTTGGGTGCCATGTTTTTGTTTGGATTTATCTTTTTGCAATATTTCTCAACCATGCCTTTGTATTATCGCGACAGGCATGTGTTGAGCGAGTTTGAAATCGGATTGCTTTTGGGAATGAACGGTTTTGTTATTTTCCTTTTGGAAATGCCTCTCATCAGTTGGCTGGAAAAGAGCGGTTTATCAAAGATGACTTTGATATTGATCGGTGCGCTTTTAACTACGTTGAGTTTTTTGGTGCTTAATTTTACACCTTGGTCTGGGGTACTCATCATTGGAATGCTATTGATGACCATCGGCGAAATGATAGCATTCCCGTTTTCAAATGCCTTTGCCTATGAACGTGCAAGCAAGGGCAATCAAGGTGAATATATGGCATTATACACGATTTCGTTTTCACTATCGCACATTTTTAGCCATAAAATCGGCATGGAAATGGTGGCTGATCTAGACTACGATAATACTTGGTACATCATTACCGCAATAGGCGCTATTTGCGTATTTTTATTGTTCTTTTTGAAAAGCTATTTAAAAGGAGAAAAGAAACTATTACGATGAAAGATGTCATAATTATCGGCGGAGGCCCCATTGGGATTGCTTGCGCATTAGAATGTAAAAAACGAAATTGGGACTATTTAATAATCGAAAAGGGAGCCTTGACCAACTCTCTTTTCAACTACCCTAAAAACATGACGTTCTTTTCCACTTCGGAAAAATTGGAAATCGATGGCATCCCTTTTATCAGCAAAAATCCAAAACCCAATCGTGATGAAGCTTTGGAATATTATCGACGGGTCTCCACTTCAAATAGCATCAATATTAATTTATATGAAACCGTTTTATCCCTTGAAAAGAAAGCGGACTACATTTCCGTAACAACGGATAGATCTTCATATCAAGGAAAGAAACTCATTTTGGCTACGGGCTTTTATGACATTCCAAATTTGTTGAATGTTCCTGGTGAAGATTTACCAAAAGTCACCCATTATTACAAAGAAGCGCACCCTTATGCCATGCAGGATATTGTGGTTGTTGGAGCGAGCAATTCCTCTGTTGATGCCGCTTTAGAAATTTGGCGCAAAGGAGGTAATGTCACCATGATTGTTCGAGGTGAAGCCATTGGCGAACGCGTAAAATATTGGGTGCGCCCCGATATTATCAATCGCATTGAAGAAGGCAGTATTAAAGCCTATTTTAATGCTGAAATTACTGAAATAAAGGAAGACGAACTTACTTTTAGAACGCCCAAAGGGTTAAAGACCATCCCCAACGATTATGTGGTGGCGCTGACTGGATATAAACCAAATTTTGAGTTGTTAAACCAAATTGGGATAGAGCAGTCGGATGACGAAAAACGTTTGCCAAAGTATAATAAAGAGACCATGGAAAGTAATGTGGAGGGCGTGTATTTGGCTGGCGTGATTTGTGGTGGTATGGAAACCCATAAATGGTTTATAGAAAATAGCCGCATCCATGCTAAACAAATTACTGAGCACATTGAGTCAACATTTGTTAGTTGAGTTATGAATCTGAACCAAATTACTGTTCCGTCATTAAATGTTGAAAAATCCATTGGTTTTTATAAAGCCTTAGGTTTAAAATTAATTGTTGAAGCCCTACCAAAGTACGCTCGCTTTGAAAGCCCTAATGGTAGTGCAACGTTTTCTATTCATTTGATAGAGCAACTGCCAAAAGGAACTGGTGTTTCTATCTATTTCGAAGATGAGAATTTGGATGAATTGGTCGCTCAACTTCAGGAAAAAGGCATTGCCTTTGAAAGCCTGCCCGAAGATCAACCTTGGCTTTGGAGGGAGGCCAGTTTGAATGACCCTGATGGGAACCACATTATATTATATTTCGCGGGAGATAACAGAAGGAATCCGCCTTGGCGTATTAAAGAATAGTTTATTTAGCCAGGTAGCTTAATTGTCTTTTGCTTCACAACTCTTGACAGCACAATCTGCGTTTTAGATTCACCATAAATAATTAGATTATCAATGAAAGCCTCCAAATGCTTTTGATTTTTAAGCACAACTTCCATTACAATATTTTCGTCACCTGTAATGCGATAACAATTTACCACTTCATCAAAGGTTTTTACCTTTTCTAAAAAAGGTTTTAGTTTCCCCATAAAGGCGCGCAAGGTGATTATGGCCTTGAGTTGATAACCAATTTCAAAGGGGGAAACCAACGCTTTATAACCCTCTATAATTCCCAAGTCCTCCATTTTTTTAATACGCTCTGATACGGCTGGCGAACTAATGCCCACTTGCCTTCCAATTTCGGCATTGGACTGCCTAGCATTGTCCTGCAAACATTTTAAAATTTTAGAATTAAGTTCGTCGATGTGCATCTTAATATTATTTACTACCAAAAACATAAAAACTAAAGCAAAAATACAGAATTACTTTAAATATTAAAGTTGAATCTCATTTCTTGTGGTTAATTTTGGGTAATTGCTAAGAAATTTTGTGTCATGAGCCATAAAACCCCAGTAAATCTATCGGAATTACCGATTTATCAAAAAGCTATCGAGATTTTTACCCTGTCTCAAAGCATCTCTTCATACTTAAATGAGGACCTATCTTCCCTAAAAGAAGATGGTTCAGAAGACACACATATTTATTTTACTGGAGACATCATACAACAGTCTGTATCATTGGCGCCTGAAATCGAAAGTGCTGAGCGCGAACGCTATTCTGAAAGAAAACATCGCCATGTTGCGTCTTTAAGACGATTGACCAATACTCTTTACAAAAACTCATATCGTCTAGAAAAAAGCAACAGCAACGGTAAAGATTTTTTACCCGTTTTAAGACGAGAATTGAAGAAGTTCAAGAAACTACAGCATAATTGGATGTTGACGCTGTAAGCTAGTCAACTTTCTCGAATTTTTGACCGCAAGGTTCAATACATAAATACCATAAAATCAAATTACCATCCAAAGGCAGGTTAAAAAATACTTTGGCAGAACGCGAATTACATGTGTTTGGAATAATTTCCCCTTCATAGGTTGTATCTGCGGTATTATCACCAGTGATTTCATAAGTCCCGGTTTCAGCATCCCCGACCTCACTGGACATAAAACAAAGCACACCGTTAACTTCAACGGTGCCATCACTAAAAAACTGAATAACCCTATCGCTTTCTATTGGCTGAAATGTACCACTACCATCTCCAGGGTCGACCAATTGTTCTATCAATTTCCATTTTCCAATGAGTTCGTTATCTGGAGTTGGCCTGCCATGATCCGAGGTGCAAGCCATAGATAACGACGCGATTAGGAATAAATGTAGAATACTTTTCATTTTTAACCAGTTTTGTTCCTTAAAGATGGCTCCACTATCAAAAGGTTGCGTTCAAAATACCAGAATAATCCAGAATTTACATATTCCTCCGATACTGCCCTCCCACCTCAAATAATGCTTTAGTGATTTGGCCAAGAGAGCACACTTTGCAAACCTCCATCAGTGTTTCAAAAATATTTTCATTTTGAACAGCTGTATTTTGAAGGTTTTTGAGCAGTTGCTCCGTATCATTTGCTTTATGAAGATGTTCCAAAGTTTGGATTTGAAGCTGCTTTTCCTCCTCGGTGGCCCGAATCACTTCCGCAGGCAAAACTGTTGGTGATCCCTTACTGCTTAAAAAGGTATTGACTCCAATAATTGGAAACTTGCCACTGTGTTTCAACGTTTCATAATACAAACTTTCCTCTTGGATTTTTGAACGCTGGTACATCGTTTCCATAGCACCTAAAACACCTCCGCGTTCAGTAATCCTATCGAATTCTACCAAAACAGCTTCCTCAACCAAATCCGTCAATTCTTCAATGATAAAAGCCCCTTGGATGGGATTCTCATTTTTAGCTAGCCCCAATTCCTTATTGATAATCAATTGAATAGCCATGGCACGCCGAACGGATTCCTCAGTCGGAGTAGTGATAGCCTCATCATAAGCATTAGTGTGAAGGGAATTGCAATTATCATAAATCGCGTACAGCGCCTGAAGCGTAGTTCGGATGTCATTAAAATCAATTTCTTGGGCATGCAAACTCCTTCCCGAGGTCTGAATATGGTATTTCAATATCTGCGCCCTTGGGTTTGCACCATATTTATGCTTCATCGCTTTTGCCCAAATCCTGCGGGCCACTCTACCAATTACGGCATATTCTGGGTCAATACCATTCGAGAAAAAGAAGGATAGGTTTGGCCCAAATTGATTGATGTCCATCCCTCTACTCAAATAATATTCTACGTAAGTGAAACCATTGGACAAGGTCAACGCCAATTGGGTTATAGGGTTCGCTCCGGCCTCAGCAATATGATACCCTGAAATAGATACCGAATAAAAATTACGAATGTTATTTTCAATAAAATATTCCTGAACATCGCCCATTAACCTAAGCGCAAATTCCGTAGAAAAAATACAAGTGTTTTGAGCTTGGTCTTCCTTAAGAATATCAGCCTGAACCGTCCCCCTTACTTGCGAAACGGTTTTCCTTTTTATGTCCTCATAAACACCTTTAGGTAAAACCTGGTCTCCAGTTACACCCAATAACATCAATCCCAAGCCATCATTACCATCAGGCAATTCACCATTGTATTTTGGACGTTCCTTGCCTTTATAAATACTTTCAATTTTAGAAGTAACCTCCTCTTCAAGGCCTTTTTCCTTTATGTAAATTTCGCATTGCTGGTCAATGGCGGCATTCATAAAAAACCCTAGTAACATGGGAGCAGGGCCATTTATGGTCATACTTACCGAGGTCATCGGATCGGCCAAATTAAAACCTGAGTACAGTTTTTTGGCATCATCCAAACAGCAAATAGATACCCCTGCGTTACCAATTTTCCCATAGATATCTGGGCGATTGTCTGGGTCGTGGCCGTATAATGTTACGCTATCAAAAGCGGTAGACAAACGTTTGGCCGGCATACCAGCACTTACATAGTGAAAACGCTTATTGGTACGTTCTGGGCCACCTTCTCCAGCAAACATTCGGGCAGGATCCTCCCCTGTTCTTTTAAATGGATATAATCCAGAAGTGTATGGGAACTCCCCTGGTACATTTTCCTGTAAGCACCATCTTAAAATATCACCCCAAGCTTGGTATTTTGGCAGAGCTACCTTTGGAATTTTTGTATGGGACAAAGATTCAGTATGCGTTTCAATCTTAATTTCCTTATCACGAACCTTAAAGGTGTACTCAAGGTTTTTATAACGATTTACTTTTTCGTTCCATCTTAATATTATGTCCCAATTGTGAGGACTTAAATTCATTTTTGCCCTGTCGAATTCTTTTAACAGCAGATTTATTAGTCGTTTCTGAGATTCCTCGTCAGTCGTACCTCCTTCTGTCGGAATGACATGCCCTTCGTCATTCAGAGCAAAGCGAAGAATCTCATTTTCATTTAGTCCATTTTTGACTAGAAAAGATCGCTTCGCTTCATTACCTTCAACATTAAGGACGGATTCTATAGTTTTAAAGATCCCATAAAGCTTTTGAGCAATCTCAACTTGAACTGTAACATCTTTATCATAGGCGCGATTACTTTCAGCTATTTCGGATAAATATCGGGTTCGAGAGGGAGGAATCACGAATATTTTTTCACTCATTGTATCAGAAACCTCAAATGTAGATTTCAAATCCGAACCAACTTTTTCAACTAAAGTATCCATTACCGCCTTATAGAGAGCGTTCATCCCAGGATCGTTGAATTGTGAAGCGATAGTCCCAAAAACAGGCAAGTCATCTTGGGCAACATCCCATAGATTATTATTGCGCATATACTGCTTTTTCACATCTCGCAATGCATCTTTTGCTCCACGTTTATCAAACTTGTTGATGGCTACTAAATCGGCAAAATCCAACATGTCAATTTTTTCCAATTGGGTAGCCGCGCCAAATTCTGGTGTCATTACGTAAAGCGATACATCGGAGTGCTCAATAATTTCCGTATCACTTTGCCCAATGCCTGATGTTTCCAAAATAATCAAATCAAAATCGGCGAGTTTTAACACTTCAATGGCCTCCCCAACATGTTTTGATAGCGCCAAATTGGATTGTCGTGTGGCCAAACTACGCATGTACACCTTTTCATTATTGATAGCATTCATTCGGATTCTATCGCCCAACAAAGCCCCACCTGTTTTGCGCTTTGAGGGGTCAACGGAAATTATGCCTACGGTTTTTTCTGGAAAATCAATCAGAAAACGTCTCACCAATTCATCCACTAAACTGGACTTACCGGCACCGCCAGTTCCAGTGATGCCGAGGACAGCCCCTCCCTGCCTCCCTGAAGGGGAGGTGTTCTTACTCAAACGAGTAATTATAGCTTGGTAGGCATTGTGATTGTTTTCCGCAAGTGAAATTAACCTGGCAATGGTTTTGGAATCCTTTTGGCCAAGAGTTTCTAGAATATCATCTTTTCTATCAATTTCGGGAAGGGGAACATCTGACTTTTCAACCAAGTCATTAATCATCCCCTGCAAACCCATGGCTCGACCGTCGTCCGGGGAGTAAATCCTCGCAATTCCATACTGCATTAAATCTTTTATTTCAGAGGGAAGAATGACACCTCCACCTCCGCCGAATATTTTAATATGGCCTGCGCCTCGTTCATTCAGCAGGTCAAACATATATTTAAAATACTCGTTGTGCCCCCCTTGATACGAAGTCATGCAAATGGCGTTTACATCTTCTTGAATGGCCGTATTGACAACTTCCTCCACACTTCTGTCATGGCCCAAATGTATCACCTCCACTCCGGTGGCCTGAATAATCCTGCGCATAATATTAATAGACGCATCGTGCCCATCAAAAAGCGATGCGGCGGTTACCACACGAATAGGATGTTTTGGGCTATATGAGGATTGTTGAGTCATTCTGAAAAAATATTGAAATTATGGCTTGCAATTTACGAATAATTCAAAAAAATATTGAGTTTGCATAATATTATCTAAAAGATTTAAGGGTACACTTCCTAAAGATATTTTTAATTTAATTTTGACGGTCAGCTACTTGAATTTCATATGAATAAGATTACCATTTTAATACATTGTAAGGACCGCTCAGGAATTATTGCCAACATTACCAGTTTTATTGCTAAAAAGGATGGCAATATTGTTTATATAGACCAGCACGTGGACCGTGAGCAGAATATCTTTTTTATGCGTCTGGAAAGTGAATTTGATTCCGACGAGTTTTCTACTGACAGCTTCAAGAAATGTTTTAAAAGGGACTTGGCTGAGAAATTTCAAATGAAATGGCGTATATATTCTTCGGAAAAGAAACCAAAAATGGCACTGTTCATTTCGAAATATGACCATTGTTTATATGATTTATTGGGACGTTACAATTCGGGTGAGCTGAATTTAGAAATCCCCTTTATTGTGAGTAACCACAAAGATTTAGAGCATATTGCCCATAACTTTGACATTCCGTTTTATCATATTCCTGTGACTAAGGACACCAAAAGCGAGGCTGAAGACCAGCAGTTGGCTTTGCTTCAGGAACATCAAGTAGATTTTATTGTTCTGGCGCGTTATATGCAGATTGTTTCTGAAAAAATCATCAATCAATATCCTAATAAAATCATTAACATCCACCACTCATTTTTACCGGCTTTCGTTGGTGCAAAACCTTATCATTCCGCCTATAAACGTGGGGTTAAAATTATCGGCGCTACAAGCCACTATGTTACAGAAGAACTGGATGCTGGCCCAATTATCGAACAGGATGTTACCCGGGTAACCCACGCGCATTCCATTTCAGATTTAATTGCAAAAGGGCGGGATTTAGAAAAAATCGTTTTGGCCAATGCCGTAAAACTTCACGCCAATAGAAAGGTAATGGTCTATAATAACAAGACAGTTATTTTCACATAAACACCTGAAATACATATTTTTACTTTCGCTTTTATAAAATACACAAATGTTAATCGTGACTTTGTCATTTTCTGTGTGTCTCACAAACAGAAGAAAAAATTACCATTAACTAATTTGTAAATTTTATGAAATCAAATTTTATTTTATGCCTGGTTTTTATGTTGGGCATCGGACTGACCCAAGCCCAAAACTTGCCTGCTAATCCAGATCCCGGAAAGTGTTATGTGAAATGTATCACTAAAGACGAGTTCAAAACTGTTGAGGAAACCATTGAGGTGTATCCAGCATATTCCAAGCTTGAAGTGGTGCCAGCCACCTATCGTACCGTTGAAGAACGTGTTTTAATTAAAGAGGCTTCTAAAAAATTCGTTTACGTGCCTGCTACTTACGAAACTATTGAAGTGCCTTATGTAAGCAAAGAGGGAAGAACCGATTTGAACATTATTCCTGCATCTTTCGGTTCGGACTCAAGAACTTTCGAAACCTACCCAAAAACTTCTGGTTGGGAATACAGGGAAACTGCCTGTGATTCTCCAAACAAAGAAGATTGTATGGTGGCCTGTTTTGTGGAGTATCCAGCTCAGTTTAGGGATGTTAGTTTTACGACACTTTCTAGCGATGCCTCAACTAGCAATGTACCTGTACCCGAACGTGGCACTACTTACAAAAAGCGTGTGATTAAAACACCTTCAAGAATGGACGAAATCGAAATTCCCGCTGAGTACAAAACCATCACGCGCCAGGTATTGGCAACTCCCGCAACCACTAAAAGTGTGACTATTCCAGCCCAATCAAAAACGGTTACCAGAACTGTATTAGCCAAAAAAGGTGGGTTAACCACTTGGGAAGAAGTGGATTGTGGTCTTTTAAATGCTAATGTATTACCTATTTTCTATGAATTGGGTAGTGCTCGTATCACTCCAGCTTCTAAAAAAATTATTGATGAAACTTTGTTACCATTATTAAACAGCAAGCCTGTTAGTATTGAACTAATGTCTCATACAGATTCTAGAGGTAATGATGATTTCAACATGTCTTTATCGCAACAACGTGCTAATTCCGTTGTAAATTACTTAGTATCAAAAGGTATTTCTAGGAGTAGATTATCTGCAAAAGGATATGGTGAGTCTAGATTGGTAAACCGTTGTTCCAACGGTGTGGACTGTTCTGAAGGTGAGCACAGAAAAAACAGAAGAACCGAGTTTAGAATTATCGGAAACTAAATCCCTAGGATTAAGTTTTAGTTTGTTGACAGGAAGGCACCTTTTTAAGGTGCCTTCTTTTTTATGGTATATTTTGGATAAGTGGCCACTTGCTTTTTCGCTTCGATACCGTACGTGTCACTTAAACCCGAGGCCATTAACTCGAAATATTTATAGTGAATTTCCCAATCGTGAAGAGCATTGGCAACCGATTGATTTTTGATTAGCACTGGGATTTCCAAAAGATTGGCCAACTGATATCCCACTTGATTCAGTGAAACATTATCCGCTTTTAAATCGCTATCCCCAATTAAAAAGTGGGGAGAATCATTACCCCAATCGATTTGATCGATATCCCAAAACCGTGCGTTTTTAATGTTCAAAACCAATGCCTCTCCGTTGGCTAGATCACTGGAATACTCCAACTTTAAGGCTTTTAAAATCCTTTCGGATAGATTGCTGGAAACATCTGTTTCATTTTTAAAACTTACACGATAGGAATGATTAAACTTAGACGGTACATCAATTTGTTTTTGATAAGTATGGCTCGAATACGCCAAAATAGCTTGTAAACTGCCTTTTAATTCAAAGAAATCCGTATGTTTTTTTATTTCAAAATTTGGATAGTCCGATATTTTTGTGATTTCAAATTCCTTCTCGAAAACAACTTCTTTTTGGGTGAATGTTTTTGGAGTGTTTTGCAACAAAAACATCTTGTCCAAAGATATTTTTTGTTTGTTCGTGCTTAAATAGCCATCCAAATGGTAGCCCTTAAATTCAGCTGGATGGCCTTCCCACAAGGTTTCACCTTGCGCATTAAAAAGAATACCATAAGGCAAACTTGATATATGATATTTAGAAAAGGTTTCGCCTTGGTAATCAATCGCTACCGCCAGCCCCATTTCGTGTTTGGTCATAAAACGTTTGACCACATCCGGATTTTCTTGGCTCAAGGAAAGGATATAAAAGTTATCAGGATACTGCATTTGTAACGCACTTAAATATTTGGACGCATGAATGCAAGGCCCGCACCATGTAGCCCAAAAATCCACGAAATACAAGGCGTTTTCATTGTTCTTTGCAATTGAGGATGTTTGGATATTTTCGGAAATTTTTATCTGGCCAAATATCACTGTTGGTATCAACAATGCAATTAAGCGAATAAACGATTTTCTAAAATTCATTTTTTTGTTCAATATAAACACAACCTCTACATAACAACAATTATGCTAAAATAGTATTTCTCAAATAATAGTTTCAAATTCCACGGCTTCAAAAAATAATTAAAAAAAATTGTGACCCTTCAAAAAATGCTGTGTCTTATTTATTGGTAAAGCAATCCAATTAATTGAGGGATTAATTAGATTCATGTGATTCATATAGCTAAGACACTCAAATTTTACTTTGGGTGTCTTTTCATTTCTTTGCTTAATCTTATATTTGAAACCAAAAACCCAATACCATGATACGTAAACTTTTTTTAGTCTGTTTTATTTTCAATTTAACAGCGTGTGCCGAGCTGCAAGGTGTTATTGACCAATTGCCACAAGAAGGCACTATTTCGAATGCCGATATTGCCTCTGGCCTGCGACAAGCCTTGGATTTTGGTATCGACAAACAGGTCACCAAGCTTACCCAAAAGGATGGTTTCTATCGCAATGAATTGGTAAAAATCCTTTTGCCCGAAGAACTTAAAAAAGTAGACAAAACGTTGCGTGACATCGGCTTGGGCAAGTTAGCTGACGAGGGGCTTAAAGTTCTGAACCGTGCTGCCGAGGACGCCGTAAAAGAAGCTACACCAATTTTTGTAAATGCTGTGAAAGGCATCACTTTTGACGATGCCAAAAAGATTCTTTTAGGTAATGATGATGCGGCTACCCAATATTTAACTGGAAGAACGCAGACTGCGCTGTATGACAAATTTAATCCCGTGATTAAAAATTCGTTTAGCAAAGTGGGTGCCGATGATATCTGGAGTAATTTGATTACCAAATACAACAACATTCCTTTTACCAAAGATGTGAATCCGGATTTGACGGATTATGTTACGAGCGAGGCGTTGGACGGCGTGTATACTATGATAGCTGTTGAGGAAAAGGAAATTAGGAACAAAATAGGCTCAAGAACTACGGATTTATTGAAAAAGGTATTTGCCCTTCAGGATTAGTGGCATCATAATTATGCATTTCCTCAAATCATATGCTGATATTTTGAAAATATCTTTAAATTTGATGTGAATTCTTTTTGAATTATCAACAAAAACTGTAAATTTAGGTACTCTCATTTTCATGTCATGAATAGAATTGAAATTATAAGAAGCCACCAAATCAAACTTAACGAAAAGTATAAAAGGCTAATGGAGCGGGCTTATAATTTTAGGCAGACCGATGCCTCCTTAAGTGATCTTTCGGAATACAAAGCCATCAAACTTCTCAATAAAATCAACAAGCTCAATTACCTTTACAGAGAACAGCAACAACAGGCTTCGTAAAACTTTAGTGTTTTCTTAACAATTCCGTCACGTCCAAAAGACGTTTTTTCTCGTACTTTACTTAAAAACAATACATTATGAACCCCCATTTTTGCAGAGTTGGCAAAATCAAGGCCAACGTTAATCCGTTAGTGAGCTTAAAAGAACTAGAAAAAAGAATTGCAAACTTTGTTGACGATGTTACCAAAGTTGAATATTCTAAAGATTGGAACGAAGCGATTTAAAATAATCGAAAGCTTTCGCCAATCTTGAGCCATACCAAGAGAAGTATTCCCCATCTACCAATAGGATTTTGGCATTTGGGTAGAATTCTTGCAGTTCTTTTATATGTACTTCCTTGAACGGAAATGGCTCACTGGACAGCAAGACTAAATCTACTTCCTCTTCAATATTTAGTTGGATTTCGGGGTAGCGGTTTTCACCGCCATAAAAGTTTTCAAAACGGTTCAATTCCATCAGATGGTCAATAAATGTTGACTTACCAGCTACCATCCAAGGGTTTTTCCAAATGAAATAAACCGTTTTTAGGGATTTATAGTCTTCAATAAAACTTTCAAAACGCAAAGCTTCTCCCTGAATTTTATCAATCAGCACTTTTGCTTCATCTTCCTTTATAAACAATTGTCCGTACTGTTTTACAAGTTCTAAGCTATCGTCCAAGTTAAAAATATCCGAAACGTGAACAGGGCAAATGGTTCCGCACACTTCAACTATTGCTTTTGTATTCTCTTCCTTATTGCATAAAATGATATCCGGTCGCAACGCCTTGATTTTATCAAAATGTACCTGTTTTGTGCCACCAATAACTTTTGCCTTAGATTTTACGTGTTTAGGATGAACACAAAACTTTGTAACACCAACTATGCTGTCTTCCAAACCCAAATCACACAATAGTTCGGTTTGACTTGGCACCAAGGAAACAATCCTTTTGGGAGGTTCGGAAAGGTTAAGCCGTCTTCCTATTTGGTCAATTAGTTCACTAGCCATACTTACACTTGAACCTTTTTCCAATTTCCTTTTTTGAACCAAACTATCGCAATTACTGCTATCAATACTTCCGCCAAGGTAATTGCCCAAAATACACCTGATGGTCCAAAATTTAGGGTAAGTGCCATTAAATAAGCAAAAGGCAACTGCAATAGCCAAAAGCACACAAAGTTAATGTAAGTTGGTGTTTTGGTATCGCCCGCACCATTGAAAGCATTGATAACCACCATACCGTATGCATAAAAAATATAACCTGCGGCCAACACTCTCAAACACTGGCCTCCATATTTTACGACATCTGAAGTTTGATTGAACAACGCAATAATCTGTGGCGAAAACACCAAATAAATGATAGACACTGCCCCCATAAAAATGGCACAGTACTTCCCGGTTTTCCAAACAGATTTTTCGGCACGATCGGGTTTCTGGGCTCCCAAGTTTTGTCCCACCAAAGTAGCTGCAGCATTACTCATGCCCCATGCGGGCATTAATGTGAACATCATCACACGGATGGCAATGGTATAGCCAGCCAAAACTTCACTACCAAATTCACTCATAATTCGCATTAAAAATACCCAAGACGACGTGCCAATTAAAAACTGACCGATACCGCCAAGGGACACTTTTATGAGATTAAGCATAACACCCAACTGCACTACTAAATCGCGAATACCCACCTTAATTTTACTAAATCCGAAAAACAGCACTGCCAATTGAAATACCACTGCTGTACCCCTGCCAATGGTTGTGGCAATAGCCGCGCCTTCAACTCCAAAGGCAGGTACTGGGCCAAAGCCAAAAATAAAAATAGGGTCAAGAATTATGTTTAGCCCATTGGACAACACGAGTGTCCACATAGCTACAGAAGCATCCCCTGCTCCCCTAAAAATAGCATTGATTAAAAATAGGAGCATGATGGTGACGTTACCACCTAAAAGTACTTTAGTATAACCAAAACCTTCTTCAATTAAATCGGGCTCACCACCCATTAGCCCCAATATTTCCTTCGGATAAATTATTCCGATAACACTGATAACTGCTGCTACCGCTATACCTAGAAATATAACCTGAACGGCCGCGGTTGAGGCGCCTTTTATATCCTTTTCCCCCACCCTTCTGGCAACAATAGCCGTGGCCGCCATACTCAACCCTATGGCCACTGCATACACTAACGTAATTACAGATTCAGTGAGGCCGATAGTAGCTACGGCATTAACGCTAACCTGGGATACGTACATGATGTCCACAATAGCGAAAATGGACTCCATGAGCATTTCCAAAATCATAGGGATGGACAGCATAAAAACTGCCCTGCGAATACTACCAGAAGTAAATTCTTGTTCCTTACCGGTTATGGCAATTTTCAGATACTTTAGAAATTGTTTAAATGTGATTTTATTTGATGTTGATTGCATTTTGAATAGTTTAAAACATAAACATTGAACCAAACCGAAAGTGTTCAGTCTTTTATACCCGAGGGCAGTTCTCGAAATAGCCGGAAGTCAACTTATGCAATCATGTAACAAAGATGTTGAATTAATTTCTATTTACAAAATGAATTCTTTAGGTGATGTTTTAGAGTTAGGCTATCTTCGCAAAAACTTTATAGGATGCTAAAAGCTGTTATTTTTGATATGGACGGGGTGATTATCGACAGTGAACCCATGCACCATAAAGCTTACCATGACATGTTTGATGAAGTAGGAATTGACGTTCCAAGAGAACTTTACGATTCCTTTACTGGCCAATCTACTTTAAATATTTGCAAACGTCTGTGCGACCATTTCAATTTAAAAGAAAGCCCTGAGGCCTTGGTAGATATCAAACGTAAACATTACAAACAATTTTTCGATAAAAATTCAGATTTGGAATTAATCGATGGAGTCTTGGATTTAATAAAAAACTATCATGATAATGGATTGATATTGGTTTTAGGATCTTCGGCAGCCATGACCAGTATCAATATGATTTTTGAGCGTTTTGAATTGAACCCCTACTTTAAGGCGAAATTAAGTGGTGGTGATTTGAAACAGTCCAAACCCCATCCTGAAATTTTTGAAAAAGCTGCAGAAGCTTCTGGATTCAAAAGAGAAGAATGTATTGTAATCGAAGACTCTACAAATGGTATTCAAGCCGCCAAATCCGCAGGCATCTATTGCATTGGCTATGATAGTTTTCACTCCAAAAATCAAGACTACTCCAAAGCCGATCAAGTGATTACTAATTTTAAGGATATCTATTTTGATAAAATCAGCAACGTATTCAATAGGAAAAAACAGACATCTAAAACTAGCTTTTAGACTTCAAGAAGGCATTTTGCTCCTCCATCAGTTTTGTGAGTTTGTCTAATAGTTCGATGTCCTTCGGTGTCACTACCGTATCGTCCGTGGTATCTTGCGCTTTCTTTTTCAATCGGTTCATGGATTTGACGACGATAAATACTGTGAAACCGATAATGATAAAATCCAAAAAAGCTTCACCTAAAGCACCGTAACCGATAGCCACCTCCTCAGTGATGACCGCACCATCTGCAGCATTGGAAGCTTCCTGTAAAATGATTTTCTTGTTTTGAAAATTCACTCCATTCGTTAACATAGACAAAGGGGGTAGCAACACCTTTTTCACCAATACATCGATGACCTTATTAAATGCCGCACCGATAATAATACCGATGGCCATGTCCATCATATTACCTTTTACCGCAAACTCCTTGAATTCTTTAAATAATTACCTTGCCATAATTTTTTTGTTTTGTGCAAAATTATGGGATTCGCATTAACAATTAAATGCAATACAAAGAAAAGTTAATTTGAATGAGACGGCTTATTTTTTATAGTACTTGGCATAACCCCTATATGCAAAGAATCCAAGAACGGCAACACACACGCAAGCAATGGCTATAAATTTCAAACTCACAATCTGGTCGCCACTGGCATAGGAATGCAATCCAGCCAAATAGAAGTTCACCCCAAAATAAGTCATCAAAATACTTGAGAAAGCGACAATAGACATCAAATTAAAAAACCAGCGTCCGCGAAGCCCAGGTACCAATCGCATATGGATCACAAAGGCATAAATCATAATGCTGATAAGCGCCCAGGTTTCCTTTGGGTCCCAGCCCCAGTAACGCCCCCAGCTTTCATTGGCCCACATGCCACCCAGAAAGTTCCCGATGGTCAACATTACCAATCCAACGGTCAATGCCATTTCGTTGATGATCGTCAGCTCTTGAATATTCAAGGACATCACTTTTTTGTTTTTCTCCGTTGTGAAAGCCATTAAAAGTAATGCGACCACTCCCAATATCATACCCAATGTAAAAGGCCCATAACTGGCCACGATAACCGCCACGTGGATCATTAACCAATAACTATTCAACACTGGTTGCAGATTAGCAATAGCAGGATCCATCCAATTCCAATGCGCAATCATTAAAATCATAGAAGTAACAAAAGCGGCTGCGGCAATAGTAAGGTTTGAAGACTTGCTTTTAACAATACCATAAAGCGGAATAATAACAGAAGTTATCACTCCCCCTAAGGTACCTTTTTCGGGTTTTTTGGATTTACTGATTCCCGTAATCAATCCGAACAACATGGTTGACCAAGCCACATAAATCATGGATTCGTAGGCATCGCTCCAGGGTGCGTGTCCGGAAATATACCAACGCACGATCAAACCAGCAGTATGCAACAGAAACAACCCAACAATAATCCATTTAAAAATTGTGACAATAATATTTAAACCATTATTCCTGTCATTAAATATTTGAACAATTAGCAAGACGAAAAGTAAAGTTCCGGCATACATATACCAACTGAACAGCTTTTTGAAAATATCATATTTATTGTACAATACTTCGGTTTTAATCTTGTCATCGCTCAACATCACCGCAGCACCATAACGTTTTTGGGTTTTCTTAAAAGCTTCCAATAGTTTTAAGGCTTCTGAAAAATCACCAGTTTGTTTCCCTTCATTTACTTTAAATAAATACGCCCGAAACCCATTTTTTATGAAATTGCCATACAAAGAATCTTTTACATTATAACCGTCCATAAGGTAGTCGTAATTGGAAACCCATTTGTTGTTATCATCATTGGGAAGCGGAAATATTTTTAATGAACGTCCTTGAATCGTATTGTACAGCAAATTTACACGTTGGTCGGTTTCTTTAAATTCCTTTTGAAAACCATTAGGTATTTGTGCCTTATAAGCCTCATCCAAAAATGGAGCTAGTTTATAACGGCCATCATTGGTAAAGAAATCGGAGAGCGTAACATATTTTTCGCCTTTTTCAGTTCCAATCAAACTCCTGATAGAATCGCCTTTTTTCAATTTCAAATAAATAATAGGCACATTGTACCACAATTGCGGACTTTCCTGCATGGACAAAAATACCTGATTGGCATCAAAATTCTCATAGCTGTCATGCTTGCTCAACTTCCGTAGCATCTCAGAAGCATAGGTATTCACCGGCATCATTCGCCCACTTAAATCCTGTATTACCAAGTGGCCAAATTCATCCGCATGGGCCTTTGGAGTGATGTTTGCCTTGAGAACAGAATCAATCTGGACCTTTGTAGGCTTCGAGAATTGATGGGCATGGATATGTCCGTCATCCGCCGAATGTTGCTCCGCAGTTTGGGCAAATCCATTTATACCAATCAATAACGCTATGGCGCCTAAAAGTTTAGCTTTTTTAGCTTTAACGGTTTTTAAACGCTCTTTTAAATCCCCAAACCGGGAACCCTTGCTGAATAAAATCGCCATCAGCCCAAAATAGAGCATGATGTAACCAATATAGGTAATCAAGGTCCCCCAATAATCATGGTTAACTGAAAGAATTGTTCCCTTTTCATCGGGATCAAAACTAGATTGAAAGAATCTATAGCCCTTATGGTCCAGAATATTGTTCATGAAGATTTTATAATCGTAACTACCTGTTTCATCATCCAAAACGGTTACTTCACTGGAATAGGCAGAATAACCATTTTCAGTTCCAGGATAGCGTTCGGCTTCAAAATCATTCAACTTTAAGGAAAAAGGTAATTCCAAAACTTTGGAGCCGTAACGGAAAGCGAATTCTAATCCCCCTACTTCAATTTGCTTATAGTTGCTGCTCCTACCCTGTCCGCCCAAAAGCCCAAGTCGTTTTGTTTCACCGTTTGTAGAAATCTTTAAAACCACTCCGTCATCATCATTCCTTAACATTTGAGATTTTTGGACAACATCAAAAACACCCTTGGTCACGGGTTTGGGAAACACCATTTGCATATTCCCAATCACATATCTTGAACGCAAATGCAAAGGTTGTAAACTATCCTTAATAAGTTTGCCCTGGGCCCGGGTTGCCATTGTCATATATTGGCCTTCAAAAGGAGATTTTATAGTTAAGGAATCTCCAGCATAAGTAATGTTGATAGCGCCCTGGGTTGGTTTATTTAAAGCAAATAAAATATTATGAATACTGGAAACTTCACCTAGTTTTAAAAAGTGATTGTGCGGGCCATTAGCGCCTGCTTCTACTACCTTTAAATAGGATTCACCATTTTCGTTAGGGATGATATCCTCTTCCGCCCCTGCAATAAACTTTTCCAGTTCAATAGTAATGGGCTGTTCATTGTATTCTGTTTCAATCTTAAAATCGTTGTTCAATCTCGGGGAAAAATCTACTTCCTCTTCAATCACACGCATTTGGTTCACGCCATTTACCTCATAATCCCCATAGATATTACCTGAAATATAAGTTTTCTGTGACAAAAATTGATTTTCCGTGGCTCCCTCGCGAATGCCCATCATCCCCTCAAAACTCACATACCTCGTGATGAACGCACCTATCAAAATAAAGAGAAACGCAATGTGCAAAATAAAAGTAGCCCACTTTTCTTTTTTGTAAAGTCTGAACCTAAAAATATTCCCGGCAAAGTTGATGACAAAAAACACCATAATGGCCTCAAACCACCAGGCGTTGTAAATTAAATTCCGAGTGTACGGTGTTGGCGATGTTTCCTGCCCAGCATCCAAAAATGTTCCGGTAGCCATCGCGGCCGCAAAAACAATAAATAAAATAGCTGTAAGTCGGGTAGAAAAAAAGATTTTTGCGAGTTTCTCTTGCATTTTGAAGTGCCTATTTTTTGCTCGTGCAAAAATACGGAATTGTGGTGATTAAAACCTGTGTTTTAACATGGTTTGATGATAAAAAGAAAACTGGTCATTCAGAACTAAGTGAAGAATCTTTCTACCGGAGTGAGATTCATCAGTCGTAAACTTCGTTTATCTATTTTCAATCAAAATATATTTTGATTTCAATAACCTTCTGAATGACAACATATGAAGTTGTCACCCCTCAATCACTTCCTTATATTCCATAAAAAAGTCTTCAAACAAACTCATGGTTTCATTAAAAAATTCCATCACTTCTCGCCACGAGTTCTTATTATGAATGGACACTTTTTGCTCCAAAGCCACATAAACTCTAGAGATTTCCTTTCCGTTTTTCAAAAAATAGGTTTCTTCAAAAATAGCATCGGGCAAATAATCATCCATTAAAATAGACTTTAATGCCACTAGTTTTTCCCAATATTTGATTCTGAATTCTAAATCATCTTCCAAGTCCAACGCTACCAAAGCCTTTTTGGTATCAAAGTGAAATTTGAAACTAAGACCCTTTAATTTGGTATTGTACAATATCCATTTTCTAGGAAAGGATTTCCCAAAACTGGTCCAAAATTCTTGTCGTAATATGCGAGATTCTTCTTTGCTGAACATAGAGAGGCCCCTTCTTAATCTTCCCCAAAGGGGAAGAAACACTCAAACTTTTAAAAATATTTAAAATTCTCTTTGCGACTTAGCGCCTTTGCGCGACTCTTTAGCGCAACAGTTCCCTTTCCTATGGAAAGGGTTAAGGAAAGGCTTCTCTTTATATAAAATAAGCAATCCCAACTCCTAAAATAATAGCCACAAACTTCCCGAGGTTAAACTTATGCCCTTCACCACTTTCAAATAAAATGGTGGTGGAAATATGGAAAAAGATACCAATAACTATTGCATTAATGCTATGCGACAATTGCAAACTAAAATCAGAAGTATTGGAAATCAACGTGCCTAAAGGGGTCATTGCTGCAAATATGGTTAAAAACATAACCATTTGGGCAACACTATATTCCGATCGAAACAAATAAATACTCACAAGTGCCGCAATCGGGATTTTATGTACCAACACCCCATAAACCATATCGTTTTCCTCATGAATGGGAAAACCTTCCAAAAAACTATGGATACACAAACTAATAAACAATAGCCAAGGAAATGCCTTTGCATATTTATGAATATGTACATGCCCATGTTCCGCTCCTTTTGAGAATAGTTCCAGAACAATTTGTAACAGAATACCGCACATAATAAACAGCCCCGTCATCTTCGTATCCAAATGGTCATAAACCTCTGGCAACAATTCAAAAAGTGTTAAGGCTAATAAAAAGGCCCCACTAAAGGACAGTAATAATTTAGTGTTCCAAGTACGTTGATGCTTGGTAAGCCTCGCAATAATAACCCCAGCTATAACAGCATAAATGGGAAAAAGAAATTTATTCATTTAAAATTTTAGTTCAATCTAGTTTTTGGTTTCGCTCCACAAGAGTGAGATAAATAAATGTCGATTATCGACCTATTTAAAAATCATTACCAAACGCTCCGAAGTCTCTGCATCAAATTTTCGCAATTTATAGTCGCCAAAAACATCCAGCAAATATACTCCCGCCGCTTCAAACATCATTTCAAAATCCGCTAAGGTAAACGCTTTTACCCTTTCCTCAAAACTATAAGCCTGTCCGTTCGTTTCAAAATCAATCGTCTTGATAATATAACCATCCCTCAAAAAACGCTTTAAATTAAAAGTAATCCCATCCACAGTTTTAGTATCCTCCGGCACAAGATTGGCCAGCACAAAATCCGTGTTCATAAAATCAATCACTCCAAAACCAGTGGCGTTCAAATCCGCCTTTACGGCCTTAATCGTGTTCAGGTTGTCCTCGTCCCTATCAAAATACCCAAAACTGGTAAATAAATTAAACACCGCATCAAACTGTTTAGGATAGGGCCTGCACATATCGTGCAACTCAAACTTCAATCGGTGGTTTTCAAACTGTTTGGCATGCGCAATGCTATTCACGCTCAAATCGATCCCTGTCACATCATAACCCAACTTGTTCAAATACCGAGAGTGTCGCCCTTTGCCACAGGCCAAATCTAGTATGCTCCCACCCTCGGGCAAGTTTAAATACTGCGTCAGGTTATCCATAAACACCTGCGCCTCGGTCGCATCCCTGTCCCGGTATAAAATATGGTAAAACCGCGTATCAAACCACGATTTATACCATGTTGTAGTCTCTGCTGCCATATATTATTTTGGGGGTTACCCCCGCTTTTGGGCGGGGGTCGGGCTTTCCGCTATATCTTTTTTGCATGTCACCTTGAGCGCAGTCGAAAGGTCACTGCAATATGCAAAAAAGGATGCCGCTACAATCCCTAACCCACTTATCCGCTCACGTCCTTAAATTGACCGCAAAATTACACTATTTTTGCAATCTTATAGCCCCACCCGCAATTTCTAAAAAAAGAAATTGCGACCTCCCCAAAGGGGAGGTATAACGGAACACTTATTAAGACTTGGACGAAAACTATGGCCGAAAATTTCAACATGGTAGCCAAAACCTTATTTGGTTTTGAAGAACTTTTGGAAAAAGAACTCACCCAACTTGGGGCAATGCACGTTAAAAAAGGCGTGCGTGTTGTTGAATTTGTGGGCGACAAAGGCTTTATGTACAAAGCCAATTTGGCGTTACGCACCGCCATTAAAATTTTAAAACCCATAAAAACTTTTCGTGTTCGAAACGAAAGCGACCTTTACGATCAGATCAAAAACATACCTTGGGAAGAGTATTTAAAACCCACCGGTTCTTTGGCAGTGGATGCCACGGTACATTCCGAAATGTTTAAACATTCCCTGTTTATCGCCCAAAAAACAAAAGACGCCATTGTTGACCGTTTTCGAGAAAACACAGGGCAACGCCCCAATGTGGATTTAAAGTTCCCCGATTTAAAAATCAATGTGCGCATCTCCAGGCAGGAATGCACCGTGTCTTTAGATACCTCAGGTGAATCTCTGCACAAGCGCGGGTACAAAATGGCTACCAATATTGCACCCATCAATGAAGTATTGGCTGCAGGATTAATACTGTTATCGGGTTGGGACGGCCAATCCGATTTTATGGACCCCATGTGCGGTTCGGGCACCATCGCCATCGAGGCGGCAATGATTGCCTGCAATATTCCGCCAAACCTGTTGCGAAAGGAATTTGCCTTTGAGCGCTGGCAGGATTGGGACGTTGATTTATTTGAAAAAATAGAAGAATCGCTTTTGAAAAAAACACGGGATTTTCATCATCAAATTATTGGTTACGACAAAGCCCCAAGTGCCGTACGTAAAGCCCAAGAGAACGTAAAACATGCCAATCTCGAAGATTTTGTAACCATCAAGCACGAGGATTTTTTTAAGACCCAAAAAGGCGGACAGGAAAAATTACACATGCTATTCAACCCACCCTACGGCGAACGCCTGAATTTGGATATGGAGGAATTCTACCAAAACATAGGCAACACCCTAAAACGAAATTATCCCGGCACAGAAGCCTGGTTTATCACCTCAAACCTCGAAGCCTTAAAACACGTTGGCCTCCGTCCCTCTAAAAAAGTACAGCTCTATAATGCCAAACTGGAATCCCGATTGGTAAAATATGTGATGTATGAGGGGAGTAAGAAAGGGAAGTATATGAAGTAACAAATACCTGAGAAAGCAAGTATCTTTTGGTTTCAAAATTTAAGCTTGAATCAAAATAACAGTCGAATGTCATTCCGAACGCACGTGAGGAATCTCATCCTCAGATGCGATAAGCATTATGTGATTTCTCCTGTCGTCGAAATGACTCAGAAATTAAAATTAAATCCCGTTTGGTAAAATATGTGGATGTATGAGGGGGCAAGAAGGGGAAGTATATGGGGTGATATTACTTCATAAATTTTTGAGTTCTATCAAATAATCATGGAGAGCATCTTCAGAAAGTTTTTTATTTAATAATCTGCTCATATATCTATCATTTAATAAAACCAAATCAATAGTATCTTCCGTTAAGTTCTCCCCAACTAAGTAAGCACATGTTTTTAGTCTTCTATAAGAAAAATCATCGGTATAATTAATTCCCAAAACAAATATCACCTTATCTAATTCATTAGGATTTATGTTAATTTTCAACGAGAACCATTGATCAATTCCATCGCTATTTGCCATCTTTAATGGTAGAATTTGATCATTTATCCTTTTCATATTTATACTATTGAGTTCGTCTTTTGAAGATCTATAATAGTATATTTTTACTACTGGCTTGATATTTTTGGCATCTCTTTGCCCTTTGTTTTCAAAGGTATATTTAAACTCTAACATTGAGCTATTTATAGTATCTCTAATTAGATATGCCTTTTTACTATTTATTATTAATTTCGCTTCATTCTGTCTAAATTTCACCTCCTCCAATCTAACTAATTCTTTCGACTTTTCTACAGCCCCTTTTAAAATTTCCACTTGATCAGATACACTATCTCTCACCCCTTTTAAAACACTATCAATTTTCGCGAGGCTTTTCCCTGTTTCCTTTACTGATTCAATATTTTTCCTTAAATCCTCTTCAATCAACCTTGTATTAACAGTCAAAGTATCAGACTGCCTAATTATTGTATTTGCCTTTTCAATCAATTCATCACCTTCATTAACTTCATTGACTACATCAAAAATTGACAAAACTGACAGAACAATCAAAAAAGCTAACAATACCCTTCGTTTATACTTGCTACTAACTTTCTCAATTACCTTAAAAGTTTCATCGAAAAGCAACAATAGTGTAATGAATGTTATAATTAACTTAACCCACATAAATTCATAAAAAAATCTCTTCAAAGTTAATCTGAAATATCAGAAAATCTATGCGTATTGAAAGAAATTATCAACAATTATGACATTATAATAGGTTGGGAACTATCAAGCCTGTACTTAGGTGACCGAAGTAAAGCAATCTTGTTCCTTTCAAGGCTAATCCTAGATTGCTTCGTTCCACTAGCAAGGACGAGCCCAACGTCATTACGAAGGAGGCCGCGACGAAGTAATCTCAACCTATACCCTTATAACATTATAAAGATTGCTTCACTGCGTTCGCAATGACGTAAAGAAAGATTGCCACGTCCTCCGCGTCATTACGAGGAGTGGGCGACGAAGTAATCTCAATCATCAAAAAGCCGAATCCGAGATTGCTTCGTCCTTCGTCCTCGCAATGACGGAGAATAATTATATTTGAACATGCACAAATCCTACGTTTATTTCTTGACCAATCAGAACAATACTGTTATTTATATTGGTGTTACCTCAAATTTAGAAAAGCGTATCTATCAACATAAAACCAAGGCATTAAAAGGATTCACCGCTAAATACAATTGTGATAAACTCGTTTATTTTGAAACCTTTTCAGATATCAATGATGCCATAGCCAGAGAGAAGCAATTAAAATCCGGAAACCGTAAACGAAAAGAGAATTTAATCAATGAAGACAATCCTGAATGGAATGACCTGTCTGACGGATGGTTGTTTTATTTTGATTGAGGTTTAGTCGTGTTTTAATTTAAAGATTGCTTCGCTTTGCTCGCAATGACGCTCGTCCCGTCATTACGAGGGAGGTACGACTGAAGTAATCTCATCCTTAAAAGGAACAATCCTAGATTGCTTCGTCCTGCGTCCTCACAATGACAAAGTAACCTTACTCAATCGGCACAATCACCTTGTCCTTCTTATACAAAGGAAGCCTATAGGTTATAGTGTAGGCATAACCAGAGCCTAATCGAGAGCTGTCATAGGTTTTTTGATAGCCCGGAATGTAGATATTTTCAAAATTATCGGGGATGGTTTCCGAAATCAAAGCTTTAAGTTGTACGTTCAGACCCATATAAAGGTTGTTGAACAATTCGGCCTTGATACCAATTACCAATTCAGACCAAATTGCCGAAAGCCCATCTTTTTTGATCTCCGTTGGAGCCGTAAATTGGGGTTCCCAATATTGATTCGTACTATACACATTGAATGAATTTATGGTGTGGTTAAAGGTACTGGCACCTACCCTAAACCCAAAATAGACCATATTGTCCATGTCCAGCCAGTTTTGGTAAAGATTATAATCAATACCCGCCCTAAGGTAGCTTCCGGTGGTGGTCACATCCAAAAAATCCGTGATATTATCTTTGGTTTCGTTACCCAACTCTCCCGCGATGTACAGTTTTTTTGTGAGGCGGTAATCGGCTACAACCTCAAAACCTGTGTATTCATCATCCAAAAAGGTTCGTATCAATTTGCTGGTATCCACCCCAAATCGCAAACCGTATTTCACCTTCACGGTAATGGAGTCATTGGAAGTTTCTTGTTCGGTATCATCCTGTGCTGTGGCAACATCGGTTCCAATCCAAAAAAATAATATGATGCTAAAACAAAAGCTTAAAGTGTGTTTCATTTTCATCTTCTACAGTTTGGTTTGAATTGATTGCTTGAATTTGAGTAACCCAACCATCACCTGGCGTAACAGTTACATTTTTAAAAATAGTTTTATAGCCACAGGCCCGAGACACGTAAACTTCTTCCCTTTCATATCGAATGGTCACGGTGTCCGTCTCCCCTTCGGTAGGATTGCCATCGTCATCCACGGCATACTCCTGAATAAAAGTATAGACGGTTTCATCGCCATCCGTTCGTAAAGGAAGGTATATTGTAGAGACATTTCCCGTACCATCATAAGTAACTTCATTTTCTGTTCCAGGCAAAAAAATGGAAAGCGGGTTTTCCTTACCCTGCCCTACAATACGCAAATCAAAAATGTTCTTGCTTTCCTCCTGATCGGAAATATCAAAACTTTCAATAATTAATTTGGGAGTGGTTGGCGTAGAATCGGGACAAAGGTCGTCGCGTTCGCAACTGTAATTGCCCACTATAAATAGCATTAAAACCAGTACACTTATTTTCTTCATCAATATTTGATATGTTTATTCGTTGATGGGTTTATTTGTTTAGTTGTGCTTTGTACTCGTTAACAAATAAACCTTTTTAACGTTTTTGCAATAAAACCACATTTTCTACATGAAAGGTTTGCGGAAACATATCTACAGGTTGTACTTTCACAACATTGTACATATCTTTCATCAATGCCAAGTCACGTGCTTGTGTGGCACTGTTACAGCTTACATACACAATCTTTTGAGCCCCAATATTGAGCAACTGAGCAACAACATCCTTGTGCATCCCATCGCGTGGCGGGTCTGTAATGACCACATCCGGTTGCCCGTGTTTGGCAATAAAGGCATCATTGAATACCTGCTTCATATCCCCAACCACAAATTCAACGTTATCAATCCCATTTAATTGTGCGTTCTCTTCGGCTGCAGCAATGGCATCGGGAACGGACTCTATGCCTACCACTTTCTTTGCTTTTTTTGAAACAAATTGAGCAATGGTTCCCGTACCTGTATATAAATCATATACCAACTCATCCCCTTTTAAATCCGCAAACTCCCTAGTGATTTTGTACAATTCATAGGCTTGTTCGGAATTGGTCTGATAAAAGGACTTTGCGTTTATTTTAAAACGCAACCCTTCCATTTCCTCAAAAATATGATCTTGCCCATGATAGCAAATTACCTCTTGATCATAAATGGTATCATTGCCTTTGCTGTTAATCACATACAATAGAGAGGTAATCTCAGGAAATGTTTCAGTCAAGAAATCCAAAAGCAGCTCCCGTTGCGCCACATCTTCTTTAAAAAACTGCAATAAGACCATCACATCTCCAATACTGGATGTACGAATCATCATAGTCCGTAAAAATCCGGATTGTTGCCTTGTATTAAAAAATGACATTCCATTTTCAACGGCAAATTGCTTTACCGCATTCCGAATGGCATTGGATGGATCACGTTGCAAATGGCACTTCTCAATATCTAAAATCTTGTCCCACATGCCCGGAATATGAAACCCGAGGGCATTTCTATCTCCTAAATCTTTATCTGACTGGATTTCCTCCTGCGTGAGCCATCGACTATCGCTAAAGGAAAACTCCATTTTGTTCCTATAAAAGTACTGCTCTTTTGAGCCTAAAATTGGAGTAATACTAGGCAATTCCAGATGACCAATTCGAGTGAGGTTGTTCACCACCTCTTTTTGTTTGTAGTACAACTGATGCTCATAACCCATGTCCTGCCATTTACAACCGCCACAAGTACCAAAGTAATGACAAACAGGTGCCACGCGTTTTTCTGAAAGCTTATGAAAATTTGTGGCCTTGCCTTCGTAATAAGCCTTTCGCTTTTTAAAGGTTTGAACATCTACCACATCACCAGGCACGGCATTAGGCAGAAATACCACCTTCCCGTCAGGTGCTTTGGCCACGGTTTTTCCCTTGGCTCCTGCATCAATCACCTCCAGGTTTTCAAATACCTGATGTCGCTTTTTTCTAGGCATGGTGCAAAAATAACAATAGCCATAAATAAATGCTGATTTATTTGGGTTAACTTTAATCTTTTCCATTTTTATATAGAAATGAACCTTTTTCACTTTTATCCGTCTAGCAATTAAAAGGGTGATATTTCAATGGCGAAATACCAAAATGACATAGACCGTGAGCTTATTCTGAAATTTCAATCAGGGGACAAAACAGCATTAAATACATTGGTAAAACGCTGGCACAAAACCTTTTGCGAAAAAGCATACTGGCTAGTAAAAGATGCGGATGTTGCAAAAGATATTGCACAAGAAAGCTGGACTGTCATAATAAACAAAATAAACACTCTAGAAAAACCTGAAAGCTTCGGAAGCTGGGGATTGCGTATCGTTTGCAACAAATCTATGGACTGGTTGAACAAGAAAAAGCGAAGCCAAAAGCATATGGAGCAGATGAAACATAAAGAGGAAATTTTAAGTTCGCCAGATGAGGGAGCGGACATAAAAGAGCAACTAAAGGTGAAACTCTTGGAAGCCATCAACCTTTTACCACCCCAACAGCAAATAGTCATTAAATTATTTTATGCTGAAGATTACTCGCTTAAAGAGATAAGCAAAACTTTGAATATATCTGTTGGAACAACAAAATCAAGACTGTTCCATTCACGCGAAAAATTAAAACAACTTTTAAAACAATATCGTTATGAAAACTAATATGGAAGACATTGACAAATTGATCAAGGAAACTTTAACAGAGGAAGAGGCCAAATTCTATGATGAATTGGACGAGCAAAATATACTTCAAATGCTTTGGGGCGTTTTTAAAGGAAAAAACTCATGGATCGCCTTGATTATGAATGCCGTTAACGTACTGGTGTTTATTTTACTGATCTATTGCATCATCCAAACCATGGAAGTTGAAAACACCAATGACCTCTTACTTTGGGTTGGGGCCACATTACTGTGTTTTTTAACAATGAGCATGATTAAAATCTACATTTGGATGCAGATACATAGAAATGCTTTGACCCGTGAAATTAAACGTTTAGAACTGCAAGTATCTTCTCTATCCCATAAATTGAAGGCGTAGCGTTTTTTGGAAAGCTGTCAATATTTATTAACTTGCACACCTGTCCAGGGATGATTTCTCTCCCACGCTGCTTTTTCGTCCCGATAACTATTGGGATTTCCGAAAGAATAAAGGTACAGAAGGAATGGTTATTTTATCCGCTTAGCGGCACTTAATTATTATGATGATATTTTAGATATTTCACATAATGAACAAGGTAAATATTTTAAATTATCTTAAAATGACTGTTTTAGAACAATTAACTTCAGGTGATGCAATTGCCTTAGAAAACAAGTATGGTGCGCATAACTACCATCCGTTACCAGTGGTACTGACCCGTGGCAAAGGAGTCCATGTCTGGGATGTTGAAGGCAAAAAGTATTATGATTTTTTATCCGCTTATTCAGCAGTTAACCAAGGGCATTGCCATCCGAAAATTGTGAATGCTATGACTGAGCAAGCTCAGGAATTAACTTTGACATCAAGGGCTTTTTACAATGACAAATTAGGGCAATACGAAAAATTTGCATGTGAACTATTTGGTTTTGATAAACTATTACCAATGAATACTGGGGCGGAAGCTGTTGAAACTGCCTTGAAAATTGCCCGAAAATGGGCTTACGAAGTCAAAGGTATTGATCAAAATAAAGCTGAAATTGTGGTCTGTGAAAACAACTTCCATGGAAGGACTACGACGATTATTTCATTTTCAAACGACGCTACAGCCCGTGAAAATTTCGGGCCTTATACCAAGGGATTTATCAAAATTGAATATGACAATATTGAGGCATTAGAAGATGTACTAAAGAACAATTCAAACATTGCTGGTTTTTTAGTAGAGCCAATTCAAGGTGAAGCGGGAGTTTATGTTCCCAGCGAAGTCTATTTGGCCAAAGCCAAGGCTTTATGCGAGCAATACAATGTTTTATTTATTGCTGATGAAGTTCAAACGGGAATTGCAAGAACTGGACGTTTATTGGCCACTTGCGGCAACTGCTCTTGTAAGAATAAAATGTGTAGTGGTACTCCAGATGTCAAACCAGATGTACTAATTCTTGGAAAAGCGTTAAGCGGAGGAGCCTATCCCGTAAGTGCCGTATTGGCCAACGATAGTATTATGAATGTAATAAGACCCGGTAACCACGGTAGTACATTTGGAGGCAACCCCGTTGCGGCAGCCGTGGCTATAGCCGCACTGAAAGTAATTCAAGAAGAAAATCTGGCGGAAAACGCTCATAAGTTGGGGAAATTATTCCGGGAAGAATTAAACAAATACATTGAAAATAGCTCCCTTGTAAAATTAGTAAGAGGAAAGGGGCTTCTGAATGCCATTGTAATTAACGATGATGAGAAATCCAATAAGGCTTGGGATATCTGCCTTGCACTTAGAGACAATGGTTTATTGGCAAAACCAACGCATGGGAATATTATTCGCTTTGCACCGCCATTGGTAATGACAGAAGATCAATTACTAGATTGTGTTTCAATAATCGTTTCAACGCTTAAGGAATTTGAGAAGTAAAAGGGATTAAACAAAAAATCCGGAGCTATGAAACTCCGGATTTTTTCAACCTGTGGTGAAGTATTGATTACCCACCCATGGCTTCTACTTTGGCTTTCATCGCCTTATATTTGTCGGTTTCGCCCAGCACACTGTAAATATTCATTAAAGTAGTGGCTGCACTTTCGCTCTTAGGATTTATTTCCAAAGCCTTTTCCAAAAACGGTATTGCTTCTTTGTATATAGATTGGCGCTTCTCCTTCAGTTCCTCATACTTTCTATCGTCTGCTGCGGAACTTCCCAAGTTGTTCATCTGCTCAATTATTTTGCTTTCTTCACTTAATACCAATACGGCAGAATTGATGTATGCGTTAACGTAATCTGGGTTCAGTTCTATGGCTTTCTTGTAGTATGCCTTGGCTTCTTCTGGATGATCGGATTCGGCAGCGATAACTCCTAAATTGTATTGCAATTCGGCATTATCAGGTTCCATTTCTGTTGCCTTTTTTAAAAGCTCCTGGAATTTTTCGGTGTTACCCATTTTATAATGGATATTTGCTTCTGAAATTATAAGGCCTACATCTTCAGGGTTTTCAGCTCTAGCGTCTTCCATGGCCTTAATGGCCTTATCGTCATCTCCCCGAGAAACATAAATTAAAGCTACATTCTTTACAATCTCTCCTCTTTTGGATTCGCTCATTTCGTCAGTAGGGTCCTTGTGAGTTTTAGAGGCAACTGAAGCTTTCCTAATAGCATCGTTTGGAAAACTTTCTTTTTCCCCTGTGGCAACGTTAACCGCATAAAGCTGTTTAGTTATCCCAGTATAGCCCAATTGCTTTAATTTTTCATACAATTTCAAGGCACGGTCGTAATCAGGAACATTTACGGCAGTGGCGGCGGCATAGTAAAGATAAACTGTATCCTTTTTACTTATACCATATAGCTTTTCAAAATAATCTGAGGCTGGACCATATTTCTTATTTTCATATGCTTCATTGCCTTTATTCAGAATACCTGTCATCATCTGAGTTTTTAACTCCGCTACCTCCTTTTTGTATTCGCCTTCGGATTTTTCTAAGGACACTAATGCCTTGTCCAAATCGGCGTTATTGGCTGCTCCATTTGAATATAGTGCCAAACCATTTAAATAATGATACTTGGCCTTTAAGTCGTCATCCATAGAACCCAACATAGGCTCCACTTGTGACAAAAGCGTTTTCGCCTCTGCAAAATTGTTTTGTTTTATGGCCTTTTCTACCGTTTTTAGCTCTTTCTTCTGGGCAAATGAAAATATGCTAATTGAAAAAGCTAGGCCTAAAATAATCTGTTTTCTCATTTTAATTTAATTTGTGTTATTCATTATTGTTGTCTTCACTATCTGAATTATCAATAGTTGTGCCATCATTAGAAACATCTGTTTCTGCAGTATGGTCTACTTCTTCGTCACCATTTACGTCATCCTCATCATGCATCACCTTGGCCACAGCTGCAATGGAATCTTTGCCTTTAAGATTTATCAATTTGACACCCTGCGTAGCACGTCCCATCACTCGCAAATCCTCGACTGCCATTCTTATGGCAACACCTGATTTATTGATAATCATTAAATCATCGTTATCCGTCACATTTTTAATAGATACTAAATTACCTGTTTTTTCGGTAATCGAAATGGTTTTTACGCCTTTTCCTCCCCTATTGGTAATACGATAATCGTCTAAACTAGAGCGTTTTCCATATCCGTTTTCTGAAACCACTAGGATGTTGCTTTCCATGTCATCTACGGCAATCATTCCTATCACTGCATCATTGTCATTGGCTAGTGTAATACCTCTAACACCTGAGGCGTTTCTACCCATCGGTCTGGTTTTTGCTTCTTCAAAACGGATAGCTTTTCCGGATTTCAATGCTAACATCACCTGGCTTTCACCCGTTGTTAACTTTGCTTCAAGTAGCTCATCATCTTCTCGGATGGTAATCGCATTGATACCGTTGGTTCGTGGCCTTGAATATTGCTCTAAAGACGTTTTCTTAACCTGACCCTTTTTGGTGGCCATAATGACGTAGTGACTATTAATATAGTCTTCATCCTTTAAGTCCTGAGTACAAATAAATGCCATCACCTTATCATCCTGCTCAATATTAATCAAGTTTTGGATAGCGCGCCCTTTGGAGGTTTTTGCCCCTTCAGGAATTTCGTAAACGCGCATCCAAAAACACTTTCCTTTTTGGGTAAAGAACAACATATATTGGTGGTTGGTCCCCACAAAAAGGTGCTCCAAAAAGTCCTCATTTCTGGTGGTAGATGCTTTTTGTCCAACGCCTCCTCTATTCTGAGTTTTGTATTCATTAAGCGAAGTACGCTTGATATAACCCGCATGCGAAATGGTGATAACCACTTTTTCATTTGGAATCATATCCTCGATGCTCAAATCACCACCAGAGTATTCTATATTAGAACGTCTTTCATCACCATACTTATCACGGATAACAATCAATTCTTCTTTGATGATGTCCATTCTGCGATCTTTCTTGTCCAAAATATCTTTTAAATCAGCAATAGTCTTGATGATTTCTTCGTACTCCGAACGCAATTTATCCTGCTCCAGTCCTGTTAACTGGCGCAATCGCATCTCAACTATCGCTCTGGCCTGAATTTCAGAAAGCTTGAAACGCTCAATTAAATTGTTGCGCGCTTCATCCGCATTTGAGGATGCTCTGATAATTTTTATCACCTCGTCGATATTATCGGAAGCGATAATTAAACCCTCCAAAATATGAGCGCGTTCCTCGGCTTTTCGCAATTCATAAGTCGTTCTTCTAACGACAACCTCATGTCTGTGCTCCACAAAGTAATGAATCAAATCTTTCAGGTTCAACAACTGCGGTCTTCCTTTTACTAATGCAATGTTATTCACACTAAATGAGGACTGTAGAGCAGTATACTTATATAATTTGTTTAATACAATATTTGGAATAGCATCGCGTTTTAAAACGTAAACGATACGCATTCCTTTCCTATCGGACTCGTCTCTAATGGTGGAAATACCTTCCAGTTTTTTCTCATTGACCAAATCGGCAGTCTTCTTAATCATTTCTGCCTTATTGACCTGATAAGGAATCTCGTCAACAATAATACACTCACGCCCATTTACTTCTTCAATATTAGCCTTACCTCTTAAAACAATACGGCCTCTACCTGTTTGAAACGCTTCTTTTACACCATCATAACCATAAATGGTACCGCCTGTTGGAAAATCAGGAGCTTTTACATGCGTCATCAACTCCTCTACCTCGATATCGTTATTTTCAATATAGGCAATGGTTCCATTTACAACTTCTGTTAAGTTGTGGGGTGGCATATTTGTTGCCATACCAACGGCAATACCTGAAGCACCATTAACCAATAATCCTGGAATCCTAGTGGGCAAAACGGTAGGTTCCTGCAAGGTATCATCAAAATTCAACTTGTGGTCTACGGTTTCCTTATCGATGTCTGCTAACATTTCTTCAGATATCTTCTGCATTCTCGCCTCAGTGTAACGCATTGCCGCAGGGCTATCGCCATCGATGGAACCAAAGTTTCCTTGTCCGTCCACAAGCATATAGCGCAAACTCCAATCTTGGGCCATACGCACCATCGCGTCATAAACTGAGGTATCACCATGTGGGTGGTACTTACCTAAAACTTCCCCAACTATTCTCGCTGATTTTTTATGTGCCGAGTTTGCTCTAACTCCAAGTTCGTGCATACCGAAAAGCACACGTCTGTGAACAGGTTTTAAACCATCCCTTACGTCCGGTAAGGCACGTGACACAATGACCGACATTGAATAATCAATGTAGGCGGATTTCATTTCATCTTCAATGTTAATAGGTATCAGTTTTTCTCCTTCTGCCATATGAAATTTTATTTAATTTTTATCAAATTTTCAAAACGTGCTAATATACGAATTTCCGTAGTGTTAATGAGCGATATCCGTTTCGTTTTTGGTACTTTTTATTAACAATTTCACCCCCTTTTTTCGTTAATAAGTTATCCATGAATATCCTTTGATTTTATCGATATTTTTTCGTCAATTAGCCTGACTGCTACATTTTAAGGAACAGTTTTTGCCGTTAGTAAAATGTTTTAGTATTTTTAATGCAGAAAGGAACTTGACTATGGATGATAATTTTTCCCCAAGAGTAAAAGACGTAATTGCGTATAGCAAAGAAGAAGCCTTGCGTCTTGGCCATGATTTTATCGGCACCGAACACTTGATGTTGGGGCTGTTGCGTGATGGCAATGGTAAGGCTATCGACATATTGAACGCTTTGGATATCGACCTTAACCATTTAAGAAGAAAGGTTGAAATTTTAAGCCCGGCCAATCCAAATATCAGTGTGGCTTCCAATCAAAAGAAGAACCTTCACTTGACAAGGCAGGCGGAACGCGCTCTAAAAACTACCTTTTTAGAGGCTAAGCTGTTTCAAAGTTCTTCTATCAATACCGCACATTTATTATTATGTATTTTACGTAACGAAAATGACCCAACTACCAAACTACTGAATAAACTTAAGGTAGACTACGATAATGTTAAAGAGCAATTTAAACAAATGATTACAAACGAAAACGATTATATAGAGCCTAAAGCGGAATCTTTCCAAGATGATGATTCCAATTTAGGAGACGAATCTTCTAAAGAGAATATTTTTAATACGCCTTCCGGCAAGTCTAACAAGAAGTCCAAAACTCCTGTTCTTGACAATTTTGGGAGGGATTTAACGGCTTTAGCCGAAGAAGGCAAGTTAGACCCCGTTGTGGGTCGCGAAGCTGAAATACAGCGCGTTTCTCAAATTTTAAGTCGAAGGAAGAAAAACAATCCACTTTTGATTGGTGAACCCGGAGTAGGTAAATCTGCAATTGCAGAAGGTTTAGCCCTTCGTATTGTAAAGAGAAAAGTATCCAGAATTCTGTTTAATAAGAGAGTGGTGACGTTGGATTTGGCCAGTTTAGTAGCGGGAACAAAATACCGCGGACAGTTTGAAGAGCGCATGAAAGCCGTAATGAACGAGCTGGAAAAAAATGACGATGTTATTCTTTTTATTGATGAAATCCACACCATTGTTGGTGCTGGTGGCGCTACGGGTAGTTTGGATGCGTCCAATATGTTTAAGCCCGCTTTGGCACGTGGTGAAATTCAATGCATCGGGGCGACAACTTTGGACGAATACCGACAGTATATCGAAAAAGATGGTGCTTTAGAGCGGCGTTTCCAAAAGGTATTGGTACAACCTACCACTGTTGAGGAAACCATAGAAATCCTGAACAATATCAAAGGAAAATATGAGGAACACCACAACGTTGATTTTACCCCAGAAGCAATTGAAGCTTGTGTAAAATTGACCAACCGCTATATGACGGATAGATTCCTGCCGGACAAGGCTATTGATGCTTTGGACGAAGCAGGTTCTCGCGTTCACATTACAAATATTGATGTGCCTCAACAGATTTTGGAATTGGAAAAGAGATTGGAACAGGTTCGGGAAACTAAGAATTCTGTCGTTAAGAAGCAGAAATACGAGGAGGCGGCCAAATTAAGGGATGATGAAAAACGTTTGGAAAAGGAACTCTCTATCGCCCAAGAAAAATGGGAAGAGGAAACCAAACAGCATCGAGAAATTGTAACAGAGGACAATGTGGCAGATGTGGTGTCGATGATGACAGGTATTCCTGTTAATAGAATTGCACAGACAGAAATCAACAAATTGGCCGAGTTGCCCAACCTTATAAAAGGTAAAGTCATTGGCCAAGATGAAGCAGTTGCTAAAGTGGTAAAAGCCATTCAGCGTAACCGTGCTGGGTTGAAAGACCCGAATAAACCCATCGGTTCGTTCATTTTCCTCGGACAGACAGGTGTTGGCAAAACACAGTTGGCTAAGGTATTATCTCGTGAATTATTCGATAGTGAAGATTCTTTGATTCGAATCGATATGAGCGAGTACATGGAGAAATTCGCCATTTCCAGATTGGTAGGTGCACCTCCGGGATACGTGGGTTACGAAGAAGGCGGACAATTGACTGAAAAAGTGCGTCGCAAGCCTTATTCCGTAATTCTATTAGATGAAATTGAAAAAGCACATCCGGATGTGTTCAACATGTTGCTCCAAGTTCTCGACGATGGACATTTGACGGATAGCTTAGGCAGAAAAATAGATTTTAGAAACACGATCATTATTATGACTTCTAATATTGGCGCCAGAAAACTTAAGGATTTTGGTACAGGTATAGGTTTTGGAACGGCTTCTCAAAAAGCCCAGGAAGATGCCAATGCGCAAAAAGTCATTGAAAATGCATTGAAAAAATCCTTTGCTCCTGAATTCCTAAATCGAATTGACGATGTGGTCGTTTTCAACCCTCTTGAAAAAGAGGATATCAACAAAATTATTGATATTGAGTTGGACAAGCTTTTAGCAAGAATCAAAGACCTTGGCTATGTACTTAAATTGACCAAAAGCGCTAAAGATTACATTGCTGATAAAGGTTTTGATAAGCAATACGGCGCACGTCCATTAAAACGGGCTATTCAAAAATATGTTGAGGACGCCTTGGCTGAAGAAATTGTCGCATCAAATATTGGTGATGGCGATAAAATTATCATCGATTTTGACAAAAAGGAGAACGAACTAAAAATTGATATAGAAAAGGCCGAAAAGCCCACCGAGTCTTAATTTTTAGATAATTATAAAATATTTAAAACCTGCATCAAATTATGGATTGCAGGTTTTTTTTTGTTCCAAACTGTAACAAATTCAATTCAGGTGTATCTTTAATAACGAAACCGAGTTTTTTTGACGCCTAACCATCAAAATATTGAAAAACTAATCGCATTGTGCTTCGAGGGCAACCAAAGTGCACAAATGCAAGTCTATAACAGATATTATAAGGCCATGTACAACACGTCCATCCGAATAGTAAAAAACAGTTTTGAAGCAGAAGACATCATGCAGGATTCGTTTTTAACGGCGTTTACCAAATTGGATTCTCTGAAAGACATCAAAACCTTTGGACCTTGGTTAAAACGAATCGTGGTGAACAACAGTATTCATCATTATAGAAAAAGTATTAAGCATCAGGAAACGGCTTTGGAAGATGTACTCTATAAAATTGAAGATGAAAGTGACGGCATTGAAAGCGAGCAAACCTATCAAAATGCCAAAGTACAACAGGTTCTGACTGCCATGAGAGGACTAAAGGACAATTACAGAATAGCATTGACGCTGAGTTTGATAGAAGGCTACGATAATGAAGAAATAAGTGAAATTATGAAAATAAACCACGGTAATTGCCGCACACTTATTTCAAGAGCAAAAGACAGTCTTAGAAAAAGATTAAATGAAGTTTTGGTGAACTAAAACATAAAAGTGATGAACAAGGATAATTTGGACGAACTTTTTGAAAATTTAAAGGAGGAGTTTGATGTTGAAACGCCAGACGTTGACCATAAGCAACGCTTTTTGAACAAACTCCAAACCAATAGCGGGCCACGCTTGGTTGAGGTTCCTAAACAAAGGCGTCGTTTATGGAGGCCGTTAATCGGTGTGGCCGCTTCTATCGTATTGCTCATTGCATTGACTTTGAGCATACCAAAAGAAAGTGAATTTAGAGATTTAGCCAGTGTATCTCCAGAAATGGCGGAGGCCCAAAACTTCTTCAGTGCTGCGATATCAGAAGAATTAAACAAATTGAACGCGGAATCCGACCCTGATGCACAAATCCTAATTCTGGACGCTATAAAGAGATTAAATATACTGGAAGAAGAGTACCAAAATTTAAAAATGGATTTGACCGAAAGTGAAGAAGATAAACGCGTCATTTACGCCATGATTTCAAATTTTCAGACCAGAATTGACATATTACAAAGGACTTTGTTGGAAATAGAACATGTAAAACAATTAAAATCATCATCAAATGAAACGAGCAGTACCATTTAAATTAGCGCTTATACTCCTTTTGATTCCGTTGCTATCGATGGCATCGGAAAATCCGGGACTAAGAGGCAAACACAAAAAAGAAAAAGTCATTAAAAAGGAATTCAAAGTATCGGCAAACGCCAACCTTTCCGTAAACAACAGTTATGGTAATTTGGACATTGTCACATGGAACGAAAACCGCATTGTTTTTGAAATTACGATTATGACCTCCGGCAATAATGAAGAAAAAGTCCAAGATAGACTGGACGACATTACGGTTGAATTTGAAGCGGACCGTAGCAATGTTTCCGCTAGGACAAAATTTAACAAGGGCAAATCTAGCTCTTGGTGGAATTGGGGCGGTAAAAATAATGTCCACATGAAAGTGAACTATATCGTAAAAGTCCCAATTACTAATAGTATCGATTTAAACAACGACTACGGCAACATCAATGTAGGCAAACTAAAAGGTCGCGCAAAAATCAATTGTGATTACGGCAAAATCACAACCAAAGAGCTATTGGCCGATGACAACCAACTTTCATTTGATTATACCAGCGGTTGTTATTTCGACTACATTAAAACTGGTAAAATAAACGCAGACTATAGTAGCTACAAAGTGGGTAAAACTAAAGCTTTGGATATCAATGCGGATTACACTCAGTCTGAGGTGGATATTGCCGAAGACGTGACTTACAACTGCGACTATGGGTCTTTAAAAGTACATAATGCCAATACAGTAAGTGGCAACGGGGATTATGCGACGGTTATTATTGGAGACATTTACAAAGCCGTCTCTATCAAGGCAAGTTATGGAGCCATTAAAATTGAAAAACTATATCCCAGTTTTAAAGGTCTCAATATTAAATCGGACTATACTGGCATCAAAATTGGATACGACTCTAGTTTGAATTTTGATTTTGAGCTAGACCTAGAATATGCTGATATCAGTGGTGATACAGATTTTAATTTCTCGCAACGTATTCAGGAATCGTACAGAAAAAAGTATTATGGTTATTATGGGGCGCAAAATTCCAGCAACAAACTTACCATTTCTTCGGACTATGGCGGGGTAACTTTCTACAAACATTAAATCATCAATTATGAAACGAACAGTTATGAAATCAATCAGAAAGAAACAATTCGCATTTACGTTTTTTGGCTTATTATTTGTCTCAACGTCATTCGCCCAATGGGGAAAGGGTATAAAAGGCAACGGAAAAGTAACCTCGGTTACCAGGTCAACAAGTGATTATGAAGGCATAAAATGCGCGGGTTCAATGAATTTTGTTCTTGTAAAAGGAAAAGAAGGTAACATTGAAATTGAAGGCGAGGAAAATTTATTGGAATATATCATTACCGAAGTAAAAGATAATAAACTTATCGTGAAGACAAAAAAAGGGACCTATATAAAACCAAGCTGGGGAAAGCCGATTAAAATCACGATTCCTTTTGAAGACATAAGTTCTGTATCATTGAGCGGTTCAGGAGACATAGTAAGCGAGGATATTATTAATGCTGAAAATCTATCTGTCTACCTTTCGGACTCAGGTGATATTGTTCTAAATATCAAAACAGAATCTACCGAAAGTGCCAGCTCAGGTTCAGGCGATATCACCTTAAAAGGCGTTAGCAACAATCTGAAAACCAAAATTACAGGCTCAGGAGATTTCCACGGATTTGATTTGGACACTAACAATACAGAGGCCTCAACTACCGGTTCCGGTGATATTGAAGTAGTGAGCAACAAATTTTTAAAGGCTAGAGTAACTGGCTCCGGGGATATCGAGTATAGAGGCGATCCTAAATTAGATACAACGGTTTCTGGTTCTGGGAGTATTAGAAATTAACTTCAATCTACCTAATTATCGGAATAAAAGTTTAGTCAAAACGTAAATGGTTTTTATGTTTACGTTTTAACTATTGCCTTTCGTAGGTATAAATATCAACATAATTCACCCCTAATTCAGTATAGGAATCTTGCAATTTGAGTGTAGTCTCACTTAACTCTAGGACCTCTACTTCCACCTCTACACCGTCTCCAGTAGTATAGGAAAGAATATTATTTGCATCCAAATTGTAGCTTAAAACCTCTCCAACTTCCTCTATGTTACAATCATCACCTGAATAATCTACATCGGTTATTGTTTCAGTTGTATAAACTTCGTGCCAATAACATATTCCGGCAGCTTCGAGCTCTTCAGGAAGTTCTTCAATTCCATTAGAAGTCAGCGATACAATTCTCCAAACCCCAACGATACTAACTTGCATATCACCCACGATACAATCACCCAATCCGTCAATTAATATTTGAAAAGTGCCATCTGGATCACCGCAAAGCGCCACCTGATTCTCTAAAGCCTTCTTATAAGCATTACAAAATTCACCATAATTGGAATCAGATATAGAAACCCCTTGAAAAGTTAGGGCCACTTCAGTCGTATTTTGTGTCGCCTCAGAACAATTCGAAGCTATAGGGCCACCACTATTATCGGTTTGCTCGGGAACTTCGCCTTCAAAAGGCTCGATGTTGCAGGAGACAAAAATTAAAGCCAAAATAACAATTTGGGGAAGCGGTTTCATGAATTTCATTTGGGTAATGCTTTTGTTTAGCACTCACAAACATAGGGATTTATGACAATTAATAACACCGTTTTCCTCTTAACCTGCTGACTTTTCTATGAAGTGACTTAGATTAAAGTTGAACGGCAAATCCGATAGCAATCTTATCAATCATATTCAAATCAATTAGGATTGTGTTGAATCCAGTTTTGGGACTCTAAATAGTAAAATTATCCCGGCAAGGAAGAAGACTACCAAAAACAAAATAGCATTGCGCATACTACCGGTTATTTGGTCAATTGTTCCGTAAATGACCATCCCTATTACAATCCCTATTTTTTCAGCAACATCAAAAAAACTAAAATAAGATGTGGTGTCTTCTGTTTGGGGTAAAAATTTGGAGTAAGTAGAACGCGCTAAGGATTGTACGCCACCCATTACAAAACCAACAAGGCTAGCCCCAAAATAAAACTGATATGGTGTCACCATAAAATAGGCATAGACGCACAGTGCCATCCAAATGAAATTAATGCCAATTAAAGTTCTAATGTTGCCATATTTTGAGGACGCCCGTGAGGTTAAAAAAGCCCCTAATATTGCCACGAGCTGAATAATAAGGATACTCCCTATTAATCCAAAGGTTTTACTGTCACTACTGCCCCATGCTATTTCTTCCTCTCCAAAATACACCGCCACCAACATAATCGTCTGCACCGCCATACTAAACACAAAAAAAGCATAGAGGTACCTTTTTAATCGAAGATTTTCTAATAACTCCCTCCAAACCGCATGCAATTCCCTAAATCCGTTAAAAACAACATCCTTGGTGATTTTGTGCCCTGAGGATACCCCTTTTGGTAACCATTTAAATGAATATTGGCTGAATAAGGCCCACCACAACCCAACCGTAACAAATGAATAACGCATCATGTCCATTTTTGATTCACCGGACTCCTGAGTCATTACCATTGCTAAATTGATCATCAATAAAAGTACACTTCCCACATAACCCATAGAAAAGCCTTTGGCACTAATGCTATCCTGTTGTTCAGGAAAAGCGATATCTGGTAGATAGGAATTATAATATACCAAGCTACCCCAGTACCCTATGAGCCCCATAAAATAAAAGAGCAAACTTAGATGGATACGGTCCAAACTAAACCAATATAAACCAATACACCCAGCGCTGCCCAAATAGCAGAAAAACTTCAAAAAGTTTTTCTTGTTACCAACATAATCAGCTATCCCCGAAAGGATCGGTGACATCACCGCCACCACCAAAAAGGTAAATGCCGTAACAAAAGTAATGAGCGCAGTACTTTTAAATTCCGTACCAAAAGCTTCTACTCTTTTAACTTCCGACAGAAACAATGCGGAATAAAAAATCGGAAAAATGGATGAAGTAATGGTAAGTGTATAAACCGAATTGGCCCAATCGTAAAATGCCCAGGCATTCAGTAGTTTTTTACTTCCTTTTTTAAGTTGGTTCATAAAAAAAGTCACGCTTTATTTGCGTGACTTCTAAAGTAATGAAATATTTTATTCTGAAAGCTAATTTATGCTTCTAAAGGAAGAAACTCCAAATTTATTGGCTTCCTTTTTTGCAAGTGGAGCCCATTCTTTTAAATTGGTAATCCTCGTATCATTTGAAGGATGCGTACTTAAAAATTCAGGTGGTGCTTGCCCTCCACTATTAGCTTTCATTCGTTTCCACAATTCAGAAGCCTCGTCAGGGTTATATCCAGCAATGGCCATCAAATAGATTCCTATTTTATCAGCTTCACTTTCGTGGCTTCTACTAAATGGCAACATCACCCCTACGGTAGAGCCAATCCCATAAGCTTGATTAAACATATCTCTCTTCCTTCCGTCTTGAATGGCAATATTTCCTGCAACGGCGCCCAGCTGTTGTAACATGCCTGCACTCATTCGCTGTTGACCATGGTTGGCCAAAGCGTGTGCTACTTCATGTCCCATAATCGCGGCTACACCGGTTTCACTTTTTGCAATCGGCAAAATCCCGGTATAAAAAACTATTTTTCCACCTGGCATACACCAAGCATTCACCGTTTTATCATCTACTAAATTATATTCCCATTGATAATCCTCTAAATATCCTTGGTGATTATTCGCGTTTAACCAACGTTCTGCAGCAACCGCAATTCTTTGTCCCACCCTTGTAATCATTTCGGCATCTTTGGTACCTTTTACTACCTTATTTTCATTCAAAAACTGGTTGTATTGCGCGAAAGCCGTTGGAAACAATTGGGAATTAGGCACTAAAGCCAAGGTTTTCTTTTGAGTAAATGGATTCGTTGCACAAGCCACGATAACCAACAGCACAACAGTTCCTATAATTGTATTTCTTAAATTCATAATTCCTTTAATTTAGAGTTAAATGTACAAAATCGAATCCTAATTTTAAGACCCTTTTAGTTTTAATTGGTCACATTTTATTCAATATTTGGCTATTCAATTGTTTCTAAAATCAAGTTAACAAATGTTTGCTTTTTCACTTAGATGAAATTATTCATTAGATAGCTGTTATGATTTGAATGGAAAACCGACCTATGTAAAACAAATTCCATACCATGAATAAATTCTTCACCCTTTTAGTTTTAACGGTTTTATTTAACTGCAACTCCAATGCTCAAAAGCAACCTAACAAACAATATGACATAACTAAAACGGAAGCCCAATGGAAAAGCCAATTGACAGATTTGGAATTCTACGTTTTGCGGAAAGCGGGCACTGAAAGGGCCTTTACAAGCCCTTTAAATAAGAATTACGAGAACGGCATTTATTTGTGTAAAGGCTGCGATACACCTCTTTTCAAAAGTGAACATAAATTTGATTCAGGGACGGGTTGGCCTAGTTTTGACCGAGAAATCAAGGGGAATGTGGAATACTCCACAGATTATCATTTGGGCTACGCCCGAACCGAGGAACATTGCGCTACCTGTGGAGGTCATTTGGGACATGTGTTTAATGACGGCCCAAGAAATACTACAGGAAAAAGGCACTGTATCAACGGGGTTTCGTTGAAGTTTGTTCCGAAAAAATAGCATTATATTTATAGAATGGAAAGCTATTTAACCAGTGTTATCAAACAGTTTGAATATTATAAATCTTTGGGCGATAAAACCTTTAAAGATTTGTCATTTAAAGAATTGCAAAAAGAGTTTGCCCAAAACTTCAATTCCATTACTATTATTGTAAAACATTTAGCAGGCAATATGCTTAGCCGTTGGACCAATTTTCTAATCGAAGACGGAGAGAAAGTATGGAGACATCGAGATGCCGAATTTGAGGATTCCTTTATCTCAAAAAATGAAATGCTTGATGAATGGAACAAAGGTTGGAAATGCCTTTTTGATGCCATCAGGCCTTTAAATGAAAAAGATTTAGAGGACATAATTTATATCAGAAACCAAGGCCATACGGTTACCGAAGCCATCAATCGCCAGTTGGCACATTACGCATATCACGTGGGACAAATCGTATTTTTAGGTAAACTTCTAAAAGGTGAAGATTGGCAATCGCTGTCCATACCTAAAGGCGATTCGAAAAAGTATAACACCGAAAAATTCAGTAAAGATAAAGGGAGAAGGCATTTTACAGATGACCTATAGTTCACTTCGAAGTCTCAGTATTCAGTGGATAGTTTTCGGCAAACAAAGCAACATTCAATTCTTCCCTTGCCAGAGTCAAACCTCTACTTTGTGCTTGTTTTTAAACGGCCTGATAATCAATCTTGCCTCCCTATCAAATCGCACGTAATTATAAACCCAGTTTACAAAAACCACCATACGGTTTCTAAAGCCGATAAGGAAAAACAGGTGGACATACATCCAAACATACCAAGCAAAAACACCCTGAAATTTCCATTTTTTAAGATCCACCACTGCCTTATTTCGCCCTATGGTGGCCATAGAACCTTTGTCTTTATAAACAAATGGCTTTAGAGGCTTTTCCTCCAAAATTCGCAATAAATTGTCCCCCAATTGTTCTCCCTGTTGAATTGCAGGTTGGGCCATCATTGGCAGTCCATGGGGATGCTCTTCGTTAACCATACAAGCTATATCTCCAATAGCAAAAATATGCTCAAAGCCTTTGATTTGGTTAAATTCGTTCACAATAATACGATTTCTATTGGCAACCAATTCTTGAGCGTCAACGCCTTTTATAGTTGCACCTTTTACTCCTGCTGCCCAAATCAACGTGGCGGTTTCAAGGGTCAAATCAGTATTTGTAGTAGCTGTTTTACCGTCATAATTCGTAACGCGCACATTCTTCCAAACATTAACTCCCAGTTTTTCTAAAAAATCTTCTGCTTTCTGAGACGCCTGAGCACTCATTCCTTTCAGGATACAATCACCAGATTGGACGATATGAATTTGGGCCAGTCTGGTATCCAAATCGGGATAATCCTTTGGAAGAATTCCTTTTTTTATTTCTGCTAAAGCCCCGGCCAACTCAACACCAGTAGGGCCTCCGCCGACGATAACGAAATTCATTAGAGCGTTACGCTCATTCAAATCCGATGTTAAAAGGGCATCTTCAAAATTCTCGAGAATCAGGCTTCTCAAATTAAGGGACTGCGGTATGGTTTTCATCGCCATACTATGCTTCTCAATTTCAGAATTGCCAAAATAGTTGGTTTTCGAACCAGTGGCCACTACTAGGTAGTCAAATTTTAAATTGCCAATATTCGTTCTAACCTTGTTCTTTTTTGTATCAATTTCTTCAACATTAGCCAGTCTGAAATAAAAGTTTGGGAAATCTTTCAAAATCTTTCTTATCGGATATGCAATAGAATCAGGCTCTAAGCCTCCAGTAGATACTTGATACAAAAGTGGTTGAAACGTGTGATAGTTATTTTTGTCCAGCAAAACCACCTGAACTTCCTGTTTCGACAGCTTTTTGGCTAAGGCTACACCAGCAAAACCACCACCGATAATTACCACTCTCGGAAAACTCATTCTAGGAATATTCATAGGACAAAAAGTTGAAGCGCAAAGTTAGCAAAAGCATTCATACTTAGAGTTCTTAAATTTAACATTAGGCTGTAATGTTTCAATATAATAACGACTTAAATAGCGCTTATTTCTTTATCTTTATCAGAAAATTGCTTCAGTCAATTTGTCAAAAAAAACAATGTTATGAAACCATTTAAATTTGCCCTTCTTATCTTGTTCTGCTTCGGAATTTCTACTGCCATTGCACAAACTATTGATACCAAAAAATCAAAGGTAGAATTTCATATTACCGGAGGAGGTCTTTTTAAAGTTAAAGGGACTTTTACGGGTATGAAAGGTGATTTCAATTTTGACAAAACCAATTTAAAAAACTCCAATTTCAATATTTGTATTGATGCGAGTACTATCAACACCAAAAACAAAAAGCGGGATGCCCATTTAAAAGATCCTGATTTTTTTGATGTGGATAAATATCCAACTGTTTGTTTTGAATCTACTGCTGTTGTCCGGACCGCGAGCGGATTTGTCACTAATGGAAATATGACAATTCTTGAAACGACACGCGCTGTAGAAATCCCATTTACCTATGAAAACAATACGTTTCTCGGTGAGTTGGTTATTGACAGGTTTGATTATGAACTGGGCAAAGAGTATGGCACCATTCGCGTAGGGAAAGAAGCTACTATTACTATCAAATGCATCGTACGGAATTAGATCACCTAATTTCAACTGACACTTTATTACTACCAATATTTCATGGGTCCAACCCATGATTCGCTATGCCCAGGTGTTTTTTTATATTAATAACGCTCTTAATTTATTTTTCAAATTCGATTTCGTAAATTCGTACCCTAAATTTTAACAAATGAGTAAATACGATATTATAGTTCTTGGAAGTGGCCCAGGTGGATACGTTACTGCAATTCGCGCGTCACAATTGGGTTTTAAGACCGCTGTTATTGAAAAGGAAAATCTTGGAGGTGTATGTTTGAATTGGGGCTGTATCCCAACAAAAGCGCTTTTAAAATCAGCCCAGGTGTTTGAATATCTAAAACATGCTGAAGATTATGGCTTAAAGGTGAAGGATGCCAATCATGATTTTGACGCTGTGGTAAAACGTAGCCGAGGCGTTGCCGAAGGGATGAGCAAAGGTGTTCAGTTTCTAATGAAGAAGAACAAAATTGATGTCATCGACGGCTTTGGAAAATTGAAACCCGGAAAAAAGATTGACGTTGATGGCAAAGAATATAGCGCAGACCATATTGTCATAGCCACTGGAGCACGTTCTCGGGAGTTGCCAAGTTTGCCCCAAGATGGCGAAAAGGTAATTGGCTACAGAGAAGCCATGTCACTTAAAAAGCAACCTAAGAAGATGATTGTAGTAGGTTCGGGAGCAATAGGCGTGGAATTTGCCTATTTTTATAATTCTATCGGAACTGAAGTTACAATCGTTGAATATTTACCGAATATTGTACCCGTTGAAGATGAAGAGGTATCAAAGCAATTAGAGCGTTCTTTTAAAAAGAGTGGCATTAATATTATGACTTCAGCCGAGGTTACCAGTGTAGATACTTCCGGAAAAGGTGTTAAGGCCAATGTAAAGACCCAAAAGGGTGAAGAAGTTTTAGAGGCGGATATCATTCTTTCTGCAGTGGGCATCAAAACCAATATCGAAAACATTGGTTTGGAAGATGTGGGTATTGTTGTGGATCGTGATAAAATATTGGTGAACGATTATTACCAAACCAACATTCCTGGATATTATGCCATTGGTGATGTTACCCCAGGACAAGCTTTGGCACATGTCGCTTCTGCAGAAGGCATTTTATGCGTTGAAAAAATTGCGGGCCATCATGTTGAGCCTATTGATTACGGTAATATTCCTGGATGCACTTATTGCTCGCCAGAGATTGCCAGTGTTGGGCTGACAGAAAAGCAAGCCAAGGAAAAAGGATTTGATATTAAGGTTGGTAAATTCCCATTCTCGGCATCTGGTAAAGCAAGTGCCGGAGGAAATAAAGAAGGATTTGTAAAAGTGATTTTCGATGCAAAATATGGTGAATGGCTGGGTTGCCACATGATTGGTGCCGGTGTAACCGATATGATTGCTGAGGCCGTTTTAGGCCGAAAATTGGAAACTACAGGACACGAGGTTTTAAAAGCCGTACATCCTCACCCAACGATGAGTGAAGCTGTTATGGAAGCCGTAGCGGCGGCTTATGATGAGGTGATACATATTTAGAAAACAAGCCCCTCCTAGCCTCCCCGAAGGGGAGGAACTCTTACTCGGGTGAAAATAAAAAGACAAGGTTCGAAATTCTTTCGAACCTTGTCTTTTTGCGTATAGTTTTTTCCGCTTGAGTGATACACCTCCCCTTTGGGGAGGCCGGGAGGGGCCAGAAGCTAGTTGGGGCTTTTCTAAAAACTCTGAATCGCCAATTCGTAACTCTGCAGGCCAAAGCCTAAAATTACACCCTTGGCATTTGGCGAAATATAGGATTGATGCCTAAACTCTTCACGCCCAAATGTATTGGATATATGCACTTCTACGACAGGAGTTTCGATGCCTTTAATAGCATCCCCTATGCCCACGGAGGTATGGGTATAGGCTGCCGCGTTTAAAATAATGCCATCATAACTAAACCCTACTTCGTGCAATTTATCAATCAACTCCCCCTCTATGTTGGACTGAAAATAATCAATATGAATATCAGGATATTTGCTTTTCACCTCTTCCAAAAACTCTGTAAAGGTTAAGCTTCCATAAATATTTGGCTCACGCTTTCCCAATAAATTCAGGTTTGGGCCGTTGATGATGATTAGTTTTTTCATCTGATAAAAGTACAAAACTTATGCATAAAAAAAACCGAAGCATAGGCCTCGGTTTTTACATGTTAAATATATAACTTTAAAACGTCCAACTACCGCCTATCTGCAAAACATTGTTGTTTATTTTAAAGGTATCGCTGTTTTCATTTATATTACACAGTCCAAAAGTATATCGAGCATTGGCGCCTAAATGATCTGTAATTTTATATTCCACTCCTATACCGGCACTAAGATCAACCGTTTTGAAACTGTCCTTAATATCTTCTTTATCGTTATCGTCAATGTATTGCGCATCAACTAATAATCCTACCTGTGGCCCTGCTTCAACATAAAGCCTATCAACGACCTTATATTTGGCCAACACAGGAACATTGACATAGGCTAAGCGATACCTCTCATTATACATTCCGTCATCCCATCTTGTGCCTTGTTTAGATAGAGCAACTTCAAGTTGCATCATAAGATTTTCTAGTAATGACATCACAACAAACCCGCCAACATTAAAACCAGAAAGCAGCTTATTGTCTTGAACATCCCCGCCAAGATTAGATAAATTGTAACCCGCCTTGACACCAAATTGTAAGCCTTTTGTGTTGTCTTGTGCATTGGCTCCTAATAACACGAAAATGGCTAACGCCACCGATAAAAGTAATTTTTTCATAATAATAAAGTTTATAGTTTGATTGAAACAAAGTAAATACATTTTTCTATAATTTTTGATATCTCAAACCTAGTTATTAACATTTTTGTCAACATTTAACGATTAAGTGTTTGATTATCAAACAGCAATACATTAAAAGTTATCAACAATTCATTGAATCATCTTGTTTAAAACATGTTCAAAACCTTTACGCGAAGTCATCAAATTCCCTTATTTTAGTTCCTATGAAATGGGAAAGCGCCTTAAAGGATTACCAATTATACCTAAAGATTGAACGAGGGCTATCCAAAAATTCTATTGAAAACTACAGCCTAGATATTTTAAAATTGGTTTCGTTTTTGGAATCCAATGAAATAAAGGAAACTCCAATCACCATTTCTACTGATACTATCCAACAATGCATCTACGAAGAAGCAAAACGGCTTAACGAACGTTCGCGGTCGAGGTTGATTTCTGGCCTTCGCAGTTTTTTTGACTATTTAGTATTTGAAGACTACCGTAAGGACAACCCATTAGAATTGATTGAAACTCCTAAAATTGGCAGAAAGCTTCCCGACACCTTAAGTGTTGAAGAAATTAACGATTTAATAGGGGCCATTGACCTTTCAAAGCAATTTAACGGAATTAATATAGGTGAGCGGAATAGGGCCATGCTAGAGACTTTATACGGTTGTGGCCTTCGAGTAAGCGAACTCATTAACCTGAAAATTTCAGATTTGTTTTTTGAAGAAGGGTTTATCAAGGTGACCGGCAAGGGAGACAAACAACGTTTTGTCCCTATTGTTGAAGCCACGATGAAGTACATCAACATTTACAAAGACCAAATCAGAACCCACATAGATGTGAAGGAAGGGTTTGAGGACACATTATTTTTGAATCACAGGGGCAAACAATTAACGCGTGCTATGGTGTTCACCATCATTAAACAATTAGTGGAAAAAATAGGGCTGAAAAAAAATGTGTCACCGCACACTTTTAGGCATTCTTTCGCAACGCATCTTTTGCAGAACAACGCCGATTTAAGAGCCATCCAAATGATGTTGGGTCACGAGAGCATCACCACTACTGAAATCTATGTCCATTTGGATAAAAGCCACTTGGCAAAGGTGGTTGAGAAATACCATCCCAGAAAGTAGGTCTGAAAAAAAGAAAAGTCCAGTTTTTAAACTGGACTCTATCAAATAACTTTAAGACCGTAAGTAGTTATTTCGCTATATTAACAGCCCGTGTTTCCCTAATTACAGTAACTTTCACCTGCCCAGGGTAGGTCATATCCGTTTGAATCTTTTGAGATATATTAAAGGATAATTCTGCTGATTGTTCGTCACTTACCTTTTCGCTCTCTACAATCACGCGAAGCTCACGACCAGCCTGAATTGCATAGGCCTTTTTTACGCCTGTAAACCCAAAGGCAATATCTTCCATATCCTTCAATCGCTGGATGTAGCTATCCAAAACCTGACGACGTGCCCCGGGCCTCGCTCCAGAAATTGCATCACACACCTGAACGATTGGCGCCAATAAAGATTTCATTTCAATTTCATCATGATGCGCACCTACAGCATTGCAAACATCACCTTTTTCACCAAATTTTTCCACCCACTGCATTCCTAAAATAGCATGAGGTGTTTCCATATCCGCTTCCGCATCTGGCACTTTACCAATGTCGTGCAATAGGCCTGCTCTTTTAGCCAGTTTTGGATTCAACCCTAATTCAGCCGCCATTACGCCACAAAGTTTTGCCACCTCTCGCGAGTGCTGCAACAAGTTTTGCCCATAAGATGAGCGGTACTTCATCCTGCCGACCATTTTAATCAATTCTGGATGCAAATTGTGGATTCCTAAATCTATCACCGTACGCTTACCAACTTCGATAATTTCTTGTTCAATCTGTTTTGTGGTCTTTTTTACAATTTCCTCAATACGTGCAGGATGTATTCTGCCGTCTGTCACCAGTTTATGAAGAGACAACCGAGCAATCTCACGACGGACAGCATCAAAACAGGAAAGGATAATCGCCTCAGGGGTATCGTCAACGATAATCTCTACACCCGTTGCGGCTTCGATGGCTCTGATATTTCTACCTTCCCGACCTATTATTCTGCCTTTTACGTCATCAGACTCAATATTGAAAACCGACACACAATTATCCACAGCCTCCTCGGTTCCAATACGCTGAATAGTATTGATAATAACTTTTTTTGCCTCCTGTTCCGCAGTTAATTTTGCCTCTTCCAAAGCGCCTTGAATATAAGCCATGGCATCATTTTTGGCCTCGCCCTTTAAGGATTCCACCAGTTGTTCCTTGGCCTCCTCGGCTGATAAACTAGAAATCACCTCCAATTGTTGCACCTGGCTTTTATGAAGCTTATCCAATTCAGATTGCTTCTTCTCCAAAACATCTAAACGATGATCGTAATCCTTTATCTTGTTTTCAAGATTTCCGTTAAGCTTTTTATTCTTGGCCAATTCTTGGGATATTTGAGATTCTTTATCCCGGGTACGTTTTTCTGCTTCGGCCATTTTTTTGTCACGAGCCAATATAACCTTCTCGTGTTCGGCTTTCAGCTCAATAAATTTCTCCTTCGCCTGAAGGATTTTGTCCTTTTTTATCGTTTCACCTTCACTTTTCGCTTCTTTTAAGACGGTAGCGGCATTTTTCTTAGCGTTCTTTATAAGTTTCGATGCATTGTTTTTCTCTATTGTTTTGGCTATGATAAATCCTATGATTAGCCCTACTATTACTCCTCCGGCAATTAATACAATTGGGTCCATTTTTAATTTAGTTGAATTATATATATAAAAAAACCTACATCAGTAAAGCATTTTGTATAAACTCCTTAAAAACAAGTTTAGGGCTAACAAGCTGATCAAGGGTCTGCGACAAAGGCAGCATGCTTTTACAACTTAAACTCACCCTTTTTAAAGAATTAATGTTGAGTTTATCAAAAAAAATAACCGATGTAGGTAGTAACTTTTCTACTTATTTTAAAGAACGTTAAGAGCCTAAATGTGTTTCCAATAGTTGGTTAAGCGCATCTAACTTGCTCTCAACAACCTCATTGTTTGACTCTTTATCTATTGTTTTTTGCTCCGCTTGGGATGCAAACTGTAGGGCACACATGGCCAGTACATCCTGCTTATCCCTAACGGAATAACTTTGCTCAAATTGCCTAATCATGGCCTCAATGTTCTTCGCCGCCTTTCGCAATCCCTCTTCCTGTTTTGCATCGATGGTTAACGGATATACCCTATTGGCTATGGATAGCTTTATTTTAAGCTTCTCTGACATTGATTTTTACTGCATCATTCGGACAACTGTGTAATACAGTGGTCAATATCACGGATTAATGCATTTATTTTAAGCTTAGTCTCTCTTTTATTATCGTCACTACCAAGCATTGAGTTTGCCATTTTCAGAGTATTATACTTTTCTTCCCATTCGGCATTTTGCCTCTGTTGGTTTTGAATTTCTTGTTTTGCCACACTCAATTCATCTGATAATCTCGAATTTGAATGCTTTAAATTCTCTAATCGGTGCAAAACCTTACTGATTTTATTCTCTAGAGAATCAACAATTCCTTCAATGTTACTCATTTACAAAATTCAATACTTACCTTACAAAGTTAACATACCTTGCCTAAAATTACAATTGTTTTTTCATAAAATTTGGAAATGCCCTAGGAATAAGACTTTCGCCAATAATGGCTCGATTTTTGAATTCGCTTTGCCAATTAGTAGCAAATTAATATTTTAGCCCAATACATGCCTATGCGATCTATTTTTGCCCTATTACTGCTCTTTTCGGCATATGTCAAAGCCCAAAATATATATCCTCAAGACTATTTTTCAAGTCCATTAGAAATCCCTTTGATACTTTCGGGAACCTTTGCGGAACTACGCTCCAATCATTTTCATTCAGGGATGGATATAAAAACCCAACAACGCACAGGGTTGAAGGTGAAATCTTGTGCGGATGGCTATGTGAGCCGTATAAAAGTATCACATTTTGGCTACGGAAAGGCACTTTACATTACGCACCCAAATGGCTATACCACTGTTTATGCCCACCTCAAAAAGTTTGGGCCGGCCATCGAAAGTTATGTCAAAAAACGTCAATACAAAAAGGAGTCTTATGAAATTCAATTATTCCCAAAAGCTGATGAACTTTTGGTGAAAAAGGACTGTTTAGTGGCTTATAGCGGTAATTCTGGAGGTTCTGGTGGGCCACATCTTCATTTTGAAATTCGAGACAATGCTGAACGTCCAATTAACCCAATGCTTTTTGGTATCAATATAAAAGACAGTAAGTTACCGACGGTTACTTCAATTTTTGCTTACCCTTTAAACGAAAGCTCTCATGTAAACAATTCTAATAAAAAACAACAGTTGAGATTGATCCCATTGAAGAATGGCGATTATACGGTTGAAAATTTTGAAGCTTTCGGCAAAATCGGTTTTGGCATCACTACTTGGGATCGACAAGATTTGGCCGGAAACAAGAATGGTGTACACAATATCCAAACATTTTTAAATGGACGGAAGAATTTTGAACTGGATTTTAGACGATTTTCCTTTGATGAAACCAAACACATCAATCAACTGATCGATTATGAGCATTACAAGACGAAACGACAACGTGTTCAAAAATTGTTTGTGGACAACAACACATTGAGCCTTTACAAGGATGTTGAAAACGAAGGCGTAATTTCCGTAGAAGACAGTACTTATTTAGTCTATAAAATAAAGGTGAATGATTTTCAGAATAATGCAACCTGGGTCACCCTTTCCATTAAGGGCAAAAAGAGCCAATCAGTTACACCGAAAGTTTCAGACAAAACGCCTTATTTCATCTTTGCTGACAAGGCTACCACATTGAAAGAAGCCCCCGTTGAAGTCAATATTTTCCCCAGCACGTTCTACAACAATTTCTTTATGGATTACAAAATCTCAAACGATACATTAATGCTTCACAAGGACGTGGTACCCCTCAAAAAAAGCGCAAAGGTATCTTTTGATATCAGTAAATATGGCGATTCCGAAAAACAAAAACTATACATTGCCAAGCTATCCGGATACAACAAACGCCCTTATTATACGTTTACCAAACGTAGCGGAGACACCTTGACCACCTATACAAAAACACTGGGGACCTTCACATTGGCTACCGACAGTATAAAACCCTCAATTACGCCAATCAATTTCAAGGATGGGCAGTGGCTAAGCAAGTTCAGGTTTTTAAAAATCAAGATTGAAGATAAAGATTCGGGGATTTCAAACTATAGGGCCACAGTAAATGGAAAGTGGGTTTTAATGGAGTACGATTATAAAAAGAAGACCCTTACTTATGATTTTAATGATGGTATTGTTACCGACACAAAAAATAATTTAAAAGTAATTGTTACGGATAATGTCGGAAATAATTCTACTTTTGAAGCACTGTTTTACAGAAAATAAACTTTGGCAACATTTGAAAACTAACCTTCTCCAAACCCTCATTCTATTTTTTGTTATAATTTCTGCTGGATTTGCCCAGAAAGCAACCATTAAAGGTGTAATTCTGGACGACAATAACAAACCCATCCCTAAAGTTTCAGTTGCCTCTGGAAATTTAGGTACGGAAACCAACGAAAACGGCTTCTATTCTTTGGACATCCCTGCGAATCAGGATGTCGTTTTAGAATTTACGCATCTTTCATTTAAAAAGGTGGTGGCTACATTCAATTTAAAAAATGGGGTAATTAAAGAGTTTAACCCTGTGATGAATATTTCAGTGGAGCAGATTTCAGAAGTGACCATTTCTGGAACGCGTCGAAAAGAAGTCGAGGGCATTGTGACTTTGCAACCAGAAACGATTAGAAAAATCCCAGGAGCTAACGCAGGTGTGGAGAATTTATTGATGACATTACCCGGTGTCAGCAATAACAATGAACTAAGTACACAGTATTCTGTCCGTGGAGGAAACTTTGATGAAAATTTGGTGTATATCAACGGGATTCAGGTGTATCGCCCATTTTTGGTGCGCTCCGGTCAACAGGAAGGCTTGAGTTTTGTAAACTCCTATTTAGTGCAGAATGTGGATTTTTCCGCAGGTGGATTTCAGGCTAAATTTGGGGACAGGCTGTCCTCTGTGTTGGATATCACCTACAAAACACCTTATCAATTTGAGGTTAATGCCGACATAAGCTTGCTCGGCGCAAGTGTTTCCTATGAAAATGTCAGCAAGGATTCAAAGTTTACCAGTATTGTGGGGGCACGTTATAGAGACAACAGTTTGCTGGTAAACGCTAAAGAGACAGAAACTAATTTTCAACCGGTGTTTGCTGATTTACAGGGGTTTTTCACCTATAAGTTCACCAATAAGTTTCATATGAGTTTTTTAGGAAATGCATCTTTGAACACCTATGATTACGAACCGCTTTCTAGGCAAACCAATTTTGGTACACTATCAGAACCGATTGCACTTTTGGTTGTTTATGATGGGCAGGAAAAAACCAGGTATCAGACACTTTTTGGAGCGCTACAAGGCACCTATTTTGCTAATGACGATTTAACTTTGAATTTAACCGCATCTACCTACCATACCACTGAAGAAGAGTATTTTGACATTTTGGCACAGTATAGCTTAGGGGAGGTTAACGGAAATATTGGCGACGAGGATTTAGGTGAAGTAGAATTTAGCGAAGGCATCGGAAGCCAGTTAAGTCATGGAAGAAACGATTTGGATGCCCTAATTACAACTGTCGAGCACAAAGGCGACTATAATATTAACGACAATAGAATTGAGTGGTCCATCAAATACACCAATGAAGATTTCAGGGATCGTTTGGTGGAATGGGAAGTTATCGATTCGGCAGGGTTTTCCATCCGGCCACCCAGAACTATCCCAGGAAACGAACAGCCCTATGAAGCTTATGAAGGACCGCTAACACCATTTACGAATGTAAGAGCTACCAACAAAGTTCAAATTAACCGCATACAGGCCTATGCCCAATGGAGCAAACGCTCAACTATAGGCACTAGCGATGTATGGTACAATGCCGGGGTGCGTGCGCATAACTGGGGTGTTAAAGGTGAAGGGGTTTCTTCTTCAAACCAAACGGTTTTTAGCCCAAGAGCACAATTCGCCATAAAACCCTATTGGAAAAGGGATATGCTGTTCCGGATTGCAGGTGGACTTTACTACCAACCGCCTTTTTACAGGGAATTAAGGGATTCCATGGGCATGGTTCAACCAAATGTTAAAGCACAAAAATCTGTCCATGTGGTCCTGGGGAATGACTTCAGTTTCAAAATGTGGGACAGGCCTTTTAAGCTAACTTCTGAGCTGTTTTACAAAAATCTATCAGACGTAAACCCCTATACACTGGAAAATGTGCGTATTCGTTATCGCGCCAAAAATAATGCTAAAGCATATGCTTACGGGCTGGATATGCGCCTTAACGGGGAGTTCGTGCCAGGAACAGAGTCATGGTTTAGTTTCGGATATTTGAAAACTGAGGAAAATATTGAAAACCGGGGCTATATTTCGCGGCCGACCGACCAAAGATTAAAATTTGCAGCACTTTTCCAAGACTATGTTCCCAATATTCCTTCGTTAAAAATGTACTTAAATTTAGTCTATAATACTGGTTTGCCAGGTGGCTCGCCAAGCTATGCCGATCCTTACCAATATCAGACGCGCCTACCGGACTATAAAAGGGCGGATATAGGCTTTCAATTGGTGCTTGTGGACGCAAAGAAACAGTTCAGCAGAGGCTGGAAAAAACCGTTCAAGGAGCTTGCCTTCGGTTTTGAAATATTCAATGTTTTTGACGTACAAAACTCCATCACCAATACTTGGGTGCGAGATGTGTATACGAAACGCCAATTTGCCATTCCCAACTTTTTAACGCCAAGAGTGTTTAATGTTAGGACAACGATGAAGTTTTAGGTAGAGCAACCTGCATTACGTAGTCAATCTTTTTAATACCCCCACCACATAGTCAATTTCTTGTTTTGTGTTGAATACGCTTAACGAAAATCTTACAGAAGGTTTGTCTAGCTGATCATCATTAAGAATTTCTGTAAGCACATGGGATTTTTGATTACTCCCACTTTGACATGCACTCCCCCTAGAGCAAGCGATACCTTTTAAATCCAATTGAAATAAAAACATAGCCGATTTATTCAGGTCAATTGGCAATCTTACATTGAGAAGCGTATAAGTACTTTTTTCCAAGTCTTCTGAAAGGCCATTAAACTCAATATCTGGAATAGCCTTCTTTAATTTTGAGACAAAATAGGACTTTAAGTTTTGAACATATTCCACTTCGGATTCTAGGTTGTTATATGACATACTCATTGCCTTTCCAAGACCGGCAATATTATGCACACTTTCGGTGCCAGCCCTTAGACCACGCTCCTGCTCCCCACCAAAAATTAAAGGTTTTAGTCCTGAATTCTTTCTAATAAACGCGAAGCCCACCCCCTTTGGGCCGTGAAACTTATGGGCACTGGCAGCCAAAAAATCTACATTTATTTCTTGAAGATCAATATTGTAATGCCCTACAGACTGAACGGCGTCCGTATGGAACAACGCATCATAAGTCTTGCACAAATCACCAATTCGCTTAATATCTAAAATGTTTCCAATCTCATTATTGACGTGCATCAAACTCACCAAGACCTTGCCTGTAGTTTTCAGTAAAGCCCCCAGCTGATCAAAATCTATGGCTCCATTACTATCCAAATCCAAATACGTAATTTGAACGTCGTATTCCCTTTCTAGTTCATTAACAGTATGTAGCACGGCGTGGTGCTCAATTTTTGAGGTGATGATATGCTTTACACCCAAATCCCGAACCGCACTTCTTAATACTAGATTATCAGCTTCCGTGCCACTGGAGGTAAAGATAATTTCACCAGGAGAAGCATTCAATAGCTTGGCAATCGTCTTTCTTGAAGTTTCAATTATAGATTTAGATAACCTACCTAAACTATATGAAGATGAGGCATTTCCGTAGTTGTTTTTCATAACATCAGACATTACCTCAATGACTTCATCCCTCATAGCGGTAGTAGCAGCGTTATCAAAATAAACTGACTTTATTTCCATAAAAAATTATCTCTGCAAAGCAGCTTTCGGTCAAATAAATAGCATTTCAAAGTTCAAAAATACTTGAAATAAAATTATTGGCAATACCTTACGTTATAAATACAATTCCATTATTTTTGCTTAAAATAAAAACCCCGATGCGAAAATTAGTTGTTGTTTTTTCGATACTTAGCTTACTGCTTCCCATGTCATGTGATGACGGAGATGTTTTTGAAGTTGAATTGGATTTTGAAAATGAATATGATGCCTGTGGCGAATCGGATTTGGTGCTATACAAAACCAAGGAGGACCCAACGGAAACCTTATCAGTTTTAATCACTAATTACACCATTGCCAAGGCTTTTGATGAAGATGCGAATGACACCATCGAAAAAACAGGGGCATTTTTTTACAGGACCTATGGCAGGCCCGATCTGCCTTCGGATTTATTCTGCACCAACATCCCTCCTGCAAATCTAAATATAGCTACTAATGAAACTAGTTCGTGTGGCGTAACCTTTATCCGGACTTTAGTTGAAGATGATGATGATGGGATTGACCCAGAATTTGAAGACCTTAATGGCAACGGCAATTTGGAAGATGATGATACTGATGGCGATGGCATACCCAATTATTTAGATGAAGATGACGACGGAGATAACGTTTTTACAAAAAATGAAAACCCTGACCCTAATGGTGACGGCGACCCTGCTGATGCTCAGAATACCAACTCTGATCAAGATGAATTACCTGACTATTTGGATCCAGATGATGACGGTGATGGCACCTTAACAAGAGACGAAGAAAATGACTCCCAAAACCAAGAACCGGCGGATGATGTTACATTTCCCGATGTGGGCCCGGATTATTTAAACCCATCCTTGTCTACAAAAGTAGACGCTAAAGCGTATCGAGAACACACTATCAAGCAAACCTACACTTTGAGAATGACTGTAACGGAAATTAGCTTGAGTATTCTATTGCAAGACTCCTTGGATTTTGGATTTTTTAGTGGCACCAAAGGTTTCAATTTGAATAATGAAAGGACTGTAACACCCACCTTCCCTTAAACTTTATTTTGAAAAATATAGACCTCGGTAGCGCCCTGTCCATATTTTTGGTAGTTGGCATCGTAAAATTTTAGATTCTCATATCTGTTTAATAGGTATTCCAGTTCCAGCTTAAGCACGCCCTCCCCCACACCATGGATAAAAACAATCCGTTGAATGCGCTTTTGAAATGCAAATTCCAATTGACGCTTAGCCGTATCCAATTGTAGAGTCAGCATGTCGTGATTGGTCATGCCTTTTGTAGATTTCACCAATTGATGGATGTGCAAATCCACTTCCATGGGCGGTTGAAGCTTTTCACGACTCCGTTTTTTGGGGGCTTTTCTCTTCTTTGCACCTTCCTTTTCAGAAATCACCTGGCTTACGGTTGCCTCAGAAAATAAGGCTGTATCAATATCTTTTTTAGAACGTTCGACCACTAATTCGCTTTGCGAAAAATTCAATAAAAACCCCTCATCGGTTTCAATGGTAATTGTTGTGCCATTAACTTGTTTCACTATACCGAACAAATCTTCGTCCAAAACAGAAACTCTATCCCCTTTCTTTATTTTCTGTATCATTTTCTCCCTTTTTCTTACTTGGAATGGTTTTTGAAAGTCTGTAAATACCCACCATTAAAACCACAATACCTCCAATTAGTAGGAATTGATTTTGATCGGCACCAGCCTTGGCATAAATGGAGACTGTGGTCCCCAACAGAATGAGAACATAATTGAAATATTTCATGATAAAAAGGTAGTAAAACGCAAATTTACATTAAATAAAGTTGAAAATCAGAAACGGATCAATCGATGAAATTCAATAAAATCATCGATAAAATGCAAAAATAAACGTTGTAATGAAAATTTTTATTATTTTCGCACTTAAATTGTTTAAGTATTATTATGATTCTCTCAGCCCCAAAACTACAAAACAGCGTTCTTGGTGTTTTAAGATACTGTATTAATAACCTGCAAACCACATGGATTTTCCTTGTCGTATTGCTGTGTTGCACCCCACTATTTTCCCAGGATCTATATGTGGATGATAATTCCTACATGTACGCGCGCGATGTTGTGCTTTTTGTAAATGATGATATCCGACTGGAAACAGCAGCATCCAACTTATATCTGAGGGGAGATGCACAACTACTTCAGAATACGGATTCTAAAAATTCGGATGCAGGGGAACTATCTATTTATCAAAACCAAACCACTGGAGTTTTTGAATATAATTATTGGTGCTCACCAGTGGGTGTTTCAGAAAATGGCACTGTGCAGGCCAATGAGGATTTTGACGGGTCTAACATTCACGATCCTGCAGACCATACCGATTTAACCAATGTTACCTCTCCGGCATATACCTTCACTACCGCTTATAACGGTACCACCACAGCGCTATCCAATTATTGGATGTATACCTTAAGGGATGGCGAAGGTTACTACAGTTGGAACCAGATTTTTGATACTGGTGCCGTTGGTACTGGCTATGGTTTCACCTTAAAAGGGAGTCCAAACACAGACGATGTTTTAGACTTTAGAGGACGCCCTAACAATGGAACAATAACCGTAAGTTGTACTTTTGACGGCACCGATGACCAACCCGGATCAGGAACCCTAAATACGGCAGAAACACTCACGGGCAATCCCTACCCTTCTGCATTGGACCTAAAACTGTTTTTTGCAAACTCGGCCGGTAACCAAGCTAATTTAAGCGGTGAAATTTTCTTTTGGGAACAGAAAAATATTAATTCCCATTTCTTAAGGAACTATGAAGGGGGTTATAGCATTTACACCCCTGGGCCACTTGGTGATTTAAGCGATAATGGCACTTATGCCACTGCCCCATTTGAAAATTATAATGGAGATGGAAGCGACAATACTACAACAACGGGCAATACGGCGGACTTTAGCACCAATAATAGCAGGCGGTATGCTGGTATTGGGCAAGGTTTTATTATACAAAGTAGTGGTGCTGGCGGCAACGCTACATTCGATAATTCCATGCGGGTGTATTACCCTGAGGACTCCACAACCGGCGGGAATGGTTCTATTTTTGCAAAACACGGCAATGTAAAAGGTCAAAATAAAGTGGAGAAAAAAAGAGTTATTCCTATGTCGCACAACGGGGTAGATTATAAATCGATTTTTGAAAATCCAACAATCGTCCCTGAAATTAGAATCCATACGCATATAGACGACACCTATTACAAAGAAAACGTGATAGCCCTTAGGGAAGCCACACCCTCTAACGATACTTATAATAAGTTTTTCGATGGAAAGAATATAAATGACCTGGCATCTGATGCATACTTGATGTCCGGTGAAGAGCCTCTTGTCATCAAATCCATAGCATATAATGAAAGTGTCAGAATTCCATTCGTATTGAAAACAGACAAGGATAAGACGGTCTTTGAAGTCAAAACTTTTAAACTCAGGAATACTCCCAACGACCTTCACGTTTATATGTATGACAAATTAGAAAACACTTATACCGACATTCATCACACTGCTTTCAATATTACTTTAAATGAAGGGGTTCATGAGGGTAGGTTCGAGATTACTTTTAATAAAGAGCAACAAAGCTTGGGTGTTGAAGACCTTTCCTCTGAAGATTTCAAAATATTTGAAAACAGAAGGCGTTCCCAAATTGAAATCTACAATCCGCAGAAAGTCGAAATAACCAGTATAGCGCTTTACGATGTGACCGGAAAACTTGTAAGTAGTAGAAAAGTTTCCTCCTCAAAACGCAAACAAAGTATTAAAACAAGATCGCTAAGTCCAGGTATTTACATTGTTTCCTTAAAATTGGCAGATTACAGCAAGCTTAATAAAAAAGTGATTATCTCTGGCAATTAACTATTCCTGGACTCAAAAAATCTATTGGATTAACCCCTAATTACTTTCTCAATTATTATATTAGTGGTTCTATTTTGAGAGACGGCTGTAGCCTTTTTCTTTTGAATCTAACACTGGAGCACTTTTATGTCCAATATTGAAAGTTATATGTTGCCATGCCTTAACAAACATTTGTTTGGCGTTGAATGTATGGGCTGTGGGCTACAACGCAGTTTTTTTCTTTTAATAAAAGGAGACTTTGTCGCCGCGTTTCAGATGTATCCCGCTATTTATGCTTTGACATCCTTATTTATTATTGTAGGCGTCAATAGTTTTTGGCCAATAAAATACTCTCATAAAATTATTACAGCTTTGGCAATACTGAGTGTTGCAACAATTATAGGAAGCTATTTGATTAAAATTTTAACTTAATAAAACTATCATTTTATGGAACAACAAAAATTACCTAATGCAAATATTGCTCTTATACTGGGTATCATCTCTTTCATCGCTTGCTGCTGTAGCACAGGTATTGGAGGATTAATTTTTTCGGGGATTGCCTTGTATTTAGTAAATAAGGATACTAAACTTTATGCCGAAAACCCTGAGCAGTATAGTAATTTCAGTCAGCTAAAAACAGCTAAAACTATAGCTATTATAGGACTTGTTCTTGCGGCACTAACATTAATTTGGGGTATTTATCAAATTATGGCTGTTGGTGGCATAGACGCTTACATGGAGCAAAATAAAGAAATATTTGAGCAAATGGGACTCGGGAGTTAACCTTTGTTCAGTTTAGTAAAAAATAAAAGCCTTGAAGATATAAACTTCAAGGCTTTTTTTATTATCCAATCAGAGGGGGTTTTAATACTCTACAAAGTATTAAACTCTTTTCATTCTAGGTATCAGTGTTGGTGTCAGAACTGCAACTGAATTTAAAAAGACACCAATTAACCAGAAACAACGCCAAAATAACAATTACAAAAACCTTCATAAAAATTCTGATGCTTAAAAATTGGTAATAAACCCACTACTCTTCATCTTCCTTTAACCAGAAAGGCGTAGTAGCAAACCATAGTATTGTGCCAATTAACATAATTGATTTCATATTGGCGGCCTCTATTTTACCTAAGAAAGAAAGTATGCCTACTAGCAGTATCAAAACGCTTATTGATAATACACTAATCAATTTTAGTATTTTCATGATTTAAGATTTTTGAAGTTTCATAATAAGTACATATAATACACTAGAAGCAATCCAACAAGGTATTACGGCATAGGCAGGAAACACACCTTTTGCAAATATAAAGTACAAACCTAACGCTACTGGAATGGTCCAAGCTAGTAAAACGGCTACATTAAAACTAGACCCCTTTTCATCCGCATAGTCTTCAGTAAAGCCCATTTTTTTTGATAGGTAATGGTTAACAAAAATCACCCCACCCATAGGCCCTAAGATGGTACCGTACAAACCTACAAAATCAAGCAATTTACTGGATAGTGTCGGAAAAATACCTGCTGCTGTTGCCACAGCACCAGCCAAAATTACGCCTGAATAGGCTTTTGCATTGGAAGGAAACAAACTTTGAAAAGCCAGACCTGCTCTATATATGGTTGGGTTGGCCGTTGTCCAACCAGCAATAATCACACAGATAATACCTGTCCAACCTACTACACTCCATGCTAAAGCACCTGGATTAGCGGAAATATCTCCTGTTAGTTTAATTTGGGCAGCAAGCATCAATGAGGCGCAAATCCATGCCATATAATGCCCTAAAAACATCCCTATCGAAGGTCCCCATCCTGCACGCGTATCTTTGGCAAAACGCATAATACTTAAGTCAGACATTCCAAAATGCATTGCGGCATTGCATAACCAAGCAAAAATTACAATTTTCCAAAAACCAAAATCTACCTTACCGTTAATGGACTGTACCACACTTATTCCCTGATCCCATTCCGTTAACAGGCTTTTCCAAGAATCAACCTCCATTTGGGACAATGCAGATATCCCACAGGCTGCAAAAACAATAATCATCCAAGGCGCAGCAATGTTGGCAAATTTAGAAACCATATTATAGCCTGCCGCGGCTACAATAGCCATCACTATACCAACAATAATAACTATGCCAGAAAAAGCAGGACTGCTCAATCCAAATATATTTTCAGGAACAGAAAAACTTACACCAAATGGAACCCCAACAGCACTAGCAGAAACCGTAATCATGGCACCCGCTAAAAAGCAAAAAAGTACCCCATTCACTACATTATACACCTTAACAAGGTGCTTTCCAGCTATTTTTTCCAATTGATAATATAAGGTAAGTTTTCTTGATACTGCTATGGGAGCTACTATGTATCTCCAAGTAAGTATGGCAAGAATGTTACCAATAAATAATCCCAGTATTAAATCTTTTAAACTTGCTCCTGCCGCTAAAAACAATGGGCCGATCATAAATTCAGTTCCGGCTGCATGCTCACCGGCATACATTCCCAAAAAAGATTTCCAATTTTTCAGTCTTGACGCAGGTACAGGGGTTCTTTCAAACTCACCTACTGCTAATTCTTCATAATCGTCTTCAATGTTGTGCTGGATCATAAGTGCTTATGGTTTAATTAGTTAGTTGTTGCATTGGCTAATCTTCTAAATTAGTCATAAAAACGAAAATAGGATGACCATTGTATTTTTCTATCCTGTACTGTATGGTATGCCAAATTTGCCAACTGAATAATAAGTGATTCATTCATTGAAAAGTTATTGATACGGCGATAGCGCAAAATAGCAAAAACAACAATTTAAACGGAATTTATCAGGTCAGAACAGGACAGTTTTCATCAAGATATAGGATATTTTTAACTGACTAAAACTTTACTAAACTTAATGAATACAAACTCCATAAAAGTAGGGCTATTTATCCCCTGCTATATCAATCAATTATATCCGCAAGTCGGCATTGCGACCTTGGAACTACTCGAAAAACTGGGGGTCGACGTGTATTATCCCGAGGGCCAAACCTGTTGTGGCCAACCCTTAGGCAATTCAGGGTACGAAGAAGATTCTAAAGGCATTTGTGACCACTTCGTCAAGAATTTTAAAGCCTACGATTTTATTGTAGGCCCATCTGGTAGTTGCATTTACCATATCAAGCATCACTTCGATATTTTAGAACAAACGGAGGACGTAAAGAGGGTAAGAAACAATGCCTACGAGCTTTGTGAATTCATTGTAAAAATACTTGGAAAAACCGATTTGGGTGCATCTTTTCCTCATAAGGTAGGACTTCATAAAAGCTGTCATGGACTAAGAGGCCTTAAATTAGGCAAATGTTCTGAGGTACAAGGCGAACATTATTCTACTGAAGAAGATTTATTAAATAAAGTAAAAGGGTTGGAACTGATGACGCTCAATCGCAAAGATGAGTGTTGCGGTTTTGGAGGTACTTTTGCCGTTTTTGAAGAAGCCATTTCGGCCAAAATGGGCAACGATCGGGTTCAAGATCATATTGATAGTGATGTAGAGGTGCTTACAGGTGCCGACCATTCCTGTTTAATGCACATGGAAGGTATTGTAAACAGAAACAAACAACCGTTAAAGGTAATGCACATTGCCGAAATTCTAAATAGCACCTTTTAAGTTATGGGACACGCACAAAAAGCTACGGAGTTCAATAAAGATGAAGCAAAAGTAAACTGGCATGATAAAGCCCTTTGGTTTGTTAGGGAAAAGCGTGATAAATCAGCCCATAACGTTCAGGGATGGGAATATTTGAGGCAATTGGGCTCAGGTATCAAAGCCCACGTCATGTCAAATTTAGATGAATATCTAATCCAATTTGAGGCTAACGCACAAAAAAAGGGCATTCATGTACACTGGGCCTCAGATGCTGAGGAACACAACAACATTGTTAATGATATATTGAGTAAACATAATGCTAAAAAAGTAGTTAAAAGTAAATCCATGTTAACCGAAGAATGCCACTTGAATCCGTTTTTGGAGGATAGAGGCATTGAAGTAATCGATACCGATTTGGGCGAACGTATCGTACAATTAGCAGAAGAACCACCAAGCCATATCGTGTTACCCGCTATACATAAAACCAAAGAGGATGTTGATGTACTGTTTCAGAAGCATTTAAACACAAAACCCAGTGGCGGTAATCCTGATTATTTGGTTGGAGAAGCCAGAAAGCATTTAAGAGATAAATTCCTTAATGCTGATGTGGCCATTACGGGTGTGAATTTTGCCGTGGCAGATACCGGTGGCGTAGTAGTTTGTACCAACGAGGGCAATGCTGATATGGGCGTTCATCTTGCAAAAGCACATATCGCCTGTATGGGTATTGAAAAAATTATCCCTAAGGAAAAGCATCTTGGTGTTTTTTTAAGGCTACTTGCTAGAAGTGCTACGGGCCAACCTATTACCACGTACTCTTCGCATTTTAACAAACCAGAAGACGGTAAGGAAATGCACATTGTTATTGTTGATAATGGACGAACCGAACAACTCAGCAGACCAGATTTTAGAGCCTCTTTACACTGTATCCGTTGCGGTGCCTGTATGAATACCTGCCCTATCTACAGAAGAAGTGGCGGGCATAGTTATGATTATACAATTCCAGGACCAATCGGTTCTATTCTTTCACCTGGAAAAGATTTGAAAAAACACAGTTCGTTGCCCTTTGCATCCACGCTTTGTGGTTCATGCTCTAATGTGTGTCCTGTTAAAATAAACATTCATGAACAACTCTATAAATGGCGACAAATTATTGTAAAGGAGACCAAACAACCTATTGTTAAAAAATCTATCTTAAAAACGGCAGGTGTAGTGCTATCTAAACCAAAGCTTTATAAAATAGCAGGCAATTCCGCTCGATTTGCATTAAAGCATGCACCGCGATTTATGATTTACAACAAGTTGAATGCTTGGGGAAAAGCAAGAGAACTTCCCAAGGTTAAGAACGACAGTTTTGATAACTGGTATAAAAAAAGACGAAAAAATGGGTAGAGAAGATATATTGAAATCTGTAAAAGCGAACAGGCCAGAACTACTTCCACTTCCAGAAATTGATGTATCTGTCTTTATGGAAGACATCGATTTAATTGAAAGGTTTAAAAACAATATTACCCTCGTAGGGGGAAATATTATTGAAGCAAATAAAGGGGCTATAGATTCACTGATAAAGGAAAGTTACCCCGATAAGTCACAAATCGTTTCAACAACGGATAAATCTAGTTTAGGAACCGTCAAGGTTGATAAAAACATGGATCCGCATAATCTTGAAACCGTGGATTTGGCTATTATTGAAGCAGAACTTGGTGTTGCAGAAAATGGTGCTGTTTGGGTTTCTGCCAAAAATAGCATAGTACGCGTACTGCCTTTTATCACAAACGATTTGGTCATTATTCTGAAAAAGGATAATATTTGCTTGCACATGCTGGACGCTTATGATAAGATTGCTGAAAGAGACAGGGATTTTGGCGTGTTTATATCAGGCCCTTCTAAAACAGCAGATATTGAGCAATGTCTTGTGGTTGGTGCCCATGGTGCTATGAGTTTGACAGTTATATTGGTTTAAAATTTTGTCAATAGAAATTGAATAGCATAACTATTTCAAGACGAAATTATTAAGAATACCAAAAATTAATTTAAATTTTTAAATAATGAAAAAACTAGTTTACGGCATATTTACTTTTCTTTTGCTGACCAGTTTTCAGCAAACACCTGATATTGAAAAGATACTTAATGACATTAACGACACTTTCAAAAACATGGAAGTAAGTCTTTTACACTGGCCTGAAGACTTACAACCCAAATTAGGAAAGTTAAAAAAGACTGCTTTTATCGCTTTCCCAAAAAAGGAAACTAGAGGCAAACTACCACTTCTCATATCATTACACGGCGGTGGTGGAAAAACATGGAGTATTGAAGAGCAACTTCAGCGCTCTTCGGAAGTCAAGGGGCTCTCACTTGCCGAATTAGCCGGTAAAGATTTAATCCTTTTAGAACCCAACTCTTTTGAAAAATGGGATCCTAATACTTTGAATATTATGCTAGATTATATTCTTGAGCATTACACTCAAATAGACCAAAGCCGTATTTATGTGATAGGTCACAGTATGGGAGGACGAGGTATATGGGAATGGATACAGCAATTTCCAGAACGTTTTGCGGCGGCAGCACTAGGAGGATTTAGTGGTGTTTCGGAAAATGACGATTTTACTAAACTTGCTAATTTCCCTGTATATGGTATGGTGGGTGGTGAAGATGGTAAAAACGTAGCATCAGCAAAAAAAATGACCGACCTTTTAAAGGCCGCAGGTAATAAAAATGTAGAGTTTATTGCTTTTCCTGGTGCCAATCATCCACAAGGAAATAAAATGCTATTTAGTCATGTTGAATGTGTTGATTGGATGCTTAACTTTTCAAATAAAAATTAACTAACACTCATATTAAAAAAACAAAGAAGCTCAGCTATTAAATATTAGCTGAGCTTTTTTTATGTACTATATGATATTTCTAGTAGTATTTAGCGTAAACTACTTTTGTGTGTAAATATTCCTCCATACCATATTTACCATCTGCGCCTCCTATACCAGACTTTTTCCATCCAGCATGAAATCCTTGAATGGCTTCAAAATGCTCTCTGTTAACGTAAGTTTCACCAAAATGAAGGCCGTTTGTAGCTTTCATGATGTTATTGAAGTTTTCAGAGAAAATGGATGATGTTAAACCAAATTCCGTGTCATTGGACATTGCAATGGCTTCATCTAAAGTATTAAACTTCATTACTGGCAAAACAGGACCAAAAACTTCCTCTTGAATGATTTGACTATCCTGACTACAGCCCGTAATTAAAGTTGGTTCGAAAAAGTAGCCTCTGTCAAATTTATCTGGCTGTCCACCTCCAACGAGTACTTCTGCACCTTCTTTCTTGGCAAACTCAACCATTTCTGTAATTTTATCCAACTGATCTTTAGACACCAGACTACTCATATCAGCATCAGTTCCTGTTAAAGCCTCTTCAATTTTAACTTCGCTCATCTTCTTGGTTAGCTTATCTACAAATTCATCGTAAATGCTATCCTCTACATATACACGTTCGGCACAGTTACAAACCTGTCCACTAAAAATAACTTTAGAAGATACAACTGAATTTACTGCCAACTCCATATTAGCATCAGCACAAACAATGGCAGGAGCCTTACCTCCTAGTTCCAAAGAAACTTTTGTGATATTTTCGGCTGCCGCACTAATTACTTTTTGTCCTGCACCCACGCTACCGGTTAAACTGATAATGCCTGTGATTGGACTTCCACACAAAGCATTTCCAACCGTTCTACCTGCGCCACAAACAAAATTTAAAACACCGGCAGGTAAATCAATCTTTTGAATAAGGTCCGCAAACTCCATAATAGTATTTGGCGCTTCAGAACTAGGTTTAATAACACAAGTGTTCCCTGTGATTAACGAAGCCGCAACTTTACGGGCCATCACAAAAAATGGGAAATTCCAAGGGCAAATACCTACTGCTACCCCAATTGGTACTTTGTGCAAATAGATATGTTCTTTTTCTCTATCACTTTGAATAATCTCGCCTTCAATTCTTCTTGCCCAACCTGCGTTATAATCAAAATAATCAGCTGTTACGTCTATTTCAACTTGAGCTAAACCAATAACCTTAGCCTGTTCTCTAGACAGTGTTTCAGCTAAAAACACTCTGTTTTCTCTAATAACATCGGCCATTTTGTGCAAATAAGCTGCTCTTTGTATTGCTGGTAAAGCTTCCCAGGCTGGTTGTGATGCCTGTGCCGCTTCCAAGGCGTTATTGGCGTCTTCTATCGTCCCTGTTGATATAGTGCTAATGACTTCTTCTGTACAAGGGTTTAGTATCTCAATTACCGAAGTGGCCTTTGAATCTATAAACCGACCATTAATAAATTGCCTATAATGTTTCATAATATATTGTTTAGTTAGTTAATAATCTGATACCTAAAAAAATTTAAATCTACTTTATTAAATGATTTGGGAAATCACTGGTGGTCTCGCAACATAGTTGATCCATCACTTGTTGCAGTTCTGTTTTCAGCAAAGAAATGGTATGGTTACCTCCTTTTTTACCTAATGCGGAAACGCCATACATAAATGAGCGCCCCATGAATGTAAATTTAGCACCGCTTGCCATGGCTCTTGCTACATCAGGCCCCGAACGAATACCACTATCCATCATTACTTCAATCTTATCTCCATATTTTTCAGCAATAGTTGATAATGGCTTAACTGTTGATTGACCTGCATCTAATTGACGCCCCCCATGATTGGACACAATAATACCATCTAATCCTAATCGGATTGCCTCTTCGGTATCATACTCTGATGCTACACCTTTTAAAACAAGTTTACCTTTCCACATGTCGCGGATAGGCTTTATTTTTTCAGCATTTAGTCTTCCACTAAAGGTTTGATCCATGAATTTACCTAATTGCTTTAAATCCAAATTTTTAGGCATATATGGTTTCAGGGTTGCAAAATTAGGGATACCATGTTTTAAAGTTTGCAAACTCCAGTGTGGGTGTGTAAATCCTTCTAAAATATTTGCCAGATTCATTTTAGGTGGCATAGCCAATCCATTTCTTATATCTCTTGGTCTAAAACCAAACGTAGGGACATCGCACAGAATGACGAGAACAGGGCAATGCGCTGCAGCGGCCCTATTAATAATATCATCCCTTAATGAATCCTCGGCCGGATGGTACAATTGAAACCACGCTTTTCCCTCTGTCAATTCGCTGGCCCGCTCTATACTAGTAGTGGTTACCGTGCTTAAGATAAAAGGAATATTATGCTCAAACGCTGCCTTTGCCAATATTTCGGGCGAATTAGGCCACATTAAACCTTGAAGTCCAACTGGCGCAATACCAAACGGTGCGTCATATTCAACTCCGAATAATTTAGTCTTTAAAGATGAGCCATGGTGTTTTCTTAAGTAATTTGGCTTAAGCTGAACTTCTCTTAGCTCAGCCGTATTACGAATTAAATTAACATCTTCATTACACCCTCCATCAAGATATTCAAATGCAAACTTTGGAATCTTCTTTTGAGCTTTAGCTCTTAGATCATCTATTGATGGATAACGTGTATCAAAACTTATCGCCATATTTTAAGTCAAAAATTTCTTTCTTAAATCTTCTACCTGTTCATCATTTATTGGCACCATTTCCCCAAGGGAATGGCCTAAAACAATTGATTTTGCACTAAATTCTGCAACTTCCAGATAATCAAATGTTTGTAATAATTTATCTCCAGTAACAATTACAGAATCATTCTCGATAATCAATGCCGTTGCGCAATTCTCAACCATTTCTGAATTATTATTTTTTCTGAAATGATCTCCATATTTCAAGAAGTTTATGTCTTGTAAGAAAATCCAGCTTTCAGGAATCGTCCTTACATTTAAATGAGTACCAGTTACACCAAAAGCCATTAAATAAGGCGACTGGGTCATGATTATCGAATTCACATCAGGATTTTTATTATAAATTTCCTGATGAATCCAAGTCGCTCTACTAGGTGTTTTGCCAGCTTCTCGCTTCCCGCCCTTTATTTGAACGATATCGTCTAAATCTAAATCCCATCTATTCGCTCCAGTTGGTGTTATTAAAAAATCGTTGTCTTTCCAACGCATAGATACTGTACCATAAGAACTTATCATTAAGCCTTGTTCACAAGAACGTTGGACAATTTTGCAGATTTCCAATCGCTTTTCAACCTCTTCTGAAGTATAACTAGTGCTATCCATTTCTGGGAGAACTCCCGTTGCCTGCGATTCAAATTCATCAATTTGGTCATCAGTCAAATATCTAGGGGTTCCAATTTGAGAGCCATATAGAATGGTATTTGCACAAAACTCTAAGGCTTCAAAACGCTCATAAGCATCTGTTAAGTCGCTTCCTCCTAAAACGGTGCCGTGATTTTCCATTATAACAGCTTTAAAACCTTTTTTAAATTCATCTGCAATTACTTCGCCTAAATCTTCACTGCCTGGAAGTCTATATTTTGCATATCCAATTGGTCCACAAACATGCTTTGCTTGAGAAATAATATTTGTATTGGGTATTTGACGCACAATACTAAACGACACCAATGCCGGTGGATGCGCATGGATTACGGATTTAATATCTGGTCTAGCTTCATAAATAGCTTTATGGAACGGGAACTCAGAAGAAGGCTTGTGCTTCCCTATAATGGTTCCGTCTTTTTTTACACAAATAATATCGGATGCTCTTAAAGATCCTTTATCAATGGCTGAAGGTGTAACCCAAATATCGCCTTCATCGTCTATAATAGATATATTACCTCCAGAAGTTGTGGTCATACCTCGCTTATAAACTCGGTCTATTATTTCTGTAATTTGATCTCTTGGATGAACTAATTTTATGTTTTTTGACATTTCAATACTATATTGTTTGGTTTATTAATTATTTATTTTCTCGCAACGATATAACGAGTCAACTATGCCTTTACAATAAAAGGCACATGTTTTTTAAGGGCGTAATTCTTCTTTAAAAATTTGGAGTTTAGTTTGTTGTCAGAAATTGAAATGGCAGCTCCCAAAGCAGATCCTAAAGAAGCATCCGTGGTGCTCAATTTCTTATCTCTAAAATAATGGCATAAAAGTTTAATATAAATATCATTATTACTAAATCCACCATCTACATAAATTCTTGCAAAATTGTTTCCTCCTAAAGCATCCTTGATGCACTTGATTTGGATTAAAACCAGCTCTACCATAAGTTGATGGTAGGCGTGTTCAAACTCCGTATAGGGCATATATGTTTGTTCTGGCATATTTTCGCCTTCGATACTCTCCCATTTAAAGCAATGCTTGAAATCCTCTACAATTTCATAGTAGGTGTCATAATCAAATTTCACCTTCATATGATAGTCATCATCTACTCCAAAATGCTTAGAAAGATATGCGACCTGAACTTTGTACTCGTTGCCTAAAAACAGCCTTGTTGCACGGACTGGTCTTCCATTGATACGCATGTAATTCAAGGTATCTTTATCATAGGATTGCTCTTCAATTGAAGTTTCAAAATAGGGATTGAAAACAATACTCCACGTTCCTGTTGAAACCAATACAAATTTTTTGTTGATACTCCGTACATAGGGCAAAAGGGCGGCAGAACTGTCGTGTATACCTACACCTGCTTTTACACGATGCCCATCGTAGTTCATATTTATGCTAGTTTCAGTAGACACAATCGACGGCAGGATTTTGTCTATTCCTTCACTGTAAACCCAACTATGATAGTCCTTCTTTGAGTAGTCCCAAAGGGCGGTATGGCAACCAATACTTGTATATTCGCTAACTGGAATACCCGTAAACAAAAAGCTTAAATACTGCGGTAAGTGTAACGAATATTTAATTTTTTTGAACACCTCTGGCTTTTCATACTTTAACCAAAAAAGTTGGAGGCCAGAGTTAAGCATACTTAACTCGGTACACCCCGTGTTCTTCAAAAATTCTTCCCTGGGCCCGTATTTTTCAAAAAAAGCATCAACAACTTTTCCGTCTAAAGGCTTAGTATAATTGTAAAGTGGTGTAAGAGGATTGCCCTGTTCGTCAATATGTACAAAACTTGCCCCATAGGTAGAAAAGTTGATGGCTTTTACATCATAAGTATCTGATTTTAGAAACTTATCAAATACTTCCTTTACCCATGTCCTTAGTTCGCCAAGATTCTCCGTTGGATGCCCATCCTCATCTTCTATTTCTTTAAACGAAGTGTATTCTGTATAGACCTCATTGAAATTTTTATCAAAGAGGAAAAACTTTTTATTAGTCTTGCCTATATCAAAAACTGCCGTAACTTTTTTCATACTTATAAACCTGTGGCAATAGTGTGCTTTCCTCTTTCTTTGATAAGTCCTCCCCTAACGTCTAAAGAGCGATAGGATTGTATTGGGCTTAAAGCGCCTCCAGAGTTCAACCTTGCTTTTTCCAACAATGGCCTAACATCTGTTCTGTAAGCCCCTTGCAGTATTTCTTGGCACTTTACAACATCATTATCTAGTTGTGCGGCTTTTAGAGCATTTTGGTCAATTAACATTGCTTTTGCATAAGCCTCTTGAATTGCTTCAAGTGATTGAATTAAATCCTCCAAAGGATCTTTTACATTATGACTTGCATCAATCATCCAAGCTAAATCTGGATTTTGTGGATTGTTTTGCATACCATACACCAATTCGTTAAAAATCAAGAACAGAGCATAAGGCTTAATGCTTCCAACTGTCAGGTCGTCATCACCATATTTACTATCATTAAAATGGAAACCTCCCAGTTTACCCTTTAGTTGAAGTATGGAAACTATCTGTTCGATATTTGAATTTGGCAAATGGTGACCTAAATCTACAAGTGTATAGGCCTTATCACCACAACCATTGGCCAACATCAAAGAAGCTCCCCAATCTTGTATTACCGTGCTGTAGAAATTAGGCTCATAAGGCTTATATTCTACAAGCATTTTCCAATCATCGGGCAATCCTTTATAAATTTCTACTAGACTATCCTGCGTATTTTGAAACGCGGTTTGAAAATTATTTTGGCCCGGAAAACAAGAACCGTCAGCCAACCAAACCGCTAATGCTTTGGACCCTAATTTATCTCCTATTTTAATCACATCCAAATTATGTTGGATAGCCTGATCTCTAACAGCTTTGCTTGTATTGCTTAAAGAACCATATTTGTATGATTCCGAAGCATCTTCCTGATCCTGGAACGTATTGGAATTTACGGCATCAAATTTAATGTCCAAGGCATCTGCTTTTTCCTTTATGGCATTGTAGTCCGAAGGAATGTCCCAAGGAATGTGCAATGAAACGGCACCTGCTGTTTGTGTAAGACCATGAATTATTCCAATGTCTTCTATTTTTTGCTCTAAGCTTGAAGGCTCACCATAAAATGAGAACCTCCCAAAACGTGTTCCCCCTGCACCTAAGGCCCAACTTGGTATCGCTACCTGAAAAGTGGCCAATTTAGACACGATGGCATTTACGTCGTGGCCCTGATTTGTTAACTTGTTTGATAAAAAATCGAAATTTTCGTTATGATTTTGTACACCCGATTTATTTGACTCTGAAACTTGCTCTTTACTAATTTTCATAATTTTTGGACTGGTTCTAAAATGATTGGATTGGTTCTAAAAAAGGAAAAGAAACTTCCACAAATTTTATGGTAATTTGTGGAAGCTATCTTTTTACTAAATATACTAAATAACTACTAAAATTATTGCCTAAATAATTTTTTTTTTGATCCTATCGTACAAAGGCATTTGCCATACCACCATCTACATTAATAATGTTACCGGTGGACTTATCCAAAATACCTACTAACGAGAATACACCATTAGCAATATCATCTGGGGTAATGATTTCATGCAATAAATTGCGCTTTGCATAAAATGCTGGCAGCTCTTCTACAGTAATACCGTTAGCTTTTGCTCTACCCTCGGCCCAAGCACCTTCCCAAATTTTGCTTCCGACGATTACGCCATCAGGGTTAACGGTATTAACCCTAACTTTATCTTTTGCCAATTCGGCCGCCAAAAGGCGTACCATGTGCTGTTGGGCTGCCTTTGCCGTACCGTAAGCCACATTATTTGGCCCTGCAACTAATCCATTTTTACTTGCTATAGCAATGTAATCTCCACCTAAACCTTGCTTGCGCGTGATAGCTGAAAATTGCTTGGCCAAATCAAACTGACCTTTAACAAGAATATTTTGTAAAATATTCCAATCCTTATCGGTAGTATCCTCTAATGGTTTTGAAATTGCCAAACCTGCGCTGTGTACCACGATATCTACACCACCAAACTCCATAACGGCCTTTTTGTAGGCACTTGCTATAGATTCAGTATTAGTTACATCGCAGATGGCATAAGCGGAAACATCCCGTGCATAAGTACCATTGGCCTCAATAAGTGCTTCTTCATTGATATCGGTCAGCACAACGTTTGCACCTTCCGCAGCCAATTTATCAGCAATTGCCTTACCTATGCCACCACCAGCACCAGTAACTAATGCCACTTTACGCGATAATGGCTTTTCTTTTGGCATACGCTGCAACTTCGCCTCTTCCAATAACCAATATTCAATATTAAATGCTTCTTGCCTTGGTAAAGACGTGTAAGACGTAATAGCCTCCGCTCCGCGCATTACATTTATGGCGTTGATATAAAACTCACTGGCTACTCTCGTAGTCTGCTTGTTCTTAGCGAAACTAAACATACCAACTCCCGGATAAATAATGATTACAGGATTTGCGTCTCGAATTGCTGGACTATTATCCACTTTACACGTGTTGTAATAATCAACATACTCCTGACGGTATGCCTCAAATGCAGGTTCCAATTTCTTTAAAACAGCTTCCGTATCAGACAAGTCTTCATTTTTATCTAAATCCAGAACTAAAGGCTGAATCTTTGTCCTTAAAAAGTGGTCAGGACAAGATGTACCCATTGGGGCCAAACGCTCCAAATCATGACTATTGATATATTGCATTACGACATCAGAATCAGAGAAGTGCCCTATCATCCGGTTTTCAGAAGAACACAAGCCTCTTAGCAATGGCATTAATTGCACTGCCTTTTCCACACGCTCATCTTTAGGAAGGCTTGATACTTTTTCGCCACCAAAAACTGGTCCACCAGCTTCAATTTTTTTGGCAATGTAGTCAGAAGCCATTTCAATAACTTCCAAACTGTTAATGTAACACTCGTAGGATGTATCTCCCCAAGTAAACAATCCATGGCTTCCTAGAACAATGCCCCTAATTCCAGGATTATCGGCTAAACATTTTTCCAATTGCAGACCTAAATCGAACCCTGGCTTTTGCCATGGTACCCAGCCCATAGTATCTCCCCAAATTTCTTTAGTAACCTTCTCACTATCTTTGGCTGCTGCAACGGCAATCAGTGCATCTGGGTGCAGGTGATCTATATGTGCAAATGGCAACAAACCGTGTAAAGGTGTATCAATCGATGGTGCTTTACTATCCAAATCGTATATACAATGGTTAAAAAGCCCTACCATCCTGTCTTCATCGTGCAGACCTTGATACACATTTTTAAGGTCTCTAAGCCTTTTGGTATATAATCCAGCGATACCGGATCTTTTTAGAGTTCCTATATCACCACCAGAACCTTTTACCCACATTACTTCGACCTCTTCGTTTGTCAATGGATCAGTTTCAATTGTCTTGCAACTTGTATTTCCGCCACCGTAGTTTGTTATTCTTAAATCGGCTCCCAAAATATTTGAGCGGTAGAGAAATAATTCTACTTGATTGTCGCCCAAAGATGCCGCTTTTTCTTCATCCCATAGGTAATCGACATATTCGAAGGTTTTTGTAGTGTTTTTCATTTTTTTTATTAAAATAAGTTATAAAACCAAAAATACTGTAGGGGACAAACATTCCTATCCTGTACTGTACCGTTTGCGGCGCCATTGATAGCAAAACTGTTTTAGACACACATTTTAAACATTGTCTTGCGGAATACTTTGCAACCCAATTCCTTTAAAAATAACTTCCCGATTCCGTCACTTAAAATGTGCTTGCCAAAAATGTTTGGTTTAAACTAAGGCCATTGTGACAGGAAGAAACAGAATTAGCACCATAAGAACCAACAATAAATCTAAGGGACAGAGAGACAATCAATAATAATTTTTGTCGGAAGTTTAATAATCAGTTTCTTTTATATTTTTGCAACTATAATTATATGAATTATGATAGGCCCATATTCTAAATTATTGTTTTCATCAGCGATATGCCAGCCTAAAAGGCATAACTCCCAAAATGTTGGCGTGGCAACTTTATTTATTAGAATATCGAGATTAAAATATTGAAGGAAATGATGAAGTTTATAAAGATTGACAAAAATTCTAGGGTGCCCAAATACCAGCAGATTATTGATTCGATAATCCTTAATATTTCAATGGGAAATCTAAAGATGGACCAAAAGATTCCTTCAATCAATAGTTTTAGCGAAGAATTTTATCTTTCCCGAGATACCGTAGAAAAGGCTTATAGCATACTTAAGGAACGTAATATAATTACCTCAATACAAGGGAAGGGCTTTTATATTTCCCGAACCAAACTGATCAACAAGCTAAACATTTTATTTCTCATTAATAAATTGAGTTGGTACAAGATGGAAATATACTATTCCTTTATGAAAAGTATTGGCCCCAACGCTTACGTCGATCTTCACATCTACCATTGTGACGAATCCCTCTTTCTGAATTTATTGGAAAAACATAAAAGGACCTACGACCATTACGTTATTATGCCCCACTTTAAAACGGAAGACCAACAACATACGAGTACAACAGTAGATGTAACCCAGGCCATGAGTAAAATTCCCCGGAACAAACTTGTGATTATGGGTAACGCACAAATCCCAATTGAAGATAACCCAATTACGGTTTATGAGGATTATGAACAGGACATTTTCAATGCACTTAACAAAGGGGTGAAAAAGATAGCCCGGTACAAAAAGATAATCCTAATATACCCCAGAAAAGCTGTACATCCGTATCCAAAAAGAATTACTCGAGGCTTCACAAGATTTTGCGTAAAGCATAATTTAGATTTTGATATTTTTGATAAGGTACATGACGATATGATCCTGTTTAAAGGGGATTTGTTCATCACAATTGAAGAAAATGATCTGATAAACTTAATGGGATTATTAAAGGAGAAGAAACTTTCTCTGGGAAAAGATATTGGTATCATATCATACAACGAAACACCCTTAAAAGCACTTCTGGGCATTTCAACAATATCCACGGACTTTAAGTTAATGGGAGAAGCCACAGCTCATATGGTTCTGGACAATAAAAAAGGTAAAGTTAAAGTTCCTTTCAGGTTTACTAATAGGAATTCAATGTAGATTGGCAAATCTCTTTACCGCAGAACATACTGCCATATTCATATACAAAAACTCCATAAAGAGTTGCTTCTTTATTGAATTTTTTCAAAAAAAAGTTTTACTTTACAATAATTAAAATTTTTGACTCGTAAATCTCCCTCCCTAATGGAAATGATGAAATTCATAACGATTGATGAAAACTCTAGGGTGCCAAAATACCAGCAGATTATAGATTCAATTATCCATAATATTTCAATTGGAAACTTGACGATGGATCAAAAGATCCCATCCATAAATATGTTTAGCGAAGAGTTTTATTTATCTCGTGATACTGTCGAAAAGGCCTATAGCATATTAAAGGAGCGCAATATAATTACCTCAATACGCGGAAAAGGGTTCTACATAACCAGGACCAAATTAATTTCCAAAGTCAACATACTTTTTCTAATCAATAAGCTAAGCACTTATAAATTAAGAGCTTACAACTACTTCATCAACAGTATTGGTGCCAATTCCCATACCGATTTGCATGTGTATCATTGTGATGAAACTTTGTTTCTTAATTTATTGGATAAAAATAAGGCGGCATATGACTATTTTGTAATTATGCCTCATTTTAAGGCAGAGGACTTAAAGCATGTTAGCTTTACGGATAAAGTTTTGGAAAAATTACTATCCTTGCCCCCCGAAAAATTCATTTTACTCGATAATAGCAAACCCATCTTTAACGGAAAGACAAATGAAATTTATCAAGACTTTGAAAATGACATTTACTTTGCATTGACAGAGGGCCTTCAAAAAATTAAGCGATACGAAAAGCTTGTATTGATATACCCCGAGAAAGCCGTTTACCCTTATCCTAGGCGTATTTTACACGGTTTCAGGAAGTTTTGTGTTGAGCACAAATTCGAATTTGAGGTATTAGACAAGGTATATGATGATATGATTTTGAAGCGTGGCGATTTATTTATTACCATTGAAGAATCCGATCTGGTAAGCCTTGTTAAGCAATTACGCGAGGATGAGTTCATTCTTGGCAAAGATATTGGCATAATTTCTTATAACGAAACGCCTCTAAAGGAATTACTTGGTATCACTACAATTTCGACAGACTTCAAGGTTATGGGTGAATCAGCGGCCGAGATTATTTTAAATAAGTCCTGCGGAATTAAAGTAAAGGTCCCGTTTAATTTTGTTGAAAGAGAATCGCTGTAGCCAATTTTGCCTCACCTGAAAATTGGAACACTAGAAGCCCTACGTTTTAATGCTTTGAAATAATTGTTTTTATATTTATTGATTAATGTAACCATTTAAAATTTGTACGCATATGAAACTAGCTTCAGTTGATATCGGGTCCAATGCCATAAGGCTTCAAGTGGTAAGAGTTTATGAAGACCAAGATTTGGTAAGTTTTAAAAACCTGCAATTGCTGAGGTTTCCCTTGCGCCTGGGCCATGACGTATTTTCCAAAGGAGAAATTTCCCCAGCTACCGAGGAGAAGTTCATAAAATTAATGAGCACATTTAAGCATCTGATCGATCTTTATGAGGTTGAAGGCTATTATGCCGTAGCCACATCGGCAATGCGTGAGGCTGTTAATGGGGATAAAATTCAGCAGGCCATAAACAATACTGTAGGTTTAAAAATAGACATTATCCCCGGTAAAAAGGAAGCCAGCATATTAAACAAAGCTATTTTGCCCATTTTAAGCGACAAAAAGTACGTGCACATTGATGTAGGGGGAGGTAGTACAGAACTCAACCTGATTGAAAATGGACAGCTTATTGAAAATCACTCTTTTAAAATTGGATCGGTGCGCCAGCTTCCCGCAGATGAAAGAGCGGAGGTTTTTAATTCCATAAGAGAGTGGTTGCGCGCCACGCCATTCTACAAATCAAAAAATATAATTGGCATTGGCACGGGTGGTAATATCAACCGCTTGTACAAATTAGCCAATAAAGCATCGAACATGGCAATTTCGTATGTTGAGCTTAAAGCATTGCGAGCTTATGTAAAAGAGTTTAGCTACGAGGAGCGCATGTCCATCCTTAAAATGAATCCAGATAGGGCCGATGTAATCATACCTGCATCAGAAATATACCTAAGAGTGATGAAAGAAATGGGTAGCGATCAAATTTTGGTGCCTAAAGTAGGCCTTAAAGACGGATTGGTTTACGAACTTTATGAACAAAATACCAAGCGTAACTTGAACAAAATTGAATATTTGGGCTACCAATAAACCGCTTAAGAAGTGGACTGCCTATTTCACCATCACAAATTTTGTTTTTTACTCCGAAATAGTATAGGTGAATATCTGAACACTAGACGGCGTTTTCACTTTTATATCCTTATCTAGTTTTGTTAATTTTCCGGTTTCTAAGTCTCTCTGAAACACAACAACATTATCGGTAAACATGTTTGTAACTAACAAATATTTTCCTGAAGGGTGAATCGCAAAATTTCTAGGGTGTTGGCCTCCCGTATCCGTTCTTTCTACCAAAGTTAGTTTGCCGTTTTCTTGATTGATTTGAAACACGGTTATGGTATCTTCTTCAGGCCCTCTATTTGAAACGTATAAAAACTTGCCATCTGGTGAGGTATGAATATCCGCTGTTCTATAAATATCTTGTTGTTGACCGTAAGAAAGGTAATCTTCTATAAAAACCAAATTGCCATTGTTATATTGATACGCATCAACTTTACCACTCAATTCGTTTGCCAAATACCCAAATTTTCCATTGGGATGAAAGGCAAAATGTCTAGGGCCACTACCTAGTTTAGCTTTAATATCCATTTCATTTTCTAATACACCATTATCCTTATCCGAAAAGCTAAATCTTCTCATCTTATCTGCTCCTAAATCCTGAGCAAACAAGTACTTATTATCAGGTGAAAAATATGACGAATGAATATGAGACTTATCCTGACGCCCTTTTATAATACTGCTATCCTTAAATTTTAGTACTTGACTTGGCGCACTAAGACTTCCATCTTTATTAATCTTAAATAAGCTTAGACTTCCATCGGAGTAATTTGAATTGGTCAAATAATTTCCAGTGTGGTCAATTTGTAAATGTACTGGGTTAAGGCCTCCACAGTCCTGCATATTTATTAAATCTATTTTTTGATTTTTGGCATCTACTTTAAATGAAGCCACTTTACCGTGGTGTGTCATTTGGCTTTCTACAACAGAATACAAATATTCTCCATTATCAGATAGTTTTAAAAAAGAGGTGTTTGTTATACTATCCAAAGTAAACTTTAAAACACTTTCTCCAGTTTCGTTATTAAACTGGTAAACATGAATACCTTCACCTGGTTGTTTATCAGTATAACTACCCACAAAAAGCAAGGTTTCGTTAGTACTTTTTTGGCAACCAAAAACAGTAATCAATAATAAAAAGATAAGTAATTGTTTCATTTTAAATAGTGTTTGTTATTAGAATTATTTACTATAATCTTTATAGTAGGATTTTGATGAATTTGTAGTAACAACTTCATTTTTATAAGATAGTTTTTGCCCTTCTCCAATATAAATACTTTTTAAGGTTTCATCTGCATTTAAGGTGATTATTGCAAAAGTCCCTTCAAAGTAAATATCTAATGCTTCATTTTGAAAGATGTCATTTTTAGACTGCGTAATTACATACTGAATTAAAGTTTCCGAAGGTGTTTTACTCACAATTTTTAAGCCTTTGTATAACCCGTTCTGCTCAATTTTAGTAACGGATTGAATGGATGGCGTTTCTGTTTCGCTGTAGGATTCAAAAACTACCACGAATGGGTCTTTCCATGCTTCGCCTACTTTTCTAATGACTAAGGTTGGTGTTGGTAAACTATCGTAAGGTTCGGGAGACTCGAAAGTTGTTGGCGCCATTACTTTGGTATAGGTTCTATTTTCAAAACCTGGAATATGCAATTGCATAAAAATATCGCCTTGTTCTAATTTTTTAGTATGAAATGTGGCTTTTACATCACTTGCATACGATTTTGATGTATTTACATCTTCGAAGAAATGCCATCCCGGGTGTCTATATTGTTTATTGCGTATCCATGGCGCGTTGGCATTCGCCATATATCTATCAGGTGTTTCTTTAAAATCCAAATCCTCATTGTCGAAAACCAGTTCATCCCCAATATTATGATATAAGTAGTCGTGATATTCATTAGGTAGTCTGGATTTTGAGCGGAATACATCTACATAATACCCCGTGGTTGGTGAGGTTCTAATTAAAGCCAAGGTGCGTTCTTGTGTGGCTTCAGCCTTATCCCCTTTATCGTCTTCAAAACTTGTTAAACTAAAAGAATGGTATGGTGACACCCCTGTTTTACCAACTTCGGGCTCCATAGAAATCAATTTAATTTTATTGATTTCTAAATCAACCCATCCGCCTTCACCTCGAGAACTCCCGTTTACAATAACGGTGTTGTGCCCAGCAAAAATTCGGGAATAGTTTTCATGAAGATCAACACCATAGCGATTTCGGCCGTTATCTACTCCTAAAACTTGTCCTTCACCGTATAATTCAATATTCATACCTTCCGCATGCCCATGCACCATGTGCGCACCACCAACAAAACACATCAACCCTTCTTTGGGATTTTTGGTGCTACTTAAATTACGCTGTAAAACAATACCAGCATGATACACTCTATCCGTCCGCGACAAGTCTATAGTTGTAGATGCATTATCAAAACTACCATCGTACCAAAACAAAGCCTCAACCCCTTTTCTTTTATATTTCCCTTTGCGCATTGCCCTATTAATCAGTGGTGCAAATTTATTTTGAATGTCCGTTAACCCATCCATTTTAGCCACAGCATAGGCATCATCATAAGCTTCATAAGGCACATGAGCATGCCTGTGTCCATCTCCCCAACGCACAATTTCATTGTTAGGATATACAAAATAATCTAGTCGTGGTAAAGCATGCAAAACATTGGAGTGCTTTTCCCCCAATTTTAGAGTTGGATCGTATTTATTTAATACCAACATCAATCTTGATAAAATGGATGTGGTATGGTTTAAATATTGAGAGGTTTCTGGCCAGATATCACCTTCATCTTTATAATTCTTAACCATAACGTTTAAGGCATCTTGGTTTTCGGTACTTTCTGTGAAGAAATAGGATAACCATTTTTCTCGATCCGTTTCATCATCCATCGCCAAGGCATTATACACCAAACTTGGTGCTTCTAAAACACTATGATTTGAGCCCGATTGCCCATAATTTACCGTTATGTTTGCATAGGCCTTAAACACTTTTTGAGCCTCATCAAAAGGAAAATTCACGTTTTTGTCTTTAAGGATATCAAAAGCTTTTCCCTCTTCTTTTAGATAATGATGGATAAAATCATAAATTAACGGTAATCTATACCCTATAACTCGTACCTCACGAAAGCCATCATACGGAAATAACCAACCGCCTCTATGACGCCAAGTAGACACCTCAGATTGTTGTACGGATTTTAAAAATGAATATAAAATACTGCTTGCCACATAAGCATATTTCTCATCTTGGGTGATGTAGTACATGGTACCACAATCTAAAGCCACTTGCAAATGTGTAATTAAAAGTTCGGCAGGTTTCCAGTCTTCCTCGGTAGCATTATCCAAGTTTTCTTGAACACCATTCCGTATATGGGTTGTTTTAAAAAATGGTGGATAATCATTTTGTTGTTTTTTAGACCAATCAAAGGGCAATTGTTTGATATATACTGATGGGTCTTTATAAAATTTTTTAACCTCAGCATCCGAGGTAAGTTTCAGCGTATCATAAATGTGTTTAGCCCATGGTTGGGCATTTATTTTTTCAAGGATTTGATTACGTTCACTAGATTTTACGAAAATAAAAGGACGTTCTAGTTGTTGCCCAAAGAACTTGCCTCCAAACAATATAGCACAAAGTATTATTATGCTTTGTGATTTCAATTTTTGTTTATAATGGTTCATAAAGAAATTATTTTCAAGTTATTAAAAACTTAATTATTGATAAAACTTAGCATCGCCTCTCTATAATGAAGGTAATCGTTAGGTGGAGATCCAGCATTCTCATCTAGATACGTTTTTATCCATTTAGGGTGATCTAAACTTTCAGGGTTTCCATCAAAAATATTTTTAAGAAAAGTTCCCGTTGTACTAGATTGCTTAAGGTAATCTACTTTAGAAGTATAGCCTTTTAGTGCTGGCAAACCCATAAAATGGTTGGTCATTATAGCTACATCAGGAGATTCTGCATAAGGGATGGTTGCTCCTTTTTTAATACCTGGTCCATAAAAATTCATATAAATCTGCCAAGAAGAAAGTTGTTCTGAAAGATGATTACTTTTCTTCAAAATTCCCATGCCATGATCGGCAGAAATAATAAAAAATGAATTTTCCCATAAACCTTCATTTTTTAAAAAATCCACTAATCTTCCTAGTTGCTCATCTACATTTAAAATGGCCATTATATACTTAGAATCTGGATTGGTTTTTCCTTCTGGGCCTTTCCACGAGCTTCTAATTTCTTGCAAATGTAATCGTACCAATCTAGCGCCATCTTCTTTGATGTGTTTAATACCAAGCTCTACAACCTTTTGGTCTGGCATAATTTCTGCATAATGGGTATCTGCTGTGGTAAACACATCATACAAAGTATGACCGCCAACATAAACAGATTTAATTCCTTTTCTTCTTGCTGATAAAAAGATATCATCTAAATGTTGTGTTTCAAAAACGTGGGTTCCTGTATGCATTCCAATATTAGGTGGAGACGCTCCTCTCCAAGGTTCACTTCCATCGGGTAATTTTACCCTTCCAACAGGACTATTAGAATAAGCTTCTTCAACAACAACTCCGTTCTCTGCAAAATATTTCAAGTGCTCTGCTCCTGCATCAATTGCAGTTTCTACTGCATCTTTCATCAAACCATCAATAATAAACTGTACAACCAATGGTTGCTTATTAACCAATTTCTTAGAATAGGTTGTATCTAACGGTTTGTTTTGTTTTAACTCAATACAGCTTACCAGTAGCAATAGTGCTAAAATTGAAGTACTAACTATTTTCATAATGTTATTATATCACTTCGTTTTGAATATTAATATAATGCATTTAACTGACTACTTATTCACTAAAATTAAAACGAAATTTATGTAAACTGTTCTAATTCTGTTAACTGCGCATTTGAAAGTCCTGCTGGTTTAAAACCTGCTGACCAACACATCATCAAAAGTTTGGCGCCCTTATTGGCTACATCCAAAAAGTCCCATGCTTTTTCAACATCTGGTGCGGTTGCTGTAGCACCGTGCTTTTCCCATAAAGATACGTTTCTTTTTTTAAAAGCTTCGATAGTAACTTTAGCCAAATCTGCGGTACTGGATAACGCGTAAGGCGTACAATGAATGCCTTTTGGGACGAATACCTTAACCTCTGGACACATCATCCACACCTGTCTATTCAATTCTTCTTCATCATCAAATAATTCATGGTGACTCAGGCATATTAGTTCTAGCGGATGCGTATGCACAACTGCCAAGTTTTCTGGTTGGTTAATTGAATTAAAAAGGTGAATGCTTGAATGCGAAATAAGCTCGCAAGTAGGTGCAAAATCAGTTCGTTTTCCTCCCCATATTATGGAATAGGCATCAGAGCTTTTGTTGATATGTAATATACAGGATACCTCTTCAATTTGATCGACCAAATCCCTTAAATAGCAGCCAGTACCTGTTATATATATTACAAAACCACCCAACCCTTTGGGGAAATTAAAAGGCACTTCTTTACCTATACCTTGAAGGTCTTCATTTTTAAAAAATGATGTTAAGTTTATTGAAATATTTCCTGCATTTCGTTCTGCCCATTCACGTTGCCATAAATATCCCGCAACTTTAGACACCTTTTTTAATTCGTTCTCAACCTTTAAGGGTAGTTTTATAGCATGCATAACTGTTTATTAATGCCGTTAATTAGTTAAGAAAATCTTTTCCCCATTTAGCTCGCAATTCTTTAGCGAGTGCCTCAACCGTATCTTGATATTCTGGTTTTTCTGCGAGGTTATCCAACTCTAAGGGGTCGGTTTTATGATCAAATAACATGCGGGCATAAGCCACCCCATCATCACTAGTCCATTCTGTATAAAACAAATCGCCTTTAATCAGCGTAACGGCATCTTTAAATTTAGAAACCGCCCAGTTTTTTTCTGGAGTTTTTCCATTTAAAATGGGAACAAAACTTGTGCCTTCAATTGTTTTTGGGGCTTTTATACCAACCAATTCTGTTAAGGTAGGATAAATATCTATATATTCAGTAATGGCATCTGTTTTTTCACCTTTAGTTTTTCCAGGAACTTTGATAATGAGTGGTGTTCTTAGAGCCGTTTCAAATGTAACATGCTTACACCATAATTTATGATCTCCTAAATTCCATCCATGGTCTCCCCATAAAATCACGATGGTGTCATCTTCTAACTCTAAACGTTTTAATTCACCTAAAACTAAACCAATTTGTGCATCTATATAACTTACACAGGCATAATAGCCATGAATGAGTTCTTTAGCTAAATCTTCAGGTAAATCACCTTTTTTTGGAATATTATTATACTGGCGTAATTCTCCAAAATTGTGAAATGCCTTTCGAGGTGTGCTTTTAGGTTGAACATAACTTTCGGGAAGTTCAATGTTATTTCTATCGTATAAATCCCAATATTTTTTTGGAGCGTTAAATGGCAAGTGTGGTTTCATAAACCCTAAGGCCAGAAAGAAAGGCTCTTTTTTGTTTTTCAATGCACGTAAATCAGCGATTCCCTTTTGGGCTATTTTTCCATCAAAATATGCGGTATCGTGAACTTGGGCCATTTCATGAGAAATGGCACCGCCTTGTGCTTGACCAGAACCAGCGTTATCCTTAACATTCTTTTCAATTTGGTAGTCTCGAATATTGCCTTCTGGAAACCACCTACTGCTCCAAGCTAGACCATCATCTTCATTATTGTGGTAAATTTTTCCATTGGAAATAGTGGTGTATCCATTTTGCTTTAACAAATTTGGCAGGGAAATGGCATCAGGAACATCAATATCTGCTCTGGTTTTATAGTTTATAAAACGATGTCTTGTAGGCCTCATTCCCGTTAATAAACTTGCTCTAGATGCACCACAAACTGGCACATTACAATAGGCTCTTTCAAACACTAAGCCCTCTGACGCTAGTTTGTCTAAGTTTGGCGATTTTATATGATTTGCACCATAAAAATTAAGTTCTGGCCGCAAATCATCTACAGCTATAAATAAGATATTTTTTGGTGTTTTTTGCTGAGTTACTTTCAGAGCCTTCTTTTCGTCTTTACATGACATTAAAGATAAAAACAAGCTTAATACAAATATGAGTGTTTTATTCATTTTTAAATATTTTACCAATGTTCTATTATGGTGTAATCCTTTATGTTTAAAGTGTTTTTTATGGAATCTGGAATTTTTCTTCTAGGCGTATCTTTATCTAACTTAAACCCTCTATTTCCTTTAGGAGTTATTAGAGGCATATTTCCTTTTTCTTCATTTAGGAAATCATTTTGAGATTCCATCCATATAAACAGGCCTTTTGTCAACTCTTCTTTTATTGATTTAAGTTCAGGGTTTTTAGCTAAATTATGTAGCTCAAACGGGTCGTTTTGCACATCGTATAATTCTTCAAAAGGTTCATTTTTGAATGCGTTTGCTCCTCGTTTGATAAAATAATCGACATTGGGCTTTCCCGTTAAATTCTGTTCAACAACTTCTATCGAATTAAAATTCCTGATGTACTTATAACCTTGATTACGAATCATTCTTGATGGAAATACTTCAGAATTTAAAATATTTTGATTGGTTCTTACACCGTAAACGTATTCGTTAACTTGTACATCGTCGCCTTTTAAAAGTGGCAAAAAGCTTTTTCCATCGATATCTTCGGTTGGCTTTCCTCCAGCTATGGCCATAAATGTTGGCAAAACATCTGTATAATGAATGAGTTGATTGGATGTAGCACCTGCTTTGATAACTTTAGGCCAACGTACTACAAAAGGTACTTTTAATCCAATGTCTTTTACTGCAAACTTTCCCGAGACACCATGGTCTGCGCTGTAAATAAACAAAGTATTTTCGTCTAAATGAGCATCTACAAACTTTAACACCGCTTCTATTTGTGTGTTATCTTCTTCAATACTTCGATAGTAACCTGCTCTACTTTTTATGTATGATTCGCTATTTTTTTTGTTCTGATCAAATTGGTAAAACTTGAGGTTTTCGGCCTTTGGATTTTCGACATCAAAGTACTTACCATGTGGATATTTAGAGGTAATAAACATGCAAAACGGTTTATCTGTTGTTTTAAAATAAGCTTCAATACTATCTAAAGGCACGTAATCTCTTGGCACGTTTTCTTTGGGAACGGGTTGCCATTCTCTATCCCACTGGTATACACTAGCTGGTTTTACATGACTTTTTCCTGCAAGTACTACTTCATAACCCAAGCTTTTCATTCTAGATGTCACACTTTCTATAGACGGTTTTGTAGCTGTATGGTTTGCAAAACAGCCATTTTTAAGTGGATATTTTCCCGTAAACAACTGAGACCTACTAGGTGCGCAAATAGCCTGAGCTGTAAAGGCATTGGTAAACAACATGCCTTCTTTGGCTAATCTATCTACAGCCGAAGTATTTACTTTTTCGTTGCCATAACACCCATAATCGTAAACGTCTTGGTCGTCGGCGAGGTAGAAAATGATATTTGGTTTATCTATTTTATAACTAGAATCTAAAAATTTAGACGTTTCAGCTTTATTTTTTTTTGAAGAACAAGATGATAAAATCAATATTAAACAGAATACTATTGATAGATTTTGAAACAACTTCATACTAAAGTTTTAATTAAATAGCAGTTTTTTAGATGAATTTCTAATTTTTAAAATGTACAATCCTTTTGAGAAATTAGAAATATCTATTAACCGACCTCTTCCAGATAAAACCTTAACTCCAGTAATTGTAAATACTTCCCATTTTTCATCAACCAGCAGTCCTGTTATCGTAAAAATTCCTTGAGAACTCGGATTTGGGTAAAGTATAAAATCTTGACTTAGTTGATTTTTGTTTACTGATAAAGCATCTTCTACAAATGTTGCATTTATACTTAAGTCTGAATTAACCGTTATCGTTAGCGGGTTTTCTGTACTTGAAATATCTCCAGACCAACCTTGAAATTCCCAACCTGCATCAGGATAAGCATTAAACGTAACTTCATTACCTGTAAAAACAGTACCGCCAGAAGGAGAAACTACACCAAAACCTTCAGTGATATTGGTTGCTATGGTATGCTCTTCAATTCCAGCTTTAAGCATTAATTCCATACTATTAATTTCTACTGTACCGCCCAAACTTGACCTGTTAGCAACCTCAACATTAAAAGAATCAATGGTGCCATTCCAATCTGCATCTGCACTTAAATCTACAGTATAGGTATTAAAGGAAGTATCATTAATTCCTGGACGAAAACGACGCTGATGTTTTACACCATCCTTATACCAAACAAACCAAAAAAGATCACTATCTGTTACGTTTTTAATATCAATCTTAAACCTATCGAAATTATCAACATTAAATGATGTATCGTAACTAAGTTTCGGGAAATTACCATTAATAGACATATTAATTATACCTCCAGCTATTGTAGATGTCATTTGAGATGTGGAAAATTGTTCAAAATCTTCGTTAGTTGTCCATTTGTATTGTGGCGTATTTAATACCGTTACCAAATTAGTATTAGTCTTAAATTCGATTTTTTCAAATGCAAAAGATGGGATTTCTGTATTCAAAGTAATTACAGAACCTGATTTACCATCTGTTCTGGCTATTGTTTCAATAGTTTGCCATTCTGTATAAGTATGCGGATTTGGGTTTTCATAGGCTTCATAAGCCGTAAACCCTTCTTCTGTTAAAGTTCTATCTGGACTACCTTTTTCATCAAATCCACTTTTTACAAAACCAGAATTTTCTATTAAGAAATTTTGAAGTTTGTTATTGTCTTTACTGTAAGCTATACTTCTATAATAAAGTGGTGTCCCTTCAGGTAAATCTGACTTAAATGAAAGACTTACCACTTCACTATCTCTATAGTTTAACGAGCTGTTATTGTAATTATATAATAACACATCATATTCTGTACTACCTTCTTTTTTAGCAAAAATGGCATCAATATCGTTGGTTACTGTATTTGGTGTACCAGAAACAGTTGTATCGTAATGAGTTTTAGTATTCATGGAATTTAAAATACTAATTGCTGGAGGGTCTTCAGAACCTAATCTATTTCCCCATCTGTATATTAAATCTAAACCTTGGTCTTTATTTTTGTAGTAAATATTAGAAAAGTACAATTCAACTATTTCTGCGTGAGACGTTTCTGCATTAATAAGCCCTTTATCATCAGCACCTTGCATAGTGGTTACGGTTGCGTACTCCATTAAATCTATAGTTGCACTAGAGTTCCATTTTGGATGATTTACTAAATCTGCAAATAGTTTATCGTATTTGCCTTTCATATTTCGCAAATTGCTATTTCCTAGAACAACGTAACTTGATACGCCCCAAAAATCATATCGTACATTATTATCTGCACAATATTCAATCAAATCTTCTGCAAAAGAAGCAAAAGGCTCTCCTTTGTAGTTCAATACAGTTCCGTTTTTATATAAAAAATCTGGAGCTCTAGTATGCAAGCCAACAACAGCGTTTGGCAGTACAGCCCTTACTGCTTTTTCAGTATTTTCAAAATGCTCTATAAAATCTTGTTTCGTTCCATACCAATGATCTGGAGTTTCAATTTCAGACCCCACTCTAAAACGCCAAGACAACACTTTTTCTTCACCATAAGTATCAACCAATCTGGTCATTAAGGCTTTTATATAATCGTGGTATGCTACTTTGTCTGCTGGTGGTAAAGAATTTCCATAAGTGGATATTTGTTCGTTTTCTCTAAAATTAACGTTATCCCTGGTTCCTTCTGGAATAAATGTATATCCGTGTTGAAAAGCCCAAGGTGGCTGATCCAATACAATTTGATAGATTTCTGTTTGAGAATTGATGATTTTATTCAATCTTTCAATTAAAGGCTCAAATCTGTATACATACATATTATTGATAGAATCATACAAACAAGTATCAAAATCAAGGTCTTTTACATTTTCTCCATTTACAACTTTTTTAATACCACCTATCATTCTTATGGTGTTCATTTTAAGTCCAGGACGTACATTTGACCCAAATTTTGGACTTATTCTATTTGCGACTGACCATATATTGTGTAAAGGCTCGTTTTTTTTCGTATCATCCGTAAAATCTGTTGAAACTTGAACTTGAGCATTAGTGTTTGAAAAGAAAAAAGTAAAAAATACTAAGATGAAAACACTTTTCATATTATGGATAAACCACATAGCTATATTTATTAAATTCTACTATTGCTACAAATCACTGTAAATTAATTAAACAATTAACTATCCTGAGTGTATTGAAAAAATTTTAAAATTTAGAGATTTATAGTATTATAAACCTTTTACTAGTTGTGTTTAATTATTACTAGTCCTTGCTTTTTGTTCTACAAAATAAGGTTGAAAGGTATAATTTGATTCGGCATCCCATTTCGAGTTTTCTTTAGGCAACAAGGCTTTCATTTTTTCAATTTGAGCTTTGTACTTTGGATTTTCCGCTTCGTTTGTCCATTCATTAGGGTCAAAGCTGTGGTCGTAAAATTCTGTTTTGCCATCTTCATATTGAATATATCTATAGCCATTTGTTTTAACGGCATGATTATTCATCCCAAAAGTGGTAATTGCTCGTGCGTCATTTAAACCTTCATCATTCTGCATCATGCTCACTAAACTACTGCCTTCATTACGCTGGTAAGCGGGCAAACCGCTCAATTCCAGTAAGGTTGGATAAATAGATAACATTTCTACAGGTGCTTCAATCTTCTTTCCTTTTGGTAAATTTGGCCCTGCGAACATCAACGGTGCTTTTGTGGCGGTTTCCCAAAGGGCGTGTTTTGCAAATGTGCCTTTTTCACCTAAGCGATAGCCGTGGTCAGACCACAATACTATTACTGTATTATCAGCGTGTTTACTACTTTCTAAAGCATCTAAAACACGACCTAACTCATAATCTACATAACTCATACACGCCAAATAAGCCTGTACAATTTTTTTCCACTCGCCACTTTCTTTTGCCCATTCTGTAGATGGCATCATAGGCAAATCGTTAATTTTCATACCAACGGGGGGAATATCATTTAAATCATCAGACTTGTAAGGCGGTGTTTCAATGGCTTCTAAAGGATACAAGTCGAACCATTTTTGAGGTACATATAACGGTACATGCACACGTAAAAATCCAACGCCCAAAAAGAAAGGTTTATCATAATCTCTTTGCAAACGCTCTATTGCCCAATTTGCAGAAGCATGATCTGGCATTAAGGTGTCATTTTCAGGGAAAGCGCCCCAATCTGTACTGGTTCTACCATGAGTCCCTCTAATGCCTTTTCCAAAACCATCCCAAACAAAACGTTTTTTGGGATAAGGTCCAAAACCTTTTACGCGCCCACCCGATTCGTTAAACACACTGTCCGGAGCATGAATGTGAAATAGCTTGCCAATACCCATGGTATGATAGCCATTTTGCTCAAAATATTCAGGTAAAAACGTAATATCTTTTGTGGCTGGATTACCCGGTCTTCTTATTTTGTTATCGGGTGTCATCCCATAAATACCTGTGGTTGATGGACGCAAACCCGTCATTAAAGAAGCTCTTGACGGTCCACAAAGTGGTGCTTGCACATGGGCATTAGTGAACGTTACACCCATATTTGCCAGCCTATCGAAATTTGGGGTTTTGACGTTGGAAAAATTTTGAATTGGACTAATCCAATTGTTTAAATCATCTACTGCTATAAATAATATATTTGGTTGAGATGTTTCTTCCTCTACAACTTCTTTTTTTTCGTTTTTACATGAGAAAACAAAAGCTAATAGTAGCAATAATATTAAGTGTGTATTTTTCATAATGTTCTATTATTTTGCTCTAAACCCTTTTATTTTTTCTTTGAGTTCTTCAACTATTTGAGGATTGTTTTTAGCAATATTGTTTTTCTCAAAAGGGTCTTTTTCAATATTAAACAACTGCACCACTTCATCTTTCTTTCTAACAGGATCTGGAACAATAATTTTATAGGGAGGGAAAATCGCCATATTGTAGTACATACTATTTTCAATCGTATCAAAATCATGTGCATATACCTCTCCAAAAATTCCTTTGCGCTCAGTTAATGATTTTTCATCTAATACACTAACACCTGGAAGGTTTGCTGGTTTTTCAATCCCCAAAACATCAAGTACTGTAGGTACCATATCTATACTACTTGTAATGGTTTTGTCATCCATTTTAGGTGTAATCTTACCTTTCCATTTGTACATTATTGGAGTACGAATACCCATATCGTAAGGTGCGCGTTTAGAGTGCTTCAAATACCCGCTTTTTTCAGGGTTCTGAGCCCATCCATTATCGCATACATAAACGAATAGTGTATTTTCTGTTAAGCCCTTTTCTTCAAACATATCAAATAATTGTCCGCAAGTTTCATCAAACCACTCACACATCGCCCAATACTTTGCTAAATGCTCTGAGTCTGTTTTCTTCTTATACTTTTCGAATAAGCGTTTCGGAGGATTATGAGGTCTATGCGGCAAAAATGGCGCATACCATAAAAAGAACGGTTTCTTTTCCTTTAATGATAAATCAACAAAACTATTAATCGTATCTAAGCCTTTTCTTCCAATTTCTAAACCATAATCACCATGTCTCCCACCACGCTCTGGATCTCCGTGTGTCATACCATAATCGAAACCTCCAATTTTGTGGTTACCATGCCACCACTTTCCCGTTTGAAACGACAGATAGCCTTTTTCTTTAAGCATATCTGGAAGTGTGGTTTGTTTTTCAAAAGCAGAAATAACAGGTTTATAGGCTTCTGCTCTTTCCTTTCCTCGTATGTTTCCACGGTCGTAGACCTTATCATTTCCTAAAATGCCATGATCTTTGGGATATAAGCCTGTAATGATTGTTGCCAAAGAAGGCGAACATAATGGTGTTGGTACGTAAGATTGTGTAAAGGCTAAACTTTCCGATGCAAATTGATCTATTCTTGGAGTCTCTATATTTTCATCCCCCATAAAACTATAATCTGTCCATGATTGGTCATCAGAAAGAATAAATACAATGTTTGGTGTTTGATTTGTCTTATCAGACTCTTGCTTTTTTGCTTCTGATGTTTTGGTTTTATTTCCACAGGAGCAACATATTAGCACTAATACAATATAACCTAGTTTGTTCAATTTGTTCATCGTTGTTACTTAATTGTTTTGTTTTTTGTTCTTTTTTAAAACTTCAGCTTCATTTTTTAAGCGTTGTATTGGCCCACTATCGCCTAACAAATACATGTTTCTAAAATCAGTCCCTGATATTTTTTCCCCTACAATAATCCTAGCATCCGGATGTGGAGTATCTATAAGAGAAGATATCACAAATCCAGAATGTTCTCGTTTTAAAAAAACGGTGTTCTTTTTAAATGTCTTTCCCCCATCGGAGCTATCCCATCGGCTTATTTCTCCAACATCACCATTAGTTTCATGTTCTAGATATACGCTTATTTCTTTTGCTGATGTTACTTCTAAATCTCCATTACCTCTGGGAAGATCTGTATTCTCACTTTGTAACCACGCTTGTCCATCCCACCTAAAAAGTTGTAAACGTTTAGGGCCACTTCTTTTTTCGCCTATGTCAGGCCCAACCAAAACACCAACATGAGGATTGCCATTTGGGTCAACGTCTGCTATACCTTGAAACGTCCAATCTTTGGGTATTTGCTTAACCAAGGCTTTTTCATCAGCCATTTCTTTGGTTAAAGGCATTTCTAAAAGTTCATTTTTAACATTTTTCCATTGCCCTGTCTTTGTATCAAAAACCATATAATAGAGGTTGTGACGTTCTGGAATATGCCCACGTGCATCTTGTGCATTTTTATTGTCCCTACAAATATGATAATCAAATGCTACAATAATATCGTCTCCATTACCTTTACTCAACCATGGATACCATGAATCTTCGGCTTCAATCTCTGTTCTTCTTTTATGCTTTAAAAAGGAAACTGGCTCCTCAAATGTTTTACCATTATCAGTTGATTTTTGATACACCCAATTGCTTCTATGTGCACCATGACGATAAAACAAATACATATCGCCATTATCCATTTTTATAAACTGACTATAAGTTCCAAACAATGAAATATTATCTAGTGTTTCCCACTCTGAAATATCTAATGGCTTTTTAGAAACCGCATGTAAATTTTTTCCATAGTGATGATTTCCTAATGGGTTTTTACCATCATCGGGGGTTCCTCCATGACCTCCAAAAGCAATATGAATATAGTCAGCATCATCAATAAGAATAGCTGGTTTCCCATGATTGTCTATTTTCTTTTTACGGTTTGGATCTTTCCCCATTTCACTAACACCTACTTTAAAAGGGCCTTTCCATTCTTTGGTAGTATGATTGTATGAAGCCACATAAGGATCTTCCAATGTACCTTGGTAAGCCACGTAAGTAACGCCTTTGTGATATACCCCTGATGGATGTTGCACAATGGCCACCGCATTTCCGAAGCCATTATCAGCAAAATAATCTACCATTTCGCTACCCGCGTCAATTGTCTTTTGTTCTTTGGCTTTATTGGCACAACTCAACAAACAAAAACAAATCATCAAGTTTATAACCAAATATTTATTCATCATTACTTTCTAGTTTTACGGTTTCAAAAAATATAAGATTTACAGGCCCTAGCAGACCAGACTTTAGCAGATCATCATTCTTATTATAGTGATTCCAACTGGCAAATGTTGTTCTTTTAGATGGTCGTTCTGTATGATTTAATAACCAATCTGGAAGCGGTTTTGCACGCTTGCCTTGTCTTGGATAATCCAATTTTAGTTTTTCGTCACCAATCAATCGATTGGGCCATAAATTGGTCACCTTAACTTCTAAAGTATTCTTCCCTTCTTTCACAAATTCATCAATGTTTACTCTGAAAGGGGCTTTCCATAAAGATACAACATTATTGCCGTTAACTATGACTTCTACTATAACGGATACACTTCCTAAATCTAAGGTCACACTTTTATTCGGCTGTATCATCTCTTTGGATAACACAAACTCTTTTTTATAAGATGCTGTTCCTGAAAAATGCTGAATCGCTTCGTCTTGCACATCGGTCCACGAAATCAAATTAGGAAACGTTTCTTTTTTTGAAGCTTCTGAATTTATTGGAAAAGAAACTTCCCAAGCGCCTGATAGCTCCATTGGTTTTGAAACAGATTTCACTTCTGTGGTTTTTGATTCTCCTGATGCTAACGTGTAATTGATCTTTCCTGCATAAGGTGTAGTCCAACTTATGGCATCATTTTTAAATTCTAATACTGGTTTTGATATGTCTTTAGACAATTTTAAAAGTTGCCCTTTCGGAATAAACATAGTGCGGTCTTCTCCATCAGTTTTATAGCTGATTTTTAAAACGGTTTTATCGCCTTCTGGAATTTGATTGTCAATTAATTCATTAGACACCAAAATATCATAAGTTCCCGAGTTTACTACCTTTTTTATTTTATCGGTAACATCAAAAGTTTTATAATATTGAGGAATACCCGTTGTTTCCCCTTTAAATTTTCCAAAAACAGCTTTTAAAACTTTTAGTGATTTATCTCCATCACCAATATAAATATGCTCGCGTTCTTCAGCATAAATCTGCTTTTTGGTATCACCTATTTGGTATTCCATTCGAAATTCTTTTTTGTAGCCCATTGCTGGGTCACAATCGCAAAAAGCCCTACTCATTTTAAAGTCTAATTTGCCACCTTTTATAGCTTTATTTACTTTGTCAGTAATATCTATTAAACCTTCTTGTAAAAACGTGCCGTACTCTGCTTTTACAATTTCTAAATTAGACAATGGTTCTGTTTGATAAGGTTTGAGTTCTGTTGAAATTTCTTCTAAATGATTCGGATTTGCAGTTTTTTTAAAAACAATAAAAACCGACTCTTCCAAACCTAATTGTAAAGGTACAGTTGTTGTTCCATCCTCATTGTCTTTAAAGACTACTGCATCTTTGATAGTGCCTTTTTCTGAGTTCCAGATTTCAGGTTGTTTTCCTGAAACTCGAAAACGTGCTGTAATTTCTCTGGCTTCTTTTCTAGCATTGGCGATGAAATAAATATCAGCATTTGCTGTTTTTCTGTGGATGAAACTCAAATCCGAATTATCACTACTTTCTATTTTAAAATCAGGTATTTGATTGCTTAAAGCTTCTTCAATGGAAATTTCTTTAACCAAACGACTTCCCCACAATGCATCAACATAAGCTGTAACTTTTTCATCACAATTTGGATAGTTGGTCAAACTTGGCGATTGCAATGGCTTTTTACCAATAACTGTTGCGCCACCATCTACCAATGCTTTTATTTTTTCTAAAGTTTCTGGTTTTATAAAATCCGATTCTGGCAATACCAAAAGTTGATACGCATTTCCAACTGATGAGAAAATTGTTCCGTTTTTAACGGTTAAGTCTTTTAATTTATTAGCGCCAATCAAATCATAATCAAAACCCATGGCTTTAATTTCTGGTTTTATAAACCCTGTATTGGGTGATGATTCTCCTGTAAATACCAAAACATCAGCCACATTTTTACCTTGTTGTAGAAGATATTGTGAACGTGCTAGGTAATCCATATACCCCTTACTTTGTTTCCACCAAGTATTTAATCGGTTAAAATCAAAACCGTGATAACTTAATGCCAAACCTGGTGCTACATCCCAAGGTTGATGCACATAGGTATGAAAAATAAATCGTGTAATGCCTTCTGCCCATGCACGATCTCCAATCGATTTTAGGTTTGCTGGGTGTTTGTCCCAACCACCAATACCTGTAAAAGACTCTGCTCCCACAATGGCACTGCCATTTAAGTGTGCGATGGACGATACAAATTTTGGCGAATCGAAAAACGGATAGCCACCACTCCAAAATTCACACATCACAATATCGCCTTGAGCACCAATTTGCATATTATCAAAAGGGCCCCAATAGGGTTCTACAGAGAATTTTAGTCCGTTTTTATGGCATAATTCGGCAAAATGCGCATAGTAATTTTGGGCAATTAAATCGCCAATAGTTCTTCTAAAATCCCAAAGAAATCGTTCTGAAACTTCTCCACTTTCTACATAGTACCCTGCTAAAGTTGGTAAATATGCCGTTAAATCATAACCTCTTAAATTCTCAAACTGAGCATCAAAACCTGTAGTCCAATTTTGAGTTTCTACTTCATAACTATCAATCAAACAATTGTTAACAGTTGTTCCTATTAAGTCGCCTAACTTATCAATTATAGGTTGCACACCTCCTTTCCAATAGGCATCAACTGCTGTTTTACTCATTTTATCCACTTCTAAACCTTTGGCTTCTGGAGGTGCAGGACGATTTTGCGTACCTATTGGTGTATGCCCTAATCGTAAAACAACCCAATCACCTTGAGGTGCTTCCCAATTTAAAACACCATCTTCAGATAGTTTTGAAGTTAGATTGATAATGTTTTCTTTTAAAATAACAGCCTCATTTGAAATGCCTTTCCTATCGGGTAGTAAATGATTTCGAACACGTTCAGATAGCATTTTATAATCTAAACCATCTATCTTTTTTGTTGCTTTTGGTTTTGGAAATGCCAAAACGGCTATGTCTTTATAATAGTCGAATTTGGTTTCTGGTCGTGGTATTTTTTTGGTTATCGTTTTTCCGCCTTCAACTGTAAGTTCACTAAAAACAACCGTTTGCATCGCATGTTCTTCAGTAACCCAAGGTCCTCCAGAAGACGACCAACCTGCGCTGTTGTGGAATGCCAATTCTAGTCCTAATCGTTTGGCTTCTTCTGCCGAAAATTTGAATAAATTTAGCCATTCTTCACTTAAATATTTTACAGGCCCTTGTGGAAAACCCAAATGCACATTAAACAATTGTGCTTCTTGAATACCAACCGCTTTCATCGCTTCTAAATCTTTGGTGATGCCCGATTTTGAAACATTACCACTTATCCAATGCCACCAGGTTCTGGCTTTGGCTTGGTTTGGTGGGTTTTTAAATCCTTCTTCAAGATTGACGTCTTTTTCTAAAACACTCTTAACTTTCTGATTTTGGCAAGAAGTTAAAATTGAAATTACAAGACTTAATAATACTACTATTTTTTTCATTCTTTTGGATGATTAGCATTCTTTTTTTATGGTTTATGAGTAACTGTCTTTCAAAAGAATGATTCTTAAAGTTAATTTCTATTGAAATTGAACATTAATCAATAAACAACTCATCAATATAAGGTGCGCTCTCTCCTGTGGTTTCTAATTTGATATTATTAGCTCCAGATTGCAGTACAATAATGGTGGGTACAAACTTCCATTCTTTTTCCCAACCACCTGTTGCTTTGAACTCTATATTCCTAACATATTCATCATTCACATAGAGCTTCATAGGGTGTAATTTCCCCTCATTATTGTGCATATATCTAAAGCGAATGCTATAATCTCCTGGTTCACCATCATTTTCTTGATACCAAGTAATTGAACCTTCACCTCCTTTAAAATCCACAAAACCAGTTCCTTTAAAACGACGTGCACCTCTGCTCGGTTTTGCTGAGCCTGTTAAAATACCATCTTCGGCAGAAATATTAACACCTCTACCAATCCACATATCAGCGGAATGTTCATCACCCCAAAATAAGCCTTCATTTTCACCAAAAGTTTCTTCCATAGTTAAAACAAGAGCTCCATTTTGTTTCACTATAGCCTTTACGGTAGTACCGTCTTCAACTTTAAAAGGCTTGGTATAGGCTAGACCATCTGTTTCAGGGTTTTTACCATCTATCGTATAAAGCACCTCAAAATCATTGGAAGCATCATTTCCAAACAACGATACAGATTGCACATCAATAGCAATGTCATCTGAGACATATAAGGCTTTATCCCCTAAAATGGAACCAACAATTATAGAGGCCTCTTTTGCATTTTGAGCTTCTTCTAAAAACAATCTAGTCTTTCCGAAGAACATACTTCTATAATCGGCTTTTGTTCTGCTGGTAGGGTCTATTGGATTTCCGTTTTCCATAGACACTTTATCCACGTCACCAACGATGTTATAATACACCCTATTTTCTGCATAAGGATTCAAATTATCGTTGACATCCATTCCTTCTGAAGTTAGAATATAACTTGCCCTAAAATCGCCTTCTGCCTCCAACTTAATTACTGTATTTTGTAAAGTAGATGGTTGTTTTGCGGTTGAAAAAGACGTTCTATTCACTTCTTTTCCATCAATATAACCAACTGCCTCAATGGTTCCTTCTTCATAAGGCACTAACCACTCACATTGCATTTCGTTCCAAACGGTTCCCGGTTTGTCTTTTCCTAAGGATTTGCCGTTTAGTAAGAGTTCTACCTCATCTGTATTTGAATAGACCCAAACCGGTATTTTGGTTCCTTTTTCCATGCGTGGGTGCGTCCAATGTGGAAGCATGTGAATCATTGGTTCTTCAGTCCACTGACTTCTATAAAAATGATATAAATCCTTTTCAAAACCAGCCACATCAATAGCACCACCCATGAATAGGTTAAAAGGCAGACCACCGTGTACCAAACCTGCCTCACCGTAATAATCGAAACCTGTCCAGCGAAAATGCCCACTATGCCATGGCGTATCACGCATGACTTCCCAATATTTTCTTGCTGAAACGCGTACCGTAGCATTATCATACGATGAGTTAAAGCGTTGTTTCCTATTTCTCCAATCTTTAGGATTCAAACCTTCGTAAAAGAAGATTTCTTTTTCTGTAAGATTAGGCAATTCGTATGTTCCTGGTAACTCATTATCGCGCCACCATGTTTGGGTACGGTAATACCCTCTGGTTTGCCAAGTGTGAGGCGCTTCAGTAGAGATAAATGGTTTGGTTAATTTATTATTCTCAATAAACGATTTAGTTTCAGAACCGCCATTAACCCCCTGAATATCCATATCCTCTGGGTTTCCTGCACCTGATGTGAATAATCGTGTTGAGTCTAAATTTTTACCAAACTTAACCATTTCTGGTGCAACATCACTATGGGTTTCGTTACCTAAACTCCACACAAAAATACTTGGGTGGTTACGGTCTCTGGTAATCCACTCTTCAACATCGCGTTGCCACCATTCATCAAAGGCTTGCTTCCCATAATCTTGAGGGGCTTTTTTATGCCAACCATCAAAAATTTCATCCATGACTAACAGGCCAATTTCATCACAGATATCATAAAACATTGGTGGTGCTGGATTATGAGACGGACGAATAGCATTAATACCCATTCCTTTAAGCAACTTTAACTTCCAACGTAGCATTGGCTTCGTCCAAGCACCACCAACGGGCCCGCCTTCCCAATGCTCACAAGTACCTTTTAGTTTGACGTTTTCACCGTTTAACCAAAAACCTGTTTCGGTTTTCCATTCTACAGTTTTAAAACCAAATGTGGTAGTTGTTTCATCTAAAACCTCATCACCTTTCAGTATTTGGGTAACTGCCTTGTACAATGTTGGACTTTCTGGGCTCCACAACTTAGGAGTTTCCACCTCTAAATTTGTTTCTGATTTTGATGCTTCAACACCACTTGTTGCAGAAGTTAAAACAGTACCATCTGACGCCAGAATTGTAATTTTACTTTCTAAATTATCAGATACACTTACTATATTAAACTTCACATTTACAGAAGCTTTATCTTCTGCAATACTAGGCGTAGTAATAAAAATACTATTAAGCTCAATGTGTGTTGGGTTCTTTTCAATTAAAGAGACGCCTGCATAAATACCACAGGGGTGATACCAACGGGCCGAGGGTTCTAAACTATTGTCTACACGAACCGCAATGGTATTTTGTCCTTCTTTTAAATGTTTTGAAATATCGTATCGAAAACTAATGTACCCATAAGGTCTTTTACCAAGACGGTTACCATTTACCCAAACCTCGCTATTCATATATACTCCATCAAAATTGATGTAAGTTACATTTGATAAGCTTTCTTTTGAAACGCTGAAGTACTTACGATACCAACCAATTCCGCCATCGTGATAACCACCACCTTGACCTTGATCACCTCCTTTTCTAACACCTTTTTCGAACGACCAATCATGAGGTAAATCTAGAGTAGTCCATGCGCTATCATCAAGTTGTTCTTGAGAGAACTCTGCTTTATCTTCGTCTAGGACAAAAAGCCAATTATCGTTAAAATTTACACTTAAAGTTTCTGTTTGCTGAGTACCACAGGATACTGAAATAATCCAGAAAAGGACACTGACTAGGGTATAAATTTTTGAAGGCTTTGATACTTTTTTCATTTTGAATTAGTTGGTTTTTCTTGTGATATTCTATAAAAACAAACTTAACCTATTAAGGGGTAAATCTAATCCTGAGGTGTCCTGTGGTTTTGGGAAAACCTTTCAAATTAAAGACATTTTATGTAATATAAAAACGTCCCTTGTTTTAATGCTTACAATTCCATGTATTTTTCCCCAAGAGCACCTTGTTTTAGTATTACAATTACTTGAAAGTTCCATTAAATTTCTTCGAAAATTCTGAAGGAGTCAAGCCAAACTTTTTTTGAAAACGTTGACTAAAGTATTTTGGCCGTTTAAAACCGACTTCATAAGAAATCTCAGCAATATTTAATCTGTTTAGCTCTAGTAATTTGGCCGCCTGATTCAATCGTACATCTTGAATAAAATCGTTTGGGGTTGAATTAGTCCAGGCTTTTATTTTCGTAAAAAGCATTGAACGGCTTACTCCCAGTTCTTCACAGAAGTGAGCGATGTTAAAATCCTGGTTTGAGATATTATTTTTTACTACTGCCAAGGCTTTATCAAAAAACTGTTGGTCCAAAGATGTTAGGGAGACATCTAGAGTTTCAAAATCTTTATCTGATGAAAATTTGCCCTTCAAACGTTCTTTAAACTCCAGTAAATTCTGGATTTTAAGACCAAATTCCTTGAGGTTAAAGGGTTTACTTATGTAGTCATCAGCCCCACTTTCAAGACCTTCAAATTTATAAACTAGAGCAGAGCGGGACGTCAATAGGATTACCGGAATATGGCTTGTGGCCAGGGTTGTCTTTATTTTAGAACAAAGCTCGGTGCCAACCATCTCGGGCATCATAACATCACTAATAATTAAATCTGGGGAGTGCTCTATAGCTTTTTGCAAGGCTACCTTTCCATTCTCGGCCTGTATGACGTTATATTTTGGCTTTAGAATTTCTTTTATAAATGACCTTAGAACAGTGTTGTCCTCGGCAACAAGAATTGTATGTTTCTTCTCCTCAATCATCAAGTCTTCAGGGGTGTTAGCATTCATTTCTATATCTGAAATACTAATTTGAGTGGCGTACTGGGATACGTCATCACTCATTTTAAAATTCTTTAATATTTCGCTTTCAGCCAGATGAGCTTTACCGAGCTTTAATTTTACAGTGAAAACAGCCCCTTGCGGTTTTATATTATTAACTTTAATCTCTCCTTTATGTAATTTGACAATGCTACTGGCAATTGATAGCCCTATGCCCGTACCTTTATTAAAATCCTTGTTCGTTTCGCTGGAATTTGGAACTTCAAAAAAACGATCAAAAATTTTATCCAAAAATTCCTCGGGCACCCCTATACCGGAATCCTTCACTTGTATTACAACATCACTATCCGTCCTATTGATATTTATACTGATGTCCCCGCCGTGCTTTGTATATTTAAAAGCATTTGAGATTAAATTGTAGAATACCCTTTCTAGTTTATATCTATCATAAAAAGCAAATATTTCTTCATGGGAAGTATTGAAGCTGTAGTTGTATTTTCCATCTTTGGCATATTCTGAAAAAGACAAAAATATTTCCTGTAAGAACTTAACAATATTTCCTTCGGCTGTCTCTAGTTTTAATTGGTTACTTTCTAATTTTCTAAAATCCATTAACCTATTAATTAGACGTAGCAAATGATTGGCACTACCGTCAACAATCCTTAGCTTTTTATAAATGGAACTTGGGCCAGAATAATCATTTAAAATACTTTGTAGTGGACCTAAAATTAGGGTTAGAGGGGTCCTAAATTCATGAGAAATATTTGTGAAAAATCTAAGCTTTGCCTGATTCATCTCCTCTTTTCGTTTATTCTCAATGTATTCTAATTTTAATTTCTGTTGTAAGCGGGATTTCGATTGTAGCATCCAAACGATTCCAAATACGATTCCGAAAAATAACAGGAAATAAATGGTATAGGCCCACCGGGTCTTCCAAGGGGCTGGTTTTACCACTATCTCTAAACTGGTGGGCTTCCTATTCCATTGATCATTATAATTGGCGCCCTTTACTTCAAAAACATAACTACCGGGGTTTTGTATTGTAAATGATGCTTCGGTTTGCTTGGTATAAATCCACTCCTCGTCCAGCCCCTTTAGCCTATAAGCATAGATATTACTTTTTGGGCTTACATAATTGGGCAATGCATAGCTTATTGAGAAATTAGAATTATTATGATCTAATTCTATGACATTCATATAGTTTAATCCCTTGGGCAAAATACGGCTACTATCACCCACTTGAACGGATTGATTTCTTATTTTTAAGTCTGATAACAAAACTTTTGACACCTTCTTGGATTGTACAATTTGTTTTGAATTAAATGTGGTTACCCCTTTTAGGTCTCCAAAATAGAACCAATTTTTAATATTTGTGCCCGAGTTGGGCATGAAATCGTTGCTCTCGACGATACTTTCTTCTTCATAAACAATAGCTGTTCTCCTTTTGGGGTTATACCGTACTATGCCCTTATCGGTGCTTAACCACAGAATATTCTTTTCATCTTCCAATATTTTATAAACGGCTGAAACCCTATTTTTAACTGAAAGAAATACTTTTTTAAAATCCTTGCCAGTAAACTTGTACAGGCCTCTTGTATTAGTGCCTGCCCAAACGGTACCACTAGAATCCTTATAAACAGAGTGGATGTTAAAACTCAAATAAGGGTTTTTATCAAAATAAGTTGAAAAATTATAGGTTTTAACTGCATTTTCTTTTAAAATGTTTACCCCACCAACACCTCCTGTATAAACCGTACCGTTGTTATCAATATGTATGGACTTGGCTATGTTTGTGGTTAATTCAGGCTTAGAGAATAATGTTACTTCTTTATTCGCTAAACCATATTTTATGAGTCCTTTTCCAAAAGTGCCAAACCATATATTAGATTGGTTATCCACCTTTATATCATACACACCTGTTTTTTCAACGCATTTACTTAATTCTTTGGAAATCAAGTCTCTTCTGAGAGTTTTTTTATTTAAGTCATATACAAAAACACCGTTATTCATGGTCCCCACCCACAGCAAGTCAGGTTTTACATATAACATAGATTGAATACCGTAGACTAAAGATTTTTCACGGTTCTGAACTTTAAAAAGCTCATACACAAGACCCTCATTATTCATTACATTTACGCTACCTCCATCTGTTCCAAAATAAATATTGCCCTTTTCGTCGGCAACGATACTTCTAGCTATGTTATTGTTAATCTTGCCATTGTAAAAATGCATGAAGTTTTGATTTGATTTATCCCAAATACAGACTCCCCTATTTTGTGTTGCCAACCAAATACTTCCGTTCTTATCCTTAAAAAGATTTCTTATCGAATTTTGGCTAATTGATGTATTTACGCTTTTATTCTCCATCAAAGCAACAACCTCTCCGGAGCTTGTGATAATAAACAATCCAGTTGTTGTGGCAATCCATAAATTTCCAAAATCATCCCGCTCTAAATCCCTGACGTCAATAGTCTTAGGTAAATCTATGGTTTTAGGGTAATAAAAGGCTTCTGTTCTGGTATCAAATAAAATATACCCATTAAACCTTGTAGCAAGACCCAAAACTCCTGGACTCACCTCCAAAATGCTATTCACGAAAAAATTCGTACTATCTGGAGTTAAATTATATGCCTTGGTAATGAATTTATTTTCTTTGGTTCTTTCTATCTTAAATATACCGTTGTTTGTTGATAGCCATATATGCTTATTGGAGTCCAAATAAATGTGTTTTACTACTTTAGGCTTTTCTCCATTTTTAGCCTGCAAAAATCTTATAAAATGCCCCTTTCTTTTATTGTAAATTGAAACCCCATTTCCGGTCCCAAACCAAATACTCCCATTCTTCATGTCCAGGCTGCTCATGATCAAGTTACTGCTCAAGGATTTAGTGCCCGACGATTTCCTGTAGTACCTCCTAAACGTATTGGTCTCTGGGTTATATTTGTTCAAGCCATTAATCGTCCCTACCCAAACAAAGCCGTCCCTGTCTTCTAATATGTTTAAAATCTCATTATTGCTTAGACTCTGTTTGTTTCTGTGGTCATTTCTATAAACAGTAAAGTCTTTGCCGTTATATTTGTTTAAACCATTATTAGTAGCAAACCATATTTGTCCTAACCTATCCTGTGTAATAGCCTCCACGGAATTATTTGACAGGCCATCACCAGTAGTAAGCTTGTCAAAGAAAAAACTAGTATTTTGAGCATTGAAAAAACTTATATAAACTAAAAAAAGAATGGTATATAAGCTCTTGTCCATAAAATTTTGATTTAATCCTTTACTTCGTTTCCAAATAAATATGATGTATTAGCTCTCCCTATTTTTCAACATACCTGAAGGAGGGTTTATCAAATATAATATAAGACTTATAAATTTCATGAAAAAAGAAAAGGAAGCCTGAAAAGACTTCCTTTATGTTCTAAATAACCAAGGCTTAAGCAGACCCTCTATCAATAAACCTAAAGGCTACTTTTTCCTTTTCTATTCTACTTTCTAAAATCATTTTTGCAGCCCTGATTCCAATATCCTCAAAATCTGTAGTAATAACCGTGATATTGGACACTTGTTTTAGTGGCGCATCATTATAAGATATTACTCCAACGTCCGACCCCAACTTAAAACCATTTTTTCTAATTCGAGAAATGACTTTTACAAGATCTTCTTCTTCAATTGTGATATAAAGATTCTTTGGAGCTACCTCAAATTCCATTGAAATTTCCTCGAGTATTTCAAAGTCAAAATTATTAAAAGAGCAGTATTTCATGAAACCATGCAAAATTTTCGTAGGATATGGGTAGAATGTTTTCCTCGGGCAAACTAAGTTCAGCTTATCATATTTAGAAATTTTTTCATGACCCGTTTCCAAAGCTTTTAATATATCATTTTCAAAATCTTGATATACCTCAATAAAATCACCTGGTAGTTGATGATTGTTATTATCCAATAAAACTAGCTTTTCATTTGGGATGCTTTTAATAACACTACTTACTTCTTCGGTAAAACCAGTGTACGATAAGTTTTCGGTTCTAAAATGGGGCAAAATCACAAAGTAATCATAGGCAGATTTGTACTTACTCATTAACTCTACAAATAGTGCTTGGTCACAATGAAAGCTGTGTATATCCACTTGACAGTTTTCCCCTATAGCATCCACAAACGCCTTATAAACTTTCATTTTATATGGACTCAGTTTGTTTACCAAAAACAATATTTTTTTATCTCTCACTAAATCAGCTTGAGCTATATAGGTCCCTCTGCCACGAACGGAAACCACAACATTTTTTTTCTTTAAAATATTGTAAGCCCGCTCTACGGTATCTCTCGATAGATAAAATTCTTGGCTTAAAGTATTTATAGATGGTATTTTATCTCCAATCTTAATGTTTCCCGAGGATACGTTATCAATTATAGAATTGATAATCTGAATATATTTTGGCACCATCGAGTTGCCGTCTATCCGAATGTAATCTAACATAGCTTAATTAGTTTAGTCAGCCCAAAGTTATTAAAGCCTCTTAAACCAATAATCTAAAATAGGGTAACCAAAAATTTTTTAACACTATCTAAGGTTTAACAACCTTAATGCTATGTTGAGCTATGCTATGTTTTGTTCACTTCAACCAGCTTTTATTTTCTTGGATTATCGTTTTGTGGAAATGGAACTCCGTTTCTTGGGAATTGAGATTCCAAAAGTGCTTTCATTCGTTCTTCAACATCCTTGTAGGCTTCATTGCCCGATAGATTAATAAAAGACAAAAGATTATTTTTATGCTCATATAATTCCGCTCCTAAAATTTCATGTGAATTAGAATCTCGCCATTCGGTATATCTCCAATTTCCATCCGTGGCAGTACAGCCCATAATATTTTTACCTCTTGCAAAAACGCTTGTAGCAACCTCATCCCACTTTGCATCAGGGTTATCTAATACTGGAACTAAACTTTTACCGTCGGACTTTGGCGTCTCAAAACCACAAATTTCGGTTAGCGTTGAAAAGATATCTACATTTTCTACCAATGCATTTGATAATTCGCCCGCATTTCTCTTTTTATAGTTTCCTTCTCTACTTATAATTAATGGAACCCTCGTGTCTATTTCCATATTGGAATGCTTGCACCACGCTCCATATTCTCCAATTTTATAACCATGATCGCTCATGAAAATAATCATGGTGTTTTTGCGTAAATCTAAATCTTCCAGAGTTTGCAATACTTTACCCACTTGGGCATCCATATAACTTACGCAAGCGTGATACCCATGAATTAAGGTTCTTGTAATATCATCATTCAAAGGGTCTTCCTTTGGGATTCCATGATAGTTCTTAAGCTCTCCCCATTTACTCAAAGCCAACCTGTACATGTCTTGTGGCTTTTCCTTTAATGGAATTTCAAACTTACTTTTATCATGCAAATCCCAATATTTTTTTGGCGCATTAAAAGGCAAATGTGGTTTCATCAAACCAACAAACATTAAAAATTTGTCATCCTTATATTGGTTCAACATTCTAATAGCATCGTTTGCAACAATGCCATCTTTATAGCCATCATCTGCTACGTCCGCATCTTCATAAGCTGGACCTTTTGTACGTTTTCCTGCCATAGCCTCAAGACTCTCTGGTTTTAAATATATATTAGAAGGCCTTTTTACAAGTTCTGTCCAACTTTCTTTATCATCCACAAAATGATGATATACCTTCCCTGTACTAATGGTTTTGTACCCATTTTGCTTAAACAATTGTGGAAGTGTTACGACATCTTTATGTACTTTACGTAACGGTGTAAAAATGCTATAAATCCCTAATGTTTCGGGTCTTAAACCCGTTAAGGTGCTCATTCTTGAAGGCGCACAAATGGCTTGTTGGGTATAGGCCTTGTTAAACATTATACCTTCAGATGCCAACTTATCAATATTCGGAGTAATTGCTGTTTCACTTCCGTAACATCCTAATTCCGCTCGTAAATCATCAATGTAAAAGACAAGAATATTTGGTTTTTCACTTTGAGAAAACACATTTGAAATGCAAAACACAAGTGCAATTAGCGCTAAATAATTTTTCATAATTTAATTTTAATTAGAGATTGGTTTTGGTGATTGCACCATTTTTGTAGTTCCTACATTTTTAAGCGCTCCTTCGCCTTCATTAAAGCCCCAATGTGGTATCGCTTTTTTCTTTTCGTCTAATATATAATTATACTTTTTCAAATAGAAGTCGCGTGTTCCAAACTCGTCATTAATTTGAGTTAAGGCTTTATTTAATTTGTTATCTAAATCGATTTGAATATCACTTAATTCAGCTTTTCCTATTAAGTTGTTTTGTTGAAAAGGATCCGCAATATTATCATAAAACATACTTGGTCCACTTGGAGTTCTAGCATACGTATATTGTTTGGTTTTAATGGCGCGATAAGGTTCATCTTTGAAATTAGCGCCAAAAGGTGCTGGATTCATAACTAAAGCGACTCTGTCAATATTTGGATTAGGATTTTTTATGAGCTGTTCCAAATTTTCGCCCTCTATGTCTTCAGGTATTTCAATATCGGTCAGCCCCAATAAAGATGGTAAAATATCCGGTGTGGTTAGAGGTGCATTTACTGTACTTCCTTTATGTTCCCCAATAGAAGGATAACGGATTAAAAAAGGTACTCTAATCGCTTCGTCCCAAGCCAATTGCTTTACGAATGGTTTCACACCGTGCGCCCCCATCATTTCTCCATGGTCGGCTGAAAATACGACTATGGTATTATCTATTAATTCAAGCTCTTTCAGCTTATCCAAAATAGCTCCAATAGCTTCATCTGTTGCGGTAGCATGCGCATAATAGCCTTGTAATTCTTTGCGACACCGTTCCTCAAATTCCTTTGGAATATTTGGACCTAGTGTTAATAACTCAGGAGGATACATATCCTTATATTTCTTAGGAGCAGAATTATGCGGATAATGTGGCGTTGCAATAGAAATAAAAGCTAAAAACGGTTGTTCATCATTAGCATGTTCACTAATATAATTGTTAGCGTCCTTTACAATTGCAAACGGCGAATACTCTTTCCAGTATTTTAATTCTGTATTGTCATTATCATAGTAAGGCATTTTAGTGTAATTATGCGAACACTCCAAAGCTTTCCAATAATCAAAGCCTTGACGTCTTTCTTTCGGAATGAAAGTTGACCTGCCATGACCGTCCAAATGCCACTTGCCCCAATAGGCTGTATTATAGCCCTCCTTTTTGAAGATTTCAGCCATACACAATTCTTCACTCGGTAAATACAAATCGTTTAGAAACATTCCCGTTGTAGTTGGAAACTTTCCAGTAAGCAATGATGCTCTATGCGGTGTACACACCGGCAATACAGAAACGGCATTTGTAAAATTAATAGCTTCTTTCGCAAAAGCGTCTAAATTAGGCGTTTTAACATCGGAATTACCCGCATAACCTAAAGCTGAACCTCGCCATTGGTCTGTAAGAATGTAAACAATGTTTGGTTTCTTTTGCTTGGTTTCTACTGAAGTTTTGTCTTCGTTTTGCTTTACTTCTTTTTTACAACTCGATAAAGAAAATACTAGTACTAAAAAAACTACTGAAAATAATTTAATTTTCATTTTTATGATTGAATTGTCTGTTTGTTTATTGATTTATCTTTTGCACGCCTTCCGTTGTAGCAACAATCTCTTGTATCGTACCATCTTCATTGTAATACAAATATTCTACACAAGTGTTTCTACTAAACTTTGAACCGCCTTTCCAATTTTGCCAGTGGTAAAAAAAATAATCTTGCCCTTTGTAATTTACGATAGAATGATGGTCTTGTCTTTGCTTTGGATTGATAGCACCTTTGTACTCAAATGGCCCATACGGATTGTTAGCCATTCCGTAAAAACCACCTAAACCTGCATTATAAGAAAAATAATAGATACCATTGCGTTTGTGCATGTAACTGGCTTCAAAAAAGTTATCGCTTCCATATTCAATGGTTCTTGGTGTTTCTGCTAACTCTAAAAGATTGTCTTTTAAACGTGCAATTTTAGGCACTTTTACGCCCCAGTATAAATACACTTTTCCATCATCATCTTCAAACACACAAGGGTCTAGCCATTGGCCCTCAACACCTTCAATCCAACCTAAATCTTTAAATGGACCTTCTGGAACATCACTAACGGCAACACCGCATCGCATATCGTCTTTTGAGCCTTTTACAGAATGTGGGTAGAGCAAATAGTATTTATCATTCTTATAAATCGCAGTTGGTGCCCACATCCAGCCTTTTGCACCCCAAGGAATATCTCTGGAATGTAATACTTCGCCATGGTCTATCCAATTTACCATATCTGTTGATGAAAACGCACGATACCCATCCATAGAATCGTAAAATGTTGCGTCCTCCATATCACGAGAGGTGTACATCCACACTTTACCATCGTTCCAGATATGAGCCGAAGGGTCAGCAGTTCGAATATGGCGAATTACAGGATTATTACCTTCATTTTGTACAGAGGGCTCTACTTTTACTTTATCAGCTGGATTAGCTTCTTGTTCTTTTTTTTCATTTTTACAGCTTATTAAGGATAAACCAAATATCAAAACAACAACTATTTGAAATCCTTGTTTCATTATAATTTAGAATTAAACGTGTAGGTTCCTGGTTGCACCAATAATTCTGTATCGCCAGTGTCTGAGCTCATCGATTTTATATCATTTGTATCTTCAATCGATTCTGCAGTTCCTGGTAGTATAACTTTTGCTGTTGTATTTGGTGGAATAGTGATATTTATAGTAAAAGTACCATCCTTAATTTCCCATGAAGAAGCCACTTTTCCATACGGCGTATTTAATTCAGCTGATGCTGAAGTTAATGGACTTTTAGGTTCTGGAGCAATACGAATGGCTTTATAACCCGCCTCTAATGGTGCAATCGCCCCAATTCTTTCGTACATCCATTCGCCCACTGCGCCATAAGCATAGTGGTTTAAACTATTCATTTTTTGCGGATTAAATCCTTCTGCCTTGCTATAGCTGTTCCAACGTTCCCAAATAGTTGTGGCTCCTTGATTAATAGAATAGAACCACGATGGATAGGTTTCATTAAATAATAGTTTATATATTAAATCTGTATCCCCCATTTCGTCCAGAACTCGTGATAATAGTGGTGTACCTAAAAAGCCTGTTCGTAAGTGATTATCGGCTTCCTCAATTTTTTGTAATAAATACATTTTAGCATTTTCTCTTTTATCTTCAGACAATAAATCATAAGCCAATGCTAATAGATATGAGGTTTGTGTTTCTTCAACGCCTTTTACTTTCCCCGATTCATCAAAAAACTCATTTTCAAAAGCATTTGCAACAGTTTTAAATAAAGCCTCATATTTCGCTTGTTCATCTTTTTTACCTAATACCTCTGCAGTTTTTGCCGTTAATTTGGCTGAATGTGCAAAAAATGCTGTTCCAATTAAGCTTTTAGATGTATCTCCTCTATTATCGCCGTTTTTAGGCAGTGGTTGCAACCAGTCTGCAAAAAATCCCATAGAAGAAATATAATTTTTGGTAGTAGCCTCATGGTATGCTACCCAGCCCTTCATGGTTTCAAAGTTTTCTTCAAGAATTCTTTTATCCCCAGTTCTGTTGTATATATCCCAAGGGATTATGGCACAGGCATCTCCCCATCCTGCACTTACTTTATTGTTAAAAAGCACATCTGGTACTACCCAAGGAATACCGCCATTTTCATATTGGGATTCTCGAACACTTTGTAACCAACTTGCCCAAAACTTATGCACATCGGCATTAAATATAGAGGTTGGTCCAAATACCTGTGCATCTGCAGTCCAACCCATACGCTCATCACGCTGTGGGCAATCGGTTGGAATATCAAAAAAGTTTCCTCTTAAGCCCCAAACAATATTACTTTGTAATTGATTTAACTTTTCGTGAGAGGATGTAAATGTTCCATTTTCTTCAAAATCTGAATACTGCACCAAACCTGTTACCCAATCAGTTGATGGGGTTTTTGAGGTATCAAACCCACTTAATTCCACATACTGAAATCCGTGAAATGTAAATTTTGGCATCCACTCTATAACACCATCTTTTGATGCTGTATAATAGTTTGTAGACAAAGCTGTTCTATAGTTTTTTGTATAAAACGAACCATCTGGAGACAACTTTTCAGCGAAACGAATTTTAAGTGTCTCCCCCTTTTTCATTGGTACTTTAAGTAATGGTACACCAACCATATTTTGCTGAAAATCGAAAATTAAAGCACCATCTTTTTCTACAACTTCCTTCGCTTTTAATTCAATTTTAGATTTTACGGTAGTGTGTCTTTTTGGCTCTAAACGAATAGCATCTGTTACAGGAAATGTATTAACCGTTTCCCAATTTTTATCACTAAAGTTATTGGTTGTCCAATTGGGCATTTCTAAATTAGCATCGTAAGTTTCGCCATCATAAATTTCTGAAAGTCTTATTGGCCCATTGGTTGTAGCTTTCCAGCTTTCATCAGATACAATTACTTCTTTAGAACCATCTTTCATGGTTAATTCTAACTGACATAATATTTTAGGCGTTTCTGTATCAACCCACAATTCTTTTTTCCATCCTAATCTACTTGAATGCCAACCTGAAGCTAATTCTACTCCAATAGTATTCTGACCTGATTCAATTAAATCGCCAACATCATAAGTAATGGTTTCTATGCGTTCTTTGTAAGGTGTGTATCCTGGAGGCATTACATCGTCACTTACATCTTCGCCATTAATTGCAACATCAAAAACACCTTTTGCTGTAATATATAATCTTGCAGATTCCACATCGTTAGATAGCTCAAAACCTTTTCTTAAATATTGTGGCCGATGAATAATATTATCTTGACTTCCTAATATTTTTTCTTTTTTAGTATCTAAACCAATCCACTTTGCTTTCCAATCACTGTTATTCAGTAATCCTAATTCAAAATGGTTTATTGAACTCCACGCTGAAGCATCTTCATCCTGATTCCAATATTTTACCTGCCAAAACACTTTTTGACGAGACTTTAAGGGTTTTCCTTGGTATTTTACCCAAACGGACTGGTCTGTCATTTGCTTACCCGAGTCCCATAAATCGGCATTATCGGGCAACAAATCTTCACTAGTCGCTACTACAATTTGGTATGCCGACTGATGCTTAACACCATCTGAAACTGGCAATTTCCATGAAAATGTTGGAGATGCGTCGTAAAACCCAAGCGGGTTTTTAAAGCCTTCGGAAATGGTTAAGTCTTTTGCGCTTGATAATGAAACCTTTTCTTCACATGAGGTGAAGCCTAAACTAATTAAGCTAAAAAAGATTAAAACATAAATCTTGACATTTGTTTTTTTATTCATCGGATTTTAATTTAGTTTGAAATTGATATGACCCTGAATTTACAGCGATTATAATATGATTATCGGTTTTTTCTATTAATTCAAACTTAGAAGATTCATCTAAGATTTCACCATTTACAAACGCATCTTGTTTTGAAGTCTTTGGGAGATGAATTTCTGCCGTCGTATTTGACGGAATAACAACATCTAAATTGAACATAGTATTATCTATTTTCCAAGAAGATGACCCTTTACCATAAGGTGTAGTTACGCTAGCAGAAGCCGAAGTTAAGTACTTAGTATTTGGCACAGGCGCAATTCTAATTTTTTTATACCCTGGTTCTAATGGTGCTATACCGGCAATCCGTTCGTACATCCATTGGCCTATTGCCCCATAGGCATAATGATTAAGGCTATTCATGGGCAGTGGGTTATACCCATCTGCCTTACTATAACTATTCCAGCGCTCCCACATGGTGGTAGCACCTTGATTTATGGAGTAAAACCACGATGGATAGGTTTCCTTAAACAAGATGTCGTACATCAAATCTACCTCTCCCATATCATCCAAAACTTTCGGTAATATTGGCGTTCCTAAAAAACCAGTTCCTAAATGATTATCTGCTTTTTTAATTTCTTCCAATAAATGTTGTTGCGATTTTGCTTTAGTTTCTGGTTGTAGCAAATCAAAATATATGGCTAATAAATAGCTAGTTTGGGTTTGTTTTTTGTTTTTAAACTTTCCGTTTTTATCAAAAAACTTGTTTTCAAAAGCTAGAGCGATTTCTTTATACAAGTCTTTGTATTTTTTTTCGTCTTCAGTTTTACCAAGAACACCTGCCATTTTCGAAACCAAGTGCGCCGAATGGGCAAAATATGCTGTATTTACAAATAATCTTGGTGTATCGCCTTTATTACCTTCTTTTCCAGATTTTGATGGGTAAGGCTGTAACCAATCTGTATAGGAGTAAATATTGGGAATAAAGTCTTTTGATTTAGATTGATAGTAACCAACCCATTTTTTTCCCATATCATAATTCTCTTCCAAAACTGATGTATCTCCTGTGATATTGTAAATATCCCAAGGAATAATAACACAGGCATCGCCCCAACCCGAACTGGCACTATTTCTCTGCAATATATCAGGAATCACAAATGGCACTAAACCATTATCGTGTTCAGATTGGGTTTCGCGCATACTTTGCAACCATGCCGTCCAAAACGCATGCCCTTTGAAATTAAACATGGCTGTTGGCGAAATCACTTGCGCATCACCAGTCCAACCCAAACGCTCATCACGTTGCGGGCAATCGGTTGGTATATCTAAAAGATTGTCTCTTAAACCCCAAGTGATGTTTTTTTGCAGTTGATTTAATTTATCGTGTGATGATGTAAACGTTCCATTTTTTTCAAAATTAGAATGTTGCACCAATCCTTTTACCCAAGTTGAATTTGGAGTTGCCGAGGTATCAAATCCTGACAATTCTAAATATTGAAATCCGTGAAATGTGAATTTTGGTGTGTACTCGATAAGGCCATCTTTTGATGCGATGTAATAATCTGTTGATTTTGCTGAACGGTAATTTGTTGTATAAAACGTGCCATCAGACAATAACATTTCAGAAAAGCGAATCTTTAACGTATCGCCTTTTTTCATGGGCACACTTACCTTTGGTACACCTACCATATTTTGTTTCAAATTGAAAATTACAGAAGATGTTGTCAATGATACAATTTCTGCATCCTCAATAACTGTCATTGTTTTTACAGTTTCATGACGTTTTGGTTCTAAGGTTACACTATCAGCTATGGGTTCTATTTCTGTATTTTCCCAAGAGGCATCATCAAACGTATTCATTGTCCAATTGGGCATTTCCAAATTTGCATCATACACTTCACCATCGAACAGACCTGCTAATCGTATTGGCCCATTTGTTGTGCCTTTCCAAGTTTCATCAGAAATAATGGTTTTTTTTGAACCATCTTTTAAAGTGATTTCTAACTGACATAACACTTTTGGAGATGCTAAAAAGTCATAAACAGCTGTTCCTCTGGTAATTCTTCCTGAATGCCAACCAGATGCCAATTCTACAGCAATTGCGTTTTTTCCTGAAGATAACATATCGGTTACATCATAGGTTAGTGTTTCAAAACGTTTGTTATATGGTGTCCAGCCAGGTGTTAACACATCATCACTAACATCTTTTCCGTTCAAATGCACATCAAAAACGCCTTTCGCGGTGATGTATAATCTTGCTGATGCTATATCTGATGGCAAATCGAACCCTTTTCGCAAATATTGAGGCCTGTGCATTAAAAAATTATTCACCCCTTTTATGCTATCTTTTGCAGTATCTAAACCCGCCCATTTTGCTTTCCAGTCAGAGTTTTTCAGTAACCCCAATTCAAAGGAATTAATATCGCTCCATATTGATGGGATACCATCTTGATTCCAAAATCTAACCTGCCAATACACTTTTTGACGGGATTGCAAATCGGCTCCCTCGTATTTTACAAAGCTGGACTGTGAACTTACTTGTTCTTCAGAATCCCATAAATCAGGATTATTTGGCAGTAATTCTTCCGAAGAAGCTACAACAACTTGATACCCCGATTGAGACACAACATCTGTTGAAACCGGTAATTGCCATGAAAAGGTAGGTTTCGGATTGTAAAAGCCTATTGGATTTTTAAATCCTTCAGAGACAGTTAAATTATTAGCCTGATAGACTAGTGCTTCTTCGCAAGATACAGTCAACAAAAAAACAAATAACAACGAGATTTTAAAAAATAGAGACAGACGCTTCATTAATCTTGAATAAATTTTAATACTGAATATAATAGAACAATATCCTACTTTTTTTGGTCAAAACTGTCCTGATGTATCTCGATTTTACAAAAATTCCCCAATCATATTAGCAGGTCGTTGAAGTTTATCAATACCAAAAGAAAAATAGAATGCAAAGCTATAATCTTCCAATAAAATTATATTAAATCAAAAATCGTTTAATTATACTGAAACTCACTATCAAGTTTTACGTTTTCAAACGTTTCATTTTTGGGAAGGTCGAATGCATAACTTGTTTTTTGATCCCAAGGAACATCGATATCATGCTGTGTTTTAAATTCCATCACATGGCCACCCCACTTACGGTCATCAGAGATAAAATGAAAATGATGACCAAAGGCATTAATATTACCAATATATTCCGGACAATAAAAACCAACCAAAGTGCCACTTATATTTTCAGCTTCAAAAACTGGACGAATAGGCAATAGTACATCAAGCCCATCGGTAAATGGTTTTTCAACCTTTGGCACACCTCCAAGCTTAATATAATCCAATTTTACGGGTACTCTGTAGGCATAAAAATAATGCTCAGATTCCATTTCCGAATTTAGACTTTTTTGGAACGATGCATAATCTATTGGTCCTTTTACTTGAAAGCTACCATCCTGATTGAAAAAGGTAGCATCGGAATATACAATTTCGTCCTCATCTTGCCCCACTGTTATTTCTCCGTTTTCCCTGATTCGGTATGGAACTCCGTCCAGCATTACTAATTCGCCATCTAGAAAATCAAAAGAGCCTAACCCTATATCACCTTTGGTTTTAAGTTCTGAAACTTTTAAATCGCCATCAAAAACCTTGTTAACAAAAGCGAACCAAATGGAATATTGGTAAAATATATCAGATTTGTTTTGAACAATCGCACGACTGTCTTCTTTAGTCTTAACTAAGGAATCACTTTCTTGCCTGCATGAAATTATCAATGTCGAAATTACAATTCCGATGGCTATATTTAATTTTTTCATAATATATTATTGTTTTGCAATTTCAATATCCTGTTTAACCCATTCGGTAATTTGAATCCAATCCACAATACCCACTCTGTTGGTCCACAAAGGATTATGATTTTGTAACATGGCTTGGTGCACATACTGCTTCCAAAAATCTAGTGCATTTTCTAAGGCTTTCACTGCCAAATCTTGGTACTCCTTTTTGTTAGAATTTCTAAATAGTGCTAAATAAGTTGCGCCTTCAATTTTGTAGGCATAATACTTTCCTAAAAAGGACACTGTTTTAATATCGTTTAAAGTGAATTGCAACTCTCTACTATCGGTAGCCTTAAATTCTTCCAAAACATTTAAAGCACTGTTTGATACATTCATGAGTTCTTCGGAAACCTGTAAAGGTGTTTTTAAAGTCGTGGTACTTCCGTTGGAAACCATTTTTACATAGTCTGGAATGGATTGATTTCCTGATTTAGGATGCACCCCAAGTGATATAAACCGATTGACATCATGAAACCCAGTTTCATTCTCCGCCTGTTTAGGTCTACTTTTACAACCCTCAATATACCATTGAAAATCCAGACTGCCCCAATGAAATCCAGTTGTTAGCGGGTAAACCATAGAAGCATTTTGCCATGCAGAAAATAATTTATCGGCATTTATTCCTTTAAATTTATGTGCCAATAAACCTTTAAAACGCTCGTTTGTTATTGTAGGATCATAACTTAAACGCCCCCAAAGTAACCATTGATACCAATGTTTTGACACTTCAATTTGATTGGGTGTTAAGGGATTTTTTGTTAAAAAATCGCGTCCCCAAATCCATTGGTCCGAACCAAAGTAAATACCTTTTGCAACATCTTCGTAAGGCAGGTTATTGATAAACTCCCTTGTGAAATCTGGTGCGCCCCACCTAAAGTAAAAGGTGTCATCATTACGCAAACCCCATAAGGTTTTCATACCTTCAATTTGTTCCAAGTAGTTGGCATCTTCATGATAAGGCTGTTTTGTAGCACTATAAACATGCGCTTTTGCATACTTAAAGCAGAATAAAAACTCCACGTTATCGGCATCAACAACAGCTTTAAATTTTTCAGCAATTTCCTTTGCTCCAGATTGGTGTTGTCTGTGAATAAATTTAAACTGTCGCTCTGGCATTTCTTTGGCAACATCTAAAATTCCTTTGGCATAGGTATCATAAGCCCAATTTTCCTTTTCTTCCCGTGAAGCTCCATGCATATTTTCTCCAGTTGTCAACCCTATTCCAGCCAAATCTGGATAGGTCACAAACAGTTGCTCAATGCTCTTTCTAAAATAGTCTTTGGTAATTTCATTATTTCTATCGTCCGTAATGCCATATTTTCCTTGGGTGCCATAGTCAAAAATATTCCATGTGATGATATGAAAATCAATGTTCCTGCGCTTTCCGTAGGCCATCACTTTTTTCCAGAATTCGATTTTTTCGTCAATAGTTATTCTTTTTAAAACTTCTACATTTTCTAAAATTTCTGGGGCATCAAAACCAATGGCCATAAGATTATAATTTTCCTTCCATTCTACGGTAGAACGTTGAACATCATCTAAAGCGACCTCTTCATACCCAGTCACTTTCACCAACGAAGGAAACGGATGCAAGCTCCATAATGAAATATAGTTATACCGGTACCGTGCCATTGTATCGATATAATCCTTCCAAAAACTGAAATCCCATATATGTGGAATATTGTACTGGGCCGCATCGGAAACATCGGTATAACTGGGCGTGCGTACATCAAGAGGTATATTAAATTTAGGCCCGCGCATTTCTAAATACGGATTACGAACCATTGGTTTTACACCCTCCAAACCATAAAGTTTAATCTGTTCCACCAATTCCAAAGTGCCGTACATTAAACCTGCTTCGTCATATCCCGTAACAACTATTCTATTCGCCTCCTTTCTTATTGAAAACCCTTCCTCACTTAAATGAGTTAAAGTATCAATCTGTAACGTAATATTCGGGGCGTCGTTCCCTGGGGGATTAACTTCAACATATCTATCTCCCAGCGCGATTTGCAAATCCTGCAGTGCGAATTGCACGCGAGCGTCTTTTGAAGTTTTAACAATTTGTATCTTGGAAGGCTGTTGTGAACATCCTAATAAGAAAAAAATAGATATAATGCACGCGAACGGCATGCCCCAATTTTTCATACTCAAAAATGTATTAGAAATATTATTTTAAATGTACAGCAACACATCAGAAAGTATATCCTGTGCTATACTGTATTAGCGATCTTCAAGGCTAAACGTATCTTCTTGGAAAGCAAAAAACCCGGAGAAAGACAATTTCTCCGGGCTTAATATGACCACTGTTTTGTTTAACCTATTTTATAACAAGCTTCTTGTGAAATACACGCTGGTATTCGTCAACTACTTTTATAAGATATAATCCCGATTTAAATCGACTGTTGTTTTGCACCTCTATTCTGTTGGAATTCATGGTGGTTTTATAAACTACTTTACCCAGCATATCGTTAATAGTCACGTTGGCCGAATGAAAACCATCAAGTACAATGTTAAAACTACCGCTGGAGGGATTTGGATACACCATTACGGCATTCGACGTTAACACATTGTCATCAATGCTCAAAGGTGCACTGCTTGCTAGCTCCAATTGCCACTTACTTCTTACATCACTTACGTCCGCAGAAAAGTTAATAAAATTACCACCTACATCATTGTAAAGATAGTTCCCAGTATTCCTTACTTCAAACCTATAGGTCTCATCTGTGGTAATGTAATGCGAAGTCCAAATTTTATCGACATCGTCATTTGGTGCAGATTTAGAAGTACTAAAAATAGCATTACCCTGACCCGGACCTGCTCCTCTTAAGGTTTCTCTAACCTTGCTTTTAATATTATAATAGTCCTGACCGTCACGAGAGGTTGCTACAAATGTCCAAATTAGTGCATCATCCCCTTCAACATAATCACTCTCAAACACATCCGTAGAGCTCGAGGAAGATTTAAGATACTTGCCAGTGGCCACATTCTTAAATCGATACTCAACCCCAGTCAAATCATTTGGGTTAATGGCTTGGGCGTTCACTGCTATTTCGGCGGAGTTTACTGTTTCATTACTTGCATTATAGGCAACCGCTTGAAGGGTGTATGCCCCTTCAGTTGATGGTGTCCAGTCAATCGTGTATGGCTCTGTAGTGTCCTCGTCAAAATATGTACCATTTACCCAAAATTCCACTTTCGAAATACTTCCATTTTCATCAACAGCATCAGCTGAAATCTGAATCGTTTGATCCACTTCATAAGTGTCTCCATCAAAAGGTGATGTTAAGGATACCCTAAACGGCTCTTTTACAATATCTAAATCTATAATTTGCAAATAAAGTGGAAGTGCATTGCCAGATCCACGCTCCATTAAGTAATAATAAAGCTTACCGTTATTAATATGCACCCTGCCGTGATCAAAGGTTCTTCCGGTTGTGGCTTCATACACTGTTGTAAAACTATTGGTACCACCTTCTGCCTTTTGAATAAACACCCTATTGCTTTTTAGGCCTATGATAAATACGCTATCGCCAGAAGTATAAATTGAAGTTGCACCTGCAAAATCTTCCGAAGTAATAAAATCAGTAGCCCCCGATGGTTTATAGGTATGCAAGTATTTGGTAATATTGTTTTCAGTATCCCTTACTTTGCTTATTATGTGTACATCCCCATTTTCGGTAACTGTCCAGTCAAAATCACCAACAATGTAAACTTCGTTTTTTGTTGTTGTTGGCACATAATCTCCAGGCTCCATTACTTTGACAAAATCGGCATTTAATAACGGCAGTGAGAAGCTTTGTCCTTGATGGTTTTTCCAACTATTTAAACCATCCTGATTATCTGAATATGCGTAATACACACCGTTTTGATATAAGTACTTGTCATTGTTATTGGAAGATCTTCGTTGAAAGCCAACCCTAATTTTTCCGTTCACATACTTCATGTTTCCATAAAGCCCCCAATTATAAGGTTCGCCCTGATTTTTAGCATTTACAACATTAAATTTTGTGAAATTGGACCAAGTAGATGTAGAAGCTGAATATTTAGAAAACTTGTAGGCGCCATTGTTATTACCGTTTTCACGCATATACATAAAAAGATCTCCCATATCGTTTACAAAGAATTGAGGATATGTCAGGCCGTTAAAATTGCTATAATCTTCTTCGGGATAACCCAATCTTCCACTATTTAATGATAAATGTTTATAAACTCCCGTTTTAGAAGGGTGTTCCACAAATTTATTTAAAGTGAATTCTGCATCAGAAACCGATAATGTACCGGCTACAGAATAGGAATACCTAAAATAATCATCGCTTAAGCTGCCGTTAGAAGGTTTTGTCCTACTGTAGGCGTGCATATCATAAATCAAGTGTATCGTTTGGTCTATGGGGCTTATCCCTATACCAATGGTATTATGGGATTCCCCTATCCACCATTGGTTTTGATAACCTGTATGCCTATGCGGAAACTCAATGGTCGCCATTGTTCCTGTTGTCGTGTTGTATCTGCTAAGCATGACATGCCTATCGTCTTTTCCTCCGCGATACCACGTCATAAAAACATATTCATTATAGGTTTTTATGCAATCACCATGTGCCGAAATATTATTGCCAAACCAATAATCGTATTGACCACTTTCAGAGGTATTGGGGTTCGATCTATTTCGGCTTCCATCAAAATGAAGTCCAAAATCCGTTATCTTAATTTCGTTTTCTAAAACAACCTGTGCGTTTAAAATAGTTGAAGACACCACAAGTAAAACTAGAAGTATCTGACCATGGAGCATTTTTTTGAGAGGGTAATTCTTTTTCATAATTTTCTTTTTTATAGCAATAACCTTAACCAAAGATGTATCGGATAAAATTACATCTAATTCAAACAAAAAGTGTCCTGCCCTATACTGTTAGTTATTAGCCGGTTATTGGACTTGTGGAACAAGGCTACTCTAAATAAAACAACTCCTCCAGCGGTATTGAAACAGGCGAGTTGTCCGGGTTGGTTTCCATGATATCAGCCATAAAATCCCACCACTTTTTAACAACAGGATTATCGGCCAAGTCTTGGGACCCTCCTTCTCCAGATACTTTTTGAAAAGCAAATAGCGTACTGGTTTCTTCATCCAAAAATATAGAGTACTCACTTACGCCATTGTCCTTAAGTAGTTGTTTCAATTCAGGCCATAGCTGGTCATGCCTTTTTTTATAGGCCTCCCTTTGCCCATTGTTCAATTTCATTTTAAATGCTAATCTCTGCATAGTATCATAATATTTTAAATCAAAAAAAACATCCTATGCTCAATATCAGCATAGGATGTTTTTAAAAAACTTTATTAAATAAGGTATTGGCCTTACTTATAGCTTTAATACTTTTTTAGTAAAGCTTCCACCATTTCCAGTGAAATTAACTAAGTACATACCGCTAGTAAATGCGCTAACATCCAATTTAAGCGAAGACTCTCCACTTAATTCTCTTGATAAAACCTCTTTACCAACAAGTGAGAATACAGTAACTTTTTCAACATTAGAAGTCAAACCTTCAATAGTGATTTCATTATTTACAGGGTTAGACACAAATATTGAACTGGTATCAAACTCATCGTTGCTCAATAGCGCTACTAAATGCATACGAAGCGGTGCAATTGCACCCGGACTTTGAAACAGTACTGGATCATCAGCTGCAGATGGAGCATCTCTATATCTTAAGTTTCCTTGTCCTGGAGGTTTAGCGAACAATGCATTGTTTCCAGGGCCTCCCCAACCACTCTCTCTTCTTCTTTGAAACTGGTCCCAACCGTAGTTTGCATCTCCTGCATCACTAATTGGTCCACCAGCTGCAGCAGTAATTTTAATTTCAGGATCTGAACCACTCCCATCAATAGAAGTTTGATCTACAACCATTCTCCAAGTTCCAGCACTAAGAGAAGAGAGGTCTGCTGTAATTGAAACATAGCCACCAGAAGCTGGATTTGGATGATCCTGTATCGTCCAAACTTGAGTTATATCATCACCCGGTAATTCTGCCGCCCATTTTAAATCGCCTGAACTAAGATCAAGGGTCATGTAAAGCTCGGGCGTCAGACCACATGTTGAAATCTTATAAGAACCTGGGTTCTCATATATTTCAGGACATGTTTGAGACTGCACTTGAAATGCAAACATGGCAAATAATACAAATGCACTAATTTTTAAAGTAATTTTTTTCATAATAAATTAAATGTTTATTAGTTAATAATAGTTTTACCCTATAGAAAATCCCTATAGACCAGCACAATATATAATACTTTTGGTTTTTAGCTATCCTGTACAATCATGGTTCAATAAAATATGCCTATTTTTTCTTTTTTTTGAAAAGGATCAATCTAAACGGACACTCTCGTGTTTGCGCCGTTTATTGACTATCAAACAGCAATTTCAGGGAATACTGACGGAAGCCCATATTATTTCAGGTTCACGGATTATGGTGCAACTATTTTCTTAATATGCTTTATAACTGACACTTTGTTTTAACGTCAATCATTTGTGCTGGCCTCACAATATTGATAGAAAAGTACTTCCAACCCTTACCTCTCAATATGGAGGTAGGGCATGCTGTGTGTTTCGTTATAAAGGCCAGGGTAAATTATGGCTTCCCCATTAGTATCCAACAGTGTAAAATATAACAGTACATCATAATTTGAATCCAACTCTTCAAGGGGTATTTTAGCTACATATTTTGTGCCGTCCCATTCCATATTCAGTTCGTTAAATTTACCTTTGGTCATATTTGCTTCTCTATAGTGTACTTTTGGCTGTTGGAAATCGTCTAATCTCGCTCCAGTTAGCAGAGTAACGGCTAATTCCCCTTTGGAGGGTACTTTACCGGGGACTGACGCCCTTAAACTTTTGGCAAATTCATCATTTTTCGATTCTAATTCTCTCCAATGGGTCAAGGTGGCTATTCCAGAGGGGTCTTTAATAATGCCCTCTATTTTTTTTATATCCTTATCCATTTCAACCAAACGGTCCTTCCACGAGCCATTGTCATGCAAAAATCGTGGTGATTCAAAATATAGCTGGGCCGTCAAACTATCAATGATAACCCAACAGCTTTTAGCTTTATACATCTGTTGTAATGATGACTTTAAATACCCCTGATTTTGCGTTTCTTCATAAAATGAAAAGTCTGTAGCAGCTCTGATTTTAAATGAATGGTACAGCGCTAGATTGGATAAAATTTTGAGATCAATTTCATTTGTAATAAATTCCTTTTTATGAGCTTCACGTATATCTACCAAACGGATGCTATCCAATGAGCGCGATACATCTTTGGCCAAAATACTGAAACGTCTTGCCAGTTGCATAGGAGTAATTTTTGGCCTGACGCTATCCTTTAACTGATCTTTTACGTAACCCTCTATACTATAAAACAGCCCAGGATCACCGGGTTCCGACGATTGATAGGTCCTATTTTTCAGAACATAATAGGGGTTGGCATTGTGTGGCACGAAAAGCGCCCCGCCGCTCTCTATTTCAGCCCAGTTATAATTGCCGGGGTGAAATGTAAGGTGTGAGGACGTAATTAAGGGCAATACTTTACTGGCCGAACTGTAAGCGCTCAAAATATTTTTATAGGCTTTGCCGTAACGTACTTTGAATTCCCGCTCCCAAACCTCTGGTTTCGTGTTGCTGGAATACCCTAACCTGCCAAATAATGCATACCATGCCCAATAGCGCTCATCTTCCCACCTGTAAAACTCCATGGCGACATCCTTGAAAAGACGCCAGGTATTTAGCTTTCTCCCCAATGGTGGCGTTACCTGAAATCCTTTGGCATTACCAAAACTAGTGCTTTGCGAAAACCGGCGCGTATAGTCGGGGTCTGCCCAAGTAAACATGCGCATCGTACCAACGCCCCATAACCTATAAATAAAGTCGAAATTGCGGGAACGGCTTAAAAAGTCTGCGTAACCATAGCGCTGCCGTTTATCAACGTTGTACAACATAGTCAGCTCTCCCTCCCTCATTTCCATGGGATGGTATGGCAACCCAACACCTTCCCAGGTATATTTACTGGTTACACTAAAATCCAAGCCTGTTTCAGTAACAAACTCCCTTATGGGTTTTGTGAGACCTTTTGCCCGTATGTCCAAAAAAACATTCCTGTTCTGCTCGCTATTACTAAGGGCAATAGCGTCGATTATTTCCTTCCAAAAATTGTCTGCTGTATTCCCAAATCCCCCGACACCGGACTCATAATTTACACGTAATTGAATACCATCTATCTCTGGCACTTTCTGCAACAGCGAAAGCATGCCTTTCGAGCAATATGTAGTATATGCCGTGTCGTCTTCGGGTAAACCAGAAACTAATTCATCGCTCCTGCCATGCCCCCAAATACCGAAAACAAAATCCAGCCCATAATCATGGCATGTTTTGCCTATTTTCCTTAGCTGATTAAGATACTGCGTTGGAGAATTTTTGTATTCCCCAATTAAACTAACCCCTTCAAATCCCTGAACATCAAAAAGGTAAGGATACACAGGAATCATAAATTCCTGATTTTTGCCATCATTGTAGCCCGTAATCAAGGTAAGTCTATTAAAGCGGTTTTTAACAAGCTGTCCACAATAATATTTCCAATACGCCTCAGAAAAGAACCATGAATCGTCGTGTTCACTGGCTATAAACTTATCCAACCCACGTACTTGATTGTCGGGATATTCAATAGTATTTTCAATCCCGGTTAAAGCATCAAGCCCTTTATGATTTACTTGATCTGCAAGCTCATTTAAAGCGTATGCTAGGCCTATGGAGTTTGTACCTCCTACAACCAATGCTGTCCCCTTCTCTGTATTTCGCCATTGGTAAAAAACCCCCTCTGGTTTATTCAATTTTATCTTGGGTTCATCAGCAACCCATCTACCGATAAGACTGTCACGTAAAGCACCAATAACAAGGGTAATGGTTTTAGTATTTGTTAGCGAATTCTGGACTTTATTAATTTTTCCACCGGACGCTTCTATGGCACGAATAAGATTGCGCTTTCCAAAGTTAACCGGGCCTACACTATCTTGAAGTGTAGTTCTGTCAATAAGTGTAATTTCATTATTCTGAACAAAGGTTTTCTCCTTGATAGATTGTGCTACTGCCTTAATTGGTAAAACTACACAGCAAAAAAGCACTAGATTTATCAGAGTAAAACACTTCATAGTATTATTTAGACACCCTTTATTTCACAGTTAATGTAGCAGTTTTCAAATCTTCATTCGAAGAGGAAGCTCCAATTGAAATGGTAAAAGTTCCTGGTTCAACGACTTTTTTCAATTCCTGGTTCAAAATATTCAATTCGTCAAAGCCCAAATTAAAGCTTACGGTTTTTGTTTCACCGGGTTTTAAGGTGATACGTTCGAAGCCTTTTAATAGTTTTAAATAGCGCCCAACCGAGGCATAATCATCACGAACATACATTTGCACCACCTCATCACCTTCTCTATCTCCGGTATTGGTAATGTCCACTGAAATAGTTGTGGAACCATCTACTGGAATCGATTCATTTTCAAGCTTTGGGGTCCCATATTCAAAAGTTGTATAACTTAAACCATATCCAAATGGAAATAATGGTGATTTATCTGCATCTTTAAATAAGCCTTTGCCCGAACCTATAAAATCTGGACGCTCTAAATACGTTACGGGAAGCTGTCCTACATATCTTGGAAAAGATACTGTAAGCTTACCTCCTGGATTCACATCTCCAAAAATAGCATCTGCAATAGCATCTCCAGAACGCATACCTAAATACCATGTTTCTAGAATTGATGGAATATTTTCTGCAACATAGTTGATTGATAGTGGTCTACCATTAATTAAAACAGCAACAACAGGTTTACCTGTTTTATGGATGGCTTTTACCAACTCTTGCTGCACACCATATAAATTTAAATCGGCTCTATCTACACCTTCACCACCTGTTTTTCTAGAGCCTCCAATAACTAAAACAACTGCTTCAGACTTTTTTGCTGCTGCAATAGCTGCTGGAAAACCTGCTTTAGAATTACTTAATAAATCACAACCTTTTGCATAATTAATTTTTACTTTATCTCCAACTTTAGCTTTTATTCCATCTAAAGCAGAAACATAAAATGGTGGTAAACCAGAATAGCCTCCTAATAAAGAATACGTTCCTTTTGCAGGTCTTTCTTCATGAGCATTAGGTCCAATTACTGCTAATGATTTAATTTTAGAAATATCTAAAGGCAATACATTATTATCGTTCTTTAATAAAATGATGGCTTTTTTTGCCATTTCATATGCAAAATCTTGGTGTTCTTTTCTACCAGCATATACCGTTTTTGTGTCAATCTCTTTTGGTTCTGTATCAAATAGACCCAATTGATATTTTGCGGTTAAAATACGAGATGTTGCTTTGTCTATATACTTCTCCAATTCAGGGTTCTTTGTTATTGTATCTTTCAACACTTTGCTATTATACGCTGCTAATTTCTCAATCTTTCCAATGACTAAGTCCATATCAACACCGGCTTTTAATCCTAAAATTGCTGACTTAGTTCTGGTTTCAGCAATAAAATGCATGGTTCCTAACCTCGCAATATCATTATTATCGGAAACTATAAGCCCGTCAAAACCTAATTCATCTCGTAAAATATCCTTGAGTAACCAGGTATTCATATGGTTTGGAATACCATTATAATCTTGATGACCTGGCATAAGAGAACCTATCTTTGCTTCCTTTATAGCAGCCTCAAAAGGTGGTAAATAAACTTCTCTTAATCTACGTTCAGACATATCACTAAAACCTCCGTTAATTCCACGTCGGTTTTCAGGATATCCAATAAAGTGCTTCGCTGTTGCCAGCACATGATTCTCATCAAATCGCTCCTCACCCATACCTTGTAAACCTTGAATGAATGCAACACCCATTCTAGATACCAAATAAGGGTCTTCGCCATACGATTCTTCAACTCTACCATATCTTGGATCTCCAGAAATAACATCTAAATTAGGTGAATAACAATGTGTAACACCTAAAGCACGTGCCTCTATTGCTGTTTGAGAAGCCATCTTTTTGACTAACTCAGGTTGCCAGGTAGAAGCTGCAGCAATAGCTTGTGGATACACCGTTGTATTACCATAATAATCAAGAACAAGCCATAATCCATGAAGAGCTTCCCCGTATTTCATATAAGGAATACCAAGCCTTTCATTGGCCGGAGCATCTTGAGTCATTTCTGCAATCTTTTCACCTAAAGTCATTTGACTTAGAAGTTTTTCTACTTTTTGATTTATTTCCTGGTTATCGGATACTTTTTCTTCTGACTTACAACTAATTAAAAAGGTAAGAATTAAAATTACGGGTAAAAAGCAATGTTTCATTTTTAGTCTGGATTATTTAAGCCACTAATCTAATACAAATTTGGATTAATCATATCCTGAACTCTCATGTGTTTCATAAAAAAGACCGAAAACTTTCGTCTTCGGCCTTTTCAACTAAACAACTAAAAAACTAACTTAATATTAATTTCCTGATCTATATCCGTTATTGGTTGGGTCTGATTCCAATAATGCAGGATTGTTTATAACTTCTTGTAGTGGAATCGGCAATTTTACATGCCAAGGCTCTATATTGGCCGCAGGTGTCCAGAAGCGGTATTCCAGATCTTCCACGACATCAAATAAAATACCCCATCTTATCAGGTCATATCTTCTCCAAGCTTCTCCGGCTAACTCCCATTTGCGCTCGTCATAAATAGCTTCTCTAAACTGTTGTTGAGTTAAACCAAGTATTTCTTCGGCTTCTGCAACGGTAGCAAAAGCACGCTCTCTAATTGGCCTAATATACTCGAAGGCAGCATCTGGATTTCCACCAGGACGCTCATTCTCACATTCAGCAGCCATTAAATGTACATCTGCCATACGGAACACCAGTCTGTTGTCAGAGTGGTTGAAACGTGGTGACGTAGCCAAGTTCAAATTCATAAACTTAGGCATATACGTATGATTCAATTGAATACCTTCATACATGTCGTTAACATTTAAAGGTCTTCTTAAATCATTCATAGGGAACTTCTCAGCAAAATCTTTTGATGCTATTTGAAGCCCTGTACCATTAAACGACTCTCCATTGGCCGCCAAGGCATCCTTTAAAGGTTCTAAATCTTCAGCATTTTGTGGCTCATCCCGTAAACGTGGATTAAACATACTTGGTCTCCAGTTTCCATTGGAGTCTCTTGCAAAATTAGGTAAGTTCCCATCAGCATCTTGAACACCAAGTTCGAACTGACCTATAATGTCTTTGGCAAAATCTAACGACCAAATAATTTCAGCGTTGTATTCATTATTAGGGTCAAACACTTCAGCATATGTTGGCAATAAAGAATGTGGCGATTGATTAATAATCTCTAGACATTTATCCAGACCTTCTTGCCATTTTTGTTGCTGCATAAGAATTTTTGCCTCAATCAGTGCAGCTGCCCATTTTGAAGCCCTTCCTGCATCATCACCAGTATAAGAATCTTTAAGATTTGCCTGTGCAAATTCTAAATCCTCTAAAACACCTTCTATTATTATGGCTTCATCTGTTCTTCCCAAAGAACTAATCTCTTCAAGCGTAAGAATCTCCGTATAATAAGGTGCATCACCCCAAAGATTTGTAATATGCCAATAACATAAAGCCCTTACAAACCTTGCATCCGCAATAAAGTCTGTTCTAGCTTCTTGCAAAATAGCTTCATTATCTGCAATTCTATTAATTAAAATATTTGTATTTAAGATAACTCTGTAAAGGTCTTTCCAAGTATCTGACACACTCATCTTTTGAGTTGATACGTCCGCAGATGCTTCCGTTAGAGAATAATTACCCATAGGCTCAAAGAAACCTGCTTGCCTATTAGGTTCTATAATGTCGGCTCCGTTGTCGTAAAATACATCTAATCCAACCTGTCCGTAAATGGAATTATTCTTTAAAATGGCATAATACCCTGTTCTAAAAGCCTCAGCCTCAGTTGCTGATGATAAAAATGTTTCTGGAGAGATAAGTGCTCTCGGTTCTTCTTCCAAAAATTTCTCACAGGCAAAACATGAGAAAATCATGAAGACGTATAAAAATATGCGCTTTGTTTTCATAATCTATTTTTTATTTTTTAAAATGTTACGTTAAGACCAAGTGTTATAATGCGTGGATTTGGATATGACCCATTATGATAACCTTGGGCAATATTACCTATTCCATCTCTTCCAAATCTACTTGCTTCCGGATCAATCAATCTAAAGTCTGAAAATAATAATAAATTATTTCCAGAAAAATAAATAGAGGCATTTTTAATCCCATCTAATCCCCAGTCGCTAACAGGCACATTATAAGCTAATCTTAATGTTTTAAGACGTATATGCGAGCCATCTTCAACATATTCTGAGTTAGGAGGTGTACCTGTTACAGTATCTTGTCCAGCTCTTGGTATATTAGATGTCTCATTAACACCTTCGATCCATCTGTTTGCTAAATCAGCATATTTAGTAGTTTCACCACGGTTAAAGTAATTATTACGCATGGTTAAATTAAATACTTCATTTCCTGTAGTCCCTTGAAAGTAAAAGGATAAATCCCAATTCTTGTAAGAGAAATTATTTTCAATTCCAAATATTAAGTCTGGAGTTGGATCTCCTAATACAACATAATCATCTTGAGAAATTCTACCGTCTGGCACTCCATCTGGCCCACTTATATCTTCAAATCTTGCACCTCCTACAATGGCATTATCAAGAAAACCTGAATCATCAATTTCTTGTTGACTCTTCCATGTACCTAAATATCTAGCCCCTGTATATACAGGAACAGACTCTCCAACAATTAAACGTGTGTTACCTGATCCTAGAATCTCATCAACGGTAACATCAATGAAATCGACATCTCCCAAGTCTAATATTTTGTTTCTATTAGCAGATAATGTTACCGTAGAGTTCCAGCTAAAGTTTGCGTTACTAACATTAGTAGAATTAACAAGTAACTCCCACCCTTGATTTTCTAAAGAACCAATATTTTGTAATTGACTTGTGAATCCAGTTTGTCTAGGAATCGTTACATCTAACAATAGGTCATCTGTTTGCTTATAGTAATAATTTAGCTCTGTAAACACTTTACCCCCAAAAAAGGATGCTTCTAAGGCAATATCATAAGAACTTGTGGTTTCCCACTTTAAATTAGGGTTGGCTGGTCTACCTACCGTTAAACCAATTAATTCATTACCTCCTAAAGTTGTATTTGCCTCTGTTAGTAGACCAAATGTTCTGTATGCTTCAATGGCTTGGTTCCCCGATTTACCCCAACTCGCTCTTAATTTCAAATCTTGGAACACATTCTGATTTTGCATAAAAGACTCTTCTGAAATTTTCCAAGCACCTGCTATAGAAGGATAAAACTCATATTTGTTACCTGGAGCAAAACGAGAACTACCATCTGACCTGCCTACTAAAGTCAATAGATATTTATCTTTAAAAGCATAGTTTATCCTTCCGAAGAAAGAGGCGATTTGGAACCCATCATAATCACTTCTGATTACAGACCTAGCGGGATCAGAAAAACCTAAATTGTTAAACCCAGCGGCATCACTAAAAATACCTAATGCTTCTGCAAAAGCTGTCTCCGTCTCTACCTTTTGAAAAGAAGCACCAGCAAGTGCTGTTATACTATGATCTTCATTTACATTGAATTGGTATTGAATCGTGTTTTCATTATTCCAACCAATACTAGATATTGTTTCAACACTAGCAAACCCACCATTAAACACATCTATCGCAAGATTACTTGGCGCTTGACTGGAAAAAAATCTATTTTGCTTAGAATTATTTATTTCTGGGCTAAATGTTGAACGGATAATTAAATTTTCTATTGGACTATACTCTAAATAAGCAGTTGCCAACAAATTATTACTCAATGTTTCATTTGTATTTTGCTCAAGGGCAGCTATCGGGTTATTAAATGGTGCTCCTACAACTTCATTAAATCCATTATAGGTTCCATCATCATTAAAAATAGGCTGTGTGGGAAGCGTACCAAAAGCACTTCCAAATCCAACTACACCATTTTGCCTGTTAATTCTAGAATAATTTATTCTAAAGCCAGCCTTTACCTTTTCACCTAATTTATAGTCTAAATTAGACCTGAAAATAAACTTTTCAATACCAGAACTTTTAATAATACCTTCTTGATTAAAATAGCTCAAAGAATTGTAGTAATTAAGGTTTTCTGTTGCGCCAGAAACAGAGACATCTGCACTATATATAGGTGCGGTATCCATTAAAAGATCAAACCAATCGTTGTCAGGATAGGTTGATGGATCGTTTGGAAATGGCTCTGTAACCCCTCTAAATCTTGCACTTTCGTTAGTATATGCAATTTGCTCCCTCTGAGAAAGCATATCTGGTAGTTCTGGAACACTTTGTAAACTTGTATAAAGGTTTACAGACACCTCTGGCTTTCCTGTTCCTGCGCCTTTACCATTTTTTGTAGTCACTAACACTACACCATTTGCACCTCTAGACCCATAAATAGCAATAGACGAAGCATCTTTTAAGATTTCAATAGATTTAATGTCATTACTATTTATATTATTAAGGTTGAAGTTAGTCCCTACTACAATACCATCAATAACCCAAAGTGGTTCGTTACTTCCTGTGATGGAATTACCACCTCTTACTCTAATTACAGTACCCGCACCTGGCGCACCATTAACCTGTGTTACCTGAACACCAGAAGCTCTACCTTGTAGCGCTTGATCCACCCTAGAAACCGGAACTGCAGTAATATCCTCTGCACTCACCGAAGATACAGATCCAGTTAAATCCGACTTTCGTTGCGTACCGTAACCAATTACTACCACTTCATCCAATGCATTGTCCTGCTCTAGTGTTACGTTAACTACGGTTTGATTGCCAACTGGCACCTCCTTTGTAGAATACCCCACATAGGAAAAAACCAAAGTACTTGTTGCGTCGGCATTGATGGTGTAATTACCATCAAAGTCAGTACTAGTTCCTGTAGTTGTTCCTTTTACCAAAACGGTTGCTCCGGGGAGAGGCTGGCCATCCGCAGTAACAGTTCCGGAAACGGTTTGGGCAAAGGACATTGCCACAAACGCAAAGAACAAAATGATGCTCAACTTAGCCTTTCTAAGATATAGCGTCTCATTTAGTTTAGTTTTTAATTTCATAAAATTTGAAGTTTAAATTAGTTAATTTTTCGTTTTCTAAAATATTTCTTAAAATTTTAACGCGTATCCTGCACTTCCTGTTCTGGACTGTGCTGTATCATCATTTAAAACATATTTTACGAGAAACAGGACACCACAGGTTAAAATAATAGACGGCATGATTTAGTTTTATAACTTATGAAGCGCCAATGCTTTATGTATATCAAAAATATAACTCTTTATATGTTGAAAAATGAATAGGACGTCATTAATATTAGTACTTTTTATGTTAGTTTCTTTTGTTAGCCCGGTTTGGGGTCAAACTATAAACCCACCCAAAGGAAGAATAGCCGTTGTTGCAGATGGCAATTCTCCAGACCCTGATGATTTGGGAGGTACGGCAATCACCATTGCCTTATTGCGTGCCAGTGGCTTAGAGGATAGATTGGTACATTATTCCCATAGTTGTGATTTGGTAAGGGACGATCGCATTTCAAAACAGGCCGAAAAAGAACGCCACCATTTAATGCAGATAGCTTGTGACATGACCGCACGACGCTGGGGCGGATTTGGAAATTTAACCTTTTACGATGCGATGTGGCAGAAAGAAGCTACTATCAATGATTTGTGCTGGGCCATTAATGCCTCAACTGCCGATGACCCATTATGGATTATCGAAGCGGGCGAACCGGATATTATTGGTATGGCATTGAAAAAAACACCCAAAGAGAAACATCAATTTGTAAAAGTAGTTACCCATCACCCTGCCAATGATAATGCGGGCGATTTTTACACGTGGCAACAGATTTTGGATTTTGGTATTGAAGAAGTTCGTATACCAGACCAAAATATTAATTTGAAACTAAATCATGACCAATGGGATTGGGCTAAAAACCATACCGACCCGCGTATACGATTAGTTTGGACTATCGGAAACCTTGCTGAAGTTGACAATATCGTTAATTTCCAAAAAGGAAAATGGGATTGTTCCGATGCGGGTATGGTATTGTATTGGATTACGGGTGCCAATGTGAATGATGGCCTTGAAGCTGGTAGTATGGAAGTGGTAAAGGAGCTTCTGGAAAGTTACATAGAGCGTCATCCAGAGCCGTCAAAAAAGAAGAAAAAATAATTTCCTAAAGATTGAGCTTAGCTCATATTGAATTTTTAACTAACGTGAGTTCGACATAAAAAATCATATTATATAGTATGAAAAAAGCGGAATATTTAGTAAATTAAAGTACTGAATTCCAATTAACTAAAACAATCCGCTTTATGATTTCTTCCTCTAAAATTACCGAAATTTTCTGTTCCATTGATGATTTTTGCAAAGAATTTGTTCCTTTATTTGAACAAAGGCTCATAGGAAATGGTAAAAAGCGCAAGAAACCCTCCAAATTGTCTCTGTCCGAGGTAATGACCATTCAGGTGCTGTTCCATTTGAGTGGTGTTAGGACTTTTAAGAAGTTCTATCTAGGCTATGTTGGTTTGTACTTGAAAGACTGTTTTCCAGATGTCGTATCCTATAATCGTATGGTAGAACTGTGTTCCGAGAGCATGCTTCCTCTTTTGGCTTACCTGAAAACGCAGGGGACGGGGCACTGCCCAGGTATCAGTTTTATAGACTCAACACCTTTAAGGGTGTGCCACAATAGGCGCATACATTCCCATAAGGTATTTGACGGCCTGGCCCAAAGAGGGCAATGCTCCATTGGTTGGTTCTTTGGCTTTAAGCTTCACATTGTGACCAATGATAGCGGGCAGATTATTGATTTACTGATAACCCCTGGGAATAAAGACGACAGAACGCCTTTAAGAATAAAAAACTTCATTAAAAGGTTATGGGGCAAGCTCTATGGGGATAAGGGGTATATCGGCAAGGAACTATTTACGAACCTGTTTTCCGAAGGCATACACTTGGTAACAAAACTCAAAAAGAACATGAAAACCAAACTGTTGACCCCAATGTATGATGTGATTATGTTAAGAAAAAGAACTATTGTTGAGACTATCATAGACCAGCTCAAAAACATATTCCAAATTGAACATTAAAGATATAGAAGCCCAATAAACTTTTTTACCAATGTATTCTCTGGACTTATTGCTTATAACTTTACTGAGAAGAAACCCAGCCTGAACATTAATTTTGAAAAAAACAATCAATTGTGTTTGAATCTTTAATTATGTCGAACTCACGTTAACTAAAATAAAAATGGCCATGATTGTATAACTCCATCATGGCCTTTTAATTTTTTGCAAAAGAATAGTTGCTAGTTGTAAAGCAACTTCTTAATTATTCCTTCATCCGTCTTTAAGATATATATCCCTTTGGAATATTTTGAGATGTCCACAGTATGCCCATTGCCATGGGTTATTTTTCTTCCCAACAGTGAATATACCTCCCATGTTTTAGGTTTGCTTAGTTGAAATCTTCCATCACCACTTGGTATTGGGTACACTTTGAAGTCGTTATTAAACGCAAATTCGTCAACATTCAAGCTTCCCAATCGATTTAAAGTAACGTAATCGTACAATGGACCAGCACCTCCGCTTGGTATTTTTAATTCCAAAACCCAAAGGCCTGCTTGCAAACCAAATTCATCTGAGGCGTAATCCTGAAAATCACCACCTCCGGTAATTTTTCTAATACCATCAGTTGTTGAGCCATTTGGAGCAGAAAATAACAACTCTGAAGATGATAAATCTTTTGGTAACAAATAAGCTGAAAATGGTTTTGAGGTGTTAGAAAACGTAGCGTAGTTTACCAACATTTCGTATCGTCCACTTTCTGTGACATTAATGGTATATCTTGTGTATTCGTTCCCACTGAGTCCTGTTGTTACAAATCCCGTTCCCCCTTCAGCAACATCAACATCATCGCCTGCTTCGGTACGATACGCACCCCCAGAATTGCCTACTGACGAATCTGAAAATGCCAATCCTGAACCTCCTAAATCGTAATCCTCAATTTGAATAACCCCCGGAACCATATGCGCTGTTCCTAAAAATGGCCTTGTTGGGTAATCTGTGCTTGTCACTATAATTGTGCTCTCCTTAGTTCTACCCCTATCATCGGTCAACACCAGTTTTAGATTATAGGTGCCTTCGGCAATATTTTCAAGAAGTGTATCATTTTGTCCAGAATATCCCCATGTGAATGGCGCAGAAGCAATACTGCGCACCAAAACGTCATTTACAAAAAGTTCCATACTGGCAATGTTCTCGGGTGCGCTGGTTGTAGAAGCTTCAACTTCAATAGAATTCCCAGGTTCAATATTGTCCAAATCATTAGGCATCACAAACGTTGGAGCTTCTAAAATTGGAACCGCCATTATATTAATTTTATCTAAATTGAAACCTCCATTCTGCACATTAAGCTTCAGCTCATGCAACCCTTTCGTTAACGGAACCGTTAATTTTGTGGCGGTCTGAAAATCGGTGGCACTGGCCGTTTGTAGCAATGAAAAGTTATCAAAAACAACAACATCGTCGATCTCTATACTCACCAAAGCCCCGGCTATTGCAGAAGCGTAAATAAACTCAAAATCGTAATCATCGGCTTTTAAAACATTGACATCGTACTTTAACCATTCTCCATTTTGGGTATCACCAACGTAAGTGATACCTACGTCCGTTCCCACATCCACCCCATCGGTATCGATACCTGGGCTCAATGTATTGTCGGCAGTTGTATCTGAAAAGCCAACACCTTCACCACCATCCTTATAATCTTCGGCTTGAATGGTGCCCGCAATAAGGTGGATGGATTCATCAAAATATATCTCTGAAATTTTGCTAACAGATAACGGTGGCAATGTAATTGTACCTGTACCTTCCTTAACCAATTGCATCGGGTCTGAAAAATAATCTATCGGATCTACTTCGCCTAAATTTTCAAATATCAGTGCCTCATGCTTAAAACTTCTGGAATACACCACATCATCAAACTTTAATTCAAAAGTGACAGGTTTGTCCGTAAGATTTACTACGACTACTTTGGTTTCGCCAAATTCATCAGTCGTGGCCCTCGCATTTACCGCATTTACCGAACCCCGAGCAACGGTTAATTGTGCCGAAGACGTTACCGTACCATTTAATAAAGTGGCATCTCGAAATACATCTTGAATAATTTCGTAGGTGGACAGATAGCCTCTTTTTTGAAGCGGGTAAACAGGTTCTCTATTGCTCCCAACTACCACCATAGAATTCAAAACTCGATTAAAGATAAACCAGTTGGCACGTTCGTAAATATCCTGGTTTTCAGCCATAAACAGAAATACATCAGCCATTCCTAAACATGCGCCTCCATGAACGTTATCTCCTGCTGAAACACCCCATTCTGTTAACCAAACTGGCTTTCCAGGAGCAAAGCTTCTTACCCAGTTTGCAGAATCTTCTAGTTCCAATTTTGCAGTTAACAATAGGCCGTATGCAGTATTACTATCTGCTGCTTGATCAGGATCGGATCCCATATATTTATGTAGTGATATAGCATCAAAAAAACTTCCATCTCCGATAATGGTATTGTTGTAGCTTGTATGGTCTATTGAACTGTCAATACCATTTCTCCAACTTAAAGGCAAAGACAATTTAATATCTGGAAATTCTGCTTTAAGCGCACTAGACACTTCTGAAGCGGCCGATAAATACATTTCGGGTGTTTCTGTTCTTAATGAGCGCTGTCCTCTCCAAAAGTGCTCGTTTCCTAATTCAATGGCTTTTACTTCCAGCCCTAAACCAATATCTTTTTGCGCTCTGGCAACGCTACTTGCCCCATCATCAAAATTGATTGAGTAGGTCCACATCATATCATAGCCCTCACCTCCAGTTCTGTTCTTTTTTTGTGTATTTAAATCTGCAATACCATCGATGTCTCCCGTGATACAGCATACAAAGGTTTGTAATGCTTCCTCATGATCCCTGTTATCATAGGCATCATCCTGATAGCCATCGGTTTGCCATTCGTAAAAATTGGCCCAAACCCCATGCGGAAATCGAATAGTCACAGGATCCACAAGATTTATAAAATCCTTTTGAAGTTGGGTATCAAACCCTTGAATATTATAGCCTATTATTTTGTTATTAAAGGGCTCAGTATCATCCGTATCCACATTTAAGGAGGCAGTTATATCATTCGGCAGGGTAAACGGATATTCCTGTCCGTAAAATTGTGAATAACAAGCGAATACTAATATTAAAAGAATTACGCCTTTATATGATTGTAATTTGTATCTAGTATTCTGAGTCATAACTATAATTTTTGCGTAAGTTATACCAATCTTCACTAAAAAATATCCTGAACTATGCTGATTGTCAACAAAAATCCGATAAAATAGCTCATTTAATCGTTCCGACTAAACTATGGTGGTTTTTCAATATTTCTGACAAACAAGGGCCTATCCTAAAAATTAAATACTTTAACCTTTTAAAACTTTTTACCTATTACGGTGTACATTTTGGCATCCTCAGGCACATCACCATCACTATTTCCAGCCATAATAATACTCTCTCCTGCTTCTGCTACTCGATGAAATAATGACATAACAGCTTCATCTAGTTTTATGTTATCTTTAGTATCCTTAAAATCTTCCAACAAAAACTCTGGACGTGGTACACGGTCGTCATGTAAAACGTAAATGTGCATTTTTTGCCCTGCAATAAATTGTAATTGGTCTCTTGCCCAATAGCCTTTATCAGAATTTGGTGTTCTTATGTATTCAGAGCCAACTAAGTACCTGGGGATTACTGTATAGTTATGTTCTAAATCGGTATGTGATTTTTTACCCCAATGCATGTTTGTTCTTAACATCGCTTTTCCATCACCGGTGTAACTAAACTTAGTAAACAATTTACTTTTGTTAGTTTCTCCTGGAATATACTCTGGGATTTCGGGCATATGTATTGGCATAGGCTCTTCGGTCAACACATTTTCATAAACCTGTGGCAACTCTAAAGTTAGTCCATCTACAATTTCTACCTTGTTTGATGTTAATGTGACACTTGCTGGAGTTAAACCCTCTTGTGTAGCAGTAATCGTAACGGTTCCAGCATCTAAAAGTGACCGCACCGCCACCCGATTAATACCGGCTTCAACATCTAAAAATAAATTGTTGGTAGAATTTTCCTTTCCGCTATTGTAGCCACCGCGCCATATTGCCGGCCCCTCAATGGTAAAATCTACACGTCCTTTGGCTAAAGGGCAACGTCTTCCTTTAGTATCCACAACCTCAACATCAATTAATGCAATATCAGAACCATCAGCTTGCCATCCCTTTGGGCCAACAATTGGGGTTAACTTGAGTGCTACTGGCTCGCCCGAGGTTTCTTTTGTATGCATTGCTTTTACTTCACCATCAACAATCCCTTCCGCTTTAATTGCTCCTGCTTCCCATACAACATTTTTGAATGCATAAAGATATCCGCTTTCAGGTGTGTTGTTTTCACCTACCAACCTACCGTTAACATAGAGTTTTATCCCTGCGGTATTAGACACTACAAAAATGTCTTTTTTTGTACCTTCTTTATAATTCCAATGCCCTATGATATGCACCTGTGGTTCTGGTCGCCACATGGCTTTTGTGGCATAAAAGGCCTCTTTGGGCAAACGCACCGCGTCTACCTCTCCACTAGCTCTGGTCACTTCGGTTTGTCCACGACCACCGTGCGTACCGTCTGTAAAAACCCAATTGGCACCACCAACATGATAGGCTTTTCTGCCCATTTTGTCCCACCAGTGTTCTACTTGTCTTACGGCAAATTGCTCCGAGGTAATTTTATAGGTGTTCTTTTTAATGTTAGGATGGCTAAAGAAATTATCATCAGGCGAATGCTTATCCCAAATTCGCCTTGGTGCTTCTTCGCGCATGTATTCGCTTTCAATCAAGGGTAAATCAGGGTATTCACGCTCCCAACCTTCGGTTCCAATTTCAATAGAAATATAACCCTCTGAGTCATTTTTAACATCAGCCCTTCTATTACCCATTAAGCGTTTTCCGTTAGGGTCGAATGTACTGATAACCTCTAAAATTTCTTTATAATGCGCTTCACTTTCGGCCCAATTACCACCTTCCCATATAAAAATTGAAGGGTGGTTTCGGTAGTACACAATCATATCCTTAAATGCCTTGATACGGATATCCCAAGTTTCGCCTTCATCTTCAGACTCTCCACTTACTCCCGGCATCAAGGTTACAAAACCGTATTTATCGCCCATGGCCACCTCGGCTGGCGATCCTGCACAGTGCCCCCACCGAATAAAATTACCTCCAGCTTCATCCATCAATCTAAACGTATAATCGCGCAACCAATCAGGTAGGGCTGTGCCTAAACCTGCCCATGTATTGGTAGGCTTTTGTCCCCAACCGTGTAGTTTAGCATACTCCCCATTATTGAAAAAACCTTTGTCCTTATCGAAATTGAAATTGCGTATTCCTAAAGGTGTGTTATAGGAATCGATGGCTTTACCATCAACTTTCAATACACTTTCTACGGTGTACATATACGGATGACGCGTGTACCAAAGGTTTGGATTTTCTAAAGTGGTTTGAACTGAAAAGGTGAATTTTTCTCCAACATTTACACTTTGTTGCGCTCCTGAAACCCCAACAAGTTTTCCATCGTTATCAAATATCTTCGCTTCAAAAGATACCGTTTTAGGCTCACTGTATTCATTTTGAACCTCGGCATTTACGAAAATATCCGCACTGGCTTCCGATATATTATCAGCATACACGTAAGTCCCCAATGTTTCCAAATTATCATAAAGCGGAAGGGTTATATGAAGTGGGTCCATTATATGTAAAAACACGTTTCGATAAATACCGCCATGGGTAGGATGCCAATGCTCATGGTTCCAAACCAACGGAAAATTGTCCCTAAAATGATCGCCACGATCGTTGTTGACCTTTACCGCGATGACGTTATCTCCTTCAAAATTCAAATGAGGCGTTAAGTCGTATCCAAAAGGAATAAAACCTGTTTGGTTTTGCCCTAAATGCACACCATTGATGTACACATCGGCGATTTGACGTACCGACTCAAACTCAATAAATACTTTTTTTCCTGCGTCCGTTTCAGGCAACCTAAAATGCTTACGGTACCATACAGTACCTCGCCATTGGTTTTCCTCACCATCATGATGTCCTAAACTGTAATCGTCAAAAGTATCCACATCATTAAAGGTATGTGGGCAACTTACCGTACTCCATTCAGCATCATTAAAACCTTTATTTTGGGCATTTTCTGGGTTTTCTTTGATAAACTTCCAATCAGGATTGAAGTTGTATTTTGTTCTTGTTTTTTCAAAGGTATCGGAGGCATTATTTGATTTGTTCTCACAAGACAAGCAACCAAAAGTTAGAAAAAGAAGACATACGAATTGGATGTTAAAGGTTTTAATAATCATCATCGCTTGGTTAAAAAAAATTTAGTTATTATTAAAGTTTCGAATACCAGGTACGATTCGCAAACTGATGTTTTCTTGTGTTTCAGGCCATTTTAGTATGAATAGCTTTTGCGTTTTTTCATCCCAAATAAAGTTTGAGATATCAAACTGTTCTGGAGCTTTGTAAACTTCCAATCCTACATTTTTTATAGGATTATGGTATAACACGATATCATCGTCAATTAATACCGAAAAACCATCAGGATAGTGCCTATTGGCTCCAATAAAAATTTTGGAAGCACCTTGCTTCTTATTTGGTTTGAAATTGACATTTAACTTTCTAGTGGCATGGTTAAAAAAGAAGGATTTGATATCACCTGCAACGGTTTGCGGAAATGGCCTTGAAATTACATCAGTAATATATTTGCGCTCGACAGTTCCTGCATCTGTACTATCGCTAAAAATGGCCCAAGTTGAAGGTCCTCCGGATAAGAAATGTTGCATAGTTCGATTGCCCAAAAACCATGCTTTAATGGAACCTACCCCCATTCTATCAAAAACCTCGGCAGTTTTGATGTAAAGCTCCTTGTATTCCAATTGCCCTAACCTACCACTGATTAAGGTATCGGTTTTTGCGAAGGTTGGAAACCCCCACTCCCCAATTAGAATTGGTGCATTTAGCAAATCGGATTCCTTGTCAAAACGATCCATCACTGGTTTTATAAAATCGATTTTATTTTGATAAATATGAGGTGCAAACACAACGTTTTTCCGATTTATAGGCGCAGTAATTTCGGCATATTGATTGTTGTCAATCCCCTCTCCTTTATTCATAAATATGGATTGAATCAGAATCTTTTTATCAGCATTGATTTTTTGACTTTCATCAATAATTTTTTGATATAGCGGAATTAAATACTTTTTGGTCAACTGATTATACGAAATATCCATGGTGAGTTTCCTTGGCTCATTAACCACGTCATAACCTGCAACAGCTGTGTTTTTGGCATACCGATTCCAAATCACTTTCCATGCATCAATATAGGTTTCATACTCGTTATTCTTGTTCAGCCAAAATTCTTCCCAAACAAATTTTTCAACTCCATACACCGTCATTTTAAAAACGGTTTTGATATCATGATGTTTTCCTAAGGCGACAAGTGAGTCCAGTTTTTTCAAATAATTAGGCTCTAGTTTTCCTCCTGGAAATTCGCTTAGTTTTCCAAGTTCTAAACGAATCACTTGATAATTGGACCCCATTCTAACCATACGGGCATAGTCATCGCTATTAAAAAACACTTCACCTTTATGATCGTTGGTATTCATCACGAATCCCCTAGGGATAACATGTCTGCCCAAATCATCACGTAGTCCATGTTTAATTTGGCTAAAAGTTGCAAGTGTAATTAAGCTAAAAAGCAGAAAAAGAACTGCTTTTCCCGTTTGGATTTTTGTTCGTTGCGTTTTCACAAGTTAGTTTGGTTTTTATTCCGGAATTAATTCAATTAGCTTTACGCTATGCGGTTCTAAATCAACTTTAAGTATCAAGCTTCCATTTCTTTTACCTACAAGAGAATCTGTCATGGTTTGAGGCAGTCTAGCTAAATCAGTGTATTTGGACAAATTGGCATTTAGCACATCTTTCCACCCATCTTCAAATCTATCAGATGGTCTGTTACCATAAATGCGTCCATCAGTTTTTTCATTGACTCCTGCATTTCTTACATCCTTATAAAGCTCGTGCATCATAACCCCATGGTTTTTATCGACAGTCCATTCATTCATTTTCCAGGTTGTTCCACTGGCAATTACCCCACTTTCCAATTTAGGATATAGGGTGCGTTTCGCTGTACTCGTTCTTGATGGATTGTGATTGTAAACCAACAAATAAACGATATCGCCTTTTACCACTGGTATAACCCCAGCGTAGCCGTTTAAATTATCTACGGCTTCTAGCCTATTGCCGTCCTCCATCTTTTGAAACATACGCATTACATTTTTTCTGGCTTGTGGCAAAACACTGGATTCTATCTCCTGCCCCCAATCGTAAACTTCATTAATTTTAAATTCGTAAACCATATCTGCTACAGTGGCGTACCAACTAGCTCCTAGTTCTGTGGCGTCGGATAAACTTAAACCCCTTATACGGTTTTCGTCCCTTAGCATTCCAAATTCTTGAATATCCAAGGGAATATTTGAAAATTTGGGGATACTATTTAGTTTATTTCTGTAAGATTGAATTTTTTCGGGCAAAGCCACGGTGTTTTGGTCAATTTTCTCATAATATGAAATACTGAAAAAATCCATTTTTGTCCCAGTAGCACCTGTGGCATAATTAGTACCGGTTGCACAATGGTCTATTAGCTCTGTTGTATATGTCGCCGCACTAGCTTCGGTTAACATATTTCCAGGCCCAATAATGGCATCAGGAATCACTTTTAAAACCTCATCAACAGTGATATCGTAATGCTTAAAATAATCTTCTTTTGTACCGCGCCAATGATCTGGGGTAAAATTGGGCTCTGTACTCACCCTAAATCGCCAAGTCTTTACTTCATTCATGCCAAATTCGTTAACCAGCGTGGTTAAAAAAGCATTTACATACTGGCGCCAGTGATCGTAATTATCAGGAGGACTTGTATTACCATAAGTACTAACCACTTTGTTTTCAACCATTTCCCATGGTACTTTACTTAGTACAATTCTCGGTTTAAAACCAGTACTCATAAAATCGCGCATATTGGTAAGCAAATCACTAAAATCTGTGATAATATTACCTGAGGCGTCCACTCCTTGATAAAATATATTTCGGTTATCTGTTCTTCCACCCATTGTCCTCACAAGATTATAACTTTTCACATAATCTTTTATGGGGATTATCGAATTTCTAAAACCAGAGGCACTAAACCTTGTTTGATTAATCATAGGTCGTGTTGACCAAAAATTATGAAATGGGGCAACCACCGCACCTGTATTAATTGTTACCAATTGGTTGGGGTCTACATCATTTTCATCTATACCTCCAGGTTCTTGTGGGTTTTCAGGTTCTTCGGGCTCTTCTGGGTCAACCGGATCAGGTTTTTCGGTAATAACTTCTTGAACATCTTCTGCCTTTGAGCACGTGTAGAATACTGTAACTACACAAAGCAGAAGAATCACGCCAAAACTAAAATTAATTATTTTCTTCATATCATTTTTTATTTAGCCTTCCAAAGTTCGAGGATTAATAAGCAACCACCAATTATACTTTGACTATTTAGACCTAATTTTACTTAAAATTTAAGTTTATGGCATTTCTTCCGGAAAGGCACACCATAGTTAATCTAAGGTTTTTAACATTATATCTTTGTATTCTATTTTCATTGGAGGACCTACATGGACCTGAACGCCTATAAATCCTTTAACCGACCTATTCAGTGTATCTAAATCAGCTACTTCACTCATCAAAACGCCGTTTACATAATGTTGCATTATGTTTCCATTTACTTTGATATGAACACTATTCCAGTCGTTTGATTTAATATGCGATCTTAATTCAGGCTTAGTGGCCAATGTGTCCACAACTGTTCTTGTTTGCCAACGGTTCTTTTTAACATTCTTACGCAAATTAGTCTCAGGGATAGAATCTGGCATGTTTGGTATCACAACTTTTTCTCCCATGTAGGCTAATGTGGTGCGTTTTTTTTCTTCGTAATTCTGACCTGTATATTTATTTTTACCATCAATATCGCATTGATAGCCTCTTAATGCAAAAGGCACACCTTCAATAATTTCGCTTCTATAATTGAATCCGCTATTCCCAGATTCTGAAACTCTATATTCCAGTTTTAATTCAAAATTTTCAGGTTGTTCTTTTTCGTAAATGATAAATGAATTGCGCTTTAAAATAGTCTCTGGAGTAACTTCGCCTACCAATATTCCATTTTCAACACGCCAGTATGTAGGGTCTCCTTCCCATCCTTCAAGGTTTTCACCATTAAAAATTGAAATAAATTCATTTTTATTATCGTCTTTCTTTTTGGATTTTGTTCCGCAAGCAACAAGAACACCAACTAACAAAACACTTAAATAAGAAATATAAATACCTTTCATCGTCTATTAATTAATCAACGGTTATTTGACTTCCCCACCAATCTTTGTTGGGTTTAAAATCTGGAGATAATACTTCCAGTCTTTGTTTTTCTAAGTTTGGCAATTTTTCGTTTACAAGCTTTTGCAAACGCATTTTTCGCTTATCTGGATTAAATTCGGCATCCGGGGTTGGGTACTGTGCATTTACTTCTTTCAACCAAGTGAGTAATTGATTGCTTAAATTTTTGGCGATTTCTGGGTGTTGGGCAACCACGTTCTGATTATCATTTTCTTCAGAAGGGAGTTTAAAAAGCTCCTCACGCCCATCTTCCCAATAATGAATGAGTTTCCAGCCCTCTTTTTGAATAATTGAAGATGGCTCGCCACCTTGATTTCCATAATGCGAATAGTGCCAAAATAAAGGTCTGTTAATTTCTGCTTGCTTACCCTCTATTAAAGGTTTTAAACTTACGCCGTCTAAATGTTGTTCTTGTTTCAAAGGCAAATTTGCCAAATCTAAAAGTGTAGGATATAAATCCGTACTCACCACTGGCACTTCAGACTTTTTTAACTGTTTTAACCAAGGTATTTTTATAAAAAACGGTTCTTTAATACCGCCTTCCCATTGGTAGCCCTTCCCCCCTCTTAACGGTAAGTTACTAGTGGCGTAATTATCACCAGAAGCAACGCCACCGTTATCAGAGGTGAATACTACAATGGTATTATCATCTATACCATTGTCCTTTAAGGCTTTTAAAACTACACCTACGGCATCATCCATAGATTCCACCAGACCACCATAAACCGGGTTATCCTGAACTTGGCGAATTGGTAAAACGCGCTCCATCTTATAACCCTTTATGGCTATGCCCAAACTATCTGCTTTTTCTCTATATTTTGCCCATTTCTCTTGAGTAGTTTGTATTGGGGCATGTACGGCATAAAAAGATAAAAAGGCAAAAAACGTAGAGTCTTTATGTTTAGAAATAAAATCAGCTGTCTCGTTTGCCAAACGCATGGTTAGATTTTCTCCTTTTTGTTTATTTTTTAGTTTAGGGTTATTCCAAGGCGCAAAAAAACCTCCTGCAGGTCCACCGCGATGAAACCCGCCTTTGTTAATATCAAATCCATGATCCTCTGGGTAAGAGCCTTTATCACCCAAGTGCCATTTTCCCGCAAAAAAAGTTTTGTATCCGTTTTCCTTAAAGGCCTCTGCAATAGTAATATCGTCATGAGGCAACTGCATCACATAATTTGCCGGAAGTAATTGGTCATGCCGGCCTCTTGTGCGCCACGCTTCTCCTGCCTTAGCCCCAATCCAATCTGTGATACCGTGGCGCGCAGTAAATTTACCTGTCATAATGCTTGCCCTTGAGGGACTACAAACACGGCTTGAAGCATAACCATTCGTGAATATTATTCCTTCACTTGCTAATTTATCGACATTAGGCGTTTCATAAAACGTACTGCCTGTTACGCCTAAATCATGATAACCTAAGTCATCAACTAAAATGAAAAGGATGTTGGGTTTACTATGTTTGCTTACCTTCTCTTTTTTACAGTTAAAAAACAGAATTATAGGTAATAATAACAAGCTTCTACCCCACTTAATCAACTTAAAATTGTGAAATGTTATATCTTAATAATCTTTTTTACAAAATAATTACTTTTATCAGTACTTGATATAAAATAAACACCACTTCCTAGGTCACTAATATCAATAATTTCTGAGGACTGCTTTGTATTTATTTTTCGGATTACGGCTCCAGAAATATTGGAAATAATCAAACTAGAATCAACAGGAAGATTGCTGATTTCTATTTTCCCAGTTGTTGGGTTTGGGTAGATTTTTGCTTCCCTTTTACTTACATCATTTATAGATAAAGGGTCATAACAAGTAGATTCCGGGTTATTTAAATTCCGTGACACAGCATCAGAAACATTGCTTCTTCTTAGCACCATTTTATCAATGAATAAATATGATGATCTTGCATCTACAGTAATGGTATATTCTTTAGCTTCTTCAAAAACAACCCAAACTTTATGAGAATCATGGTCGTTGGTGTTTGTTACAAACCCCCAAGTTAATCTGTTTCCAAAGGCTTTTATAAAGTTTTGAGTAGAACTACCTGCAGCACAAGTTAAAGCAGGATCGCTATTACATAAAGGTTTGGGGTAAACCTTATTTCCATTTTTGATGCCATAAAAATCTTCTCCATCTATTTTTAACCAAGCATCGTTATGTTCACCGGTCCTAGTTCCCATTCCTACTCTCATGCGCCATTCAAATTTATAGGTTCCCGGAGTGTTTATTTTTATATTATAAACGATAGGCGCACCAGAAAGAGCATTAAAAGACTGTGACCCCGTCCAATATAAATAATTAATAGTTGATCCAGTTAAATCAGGGTCTGCTTCACTTCCTATTTGCCAATCTGACCCAGAAGGTAAGATACCAGATTCCATTTCAATTGTCAAAAGCCCATTTTGCTCTTCAAAAGGAAGTAACCCGTCACATGTTGTTTGCGCAAACCCTCCAATTGTTAAACAAAAAAAGCAAATTAAGGTAATTCTATTTTTCATAATTTTTTTTTATCATCAAACTAACAAATTAGTAAAATATAATTTTGTTATACTTCAATTATAAAAACAACAAGAATTGTTTTTACAACAGCAAATATAGTTAAGATAATAGATTCCTTTATCCTGAACTGTCATGTAGTATCAACTAAAAGAAGCCCCCCACCCTTAAACTTATTAGTTTTAAAGTTGTTTTAAACTAATTAACCTTAATCACAACACGTCGATAATCAACTAAAGGAACAATTTTGTTCTCATCCCAAACTTCAAGTATAAGGTGTAACTCCTTCCCTTGCGCATCTTCTGGAATATCGAAGGCTATTTTATTTGTTGAAGCATTTTCAATTGGAAACACCTTGTTATATGGGGCTTTACCTGCTTCTGAATACATAAACCAGTTGAATCTCAATGTATCATTATCAGGGTCTGCAGACTTTGAGGCATCAAAACTCAAAGTTTCACCTATTTTACTTTCTAGAAATAAAATAGCGTCACTTTCATCACCATTAATAACCGCTTTTGGATAATGGTTTGCTTCTTCAAAAGACTTTACACACCAATCCATTCGTGCCTTAAAATCATTCCACATGGCTTGTCGCCACCTGAAGATACCTGTATTTTTATCGGCATATTGTTTGCCAGTTTCAGGGTCTGTCCAGTTGTCTTTAGCATCCGTGTACATGGCCCAGGGCTTAAATCGTGCTTCCTCTTTGGCAACAAAATCGAATCGGGCTGGAATATTTTCTACCTTTTCAAGGGTGTACCTTCCACTCCAACCTCCCCAAGTTTGCTTTGTTGGGTCTGTAAGTCCTTCGGACACAAAACGCATCCAAGGTATGGTTCCTCCACCTTCAATAAAATTGGGCAATGCTTCTGTGAAATAGGCATTTTCGTTAACATAAGCTCTCACTGGATACAATTCACCTAGTGGCCCATGTCCTGTCCGAACATGCGCATTCGCCCAATCGTCTTGTCCTTTGGCAGTATAATCAAAGGGTTTCCAATGGTGAGGCCCTAAGTCATGCGCCCAAGGTCCCCCATAGGCTTTAGTTTGGTAAATACTTCTAACCCAATGAATCTCTGGAAACTCCCTACATGTCCACGCCCCTAAGGTGCTTTGACCTGCGTTTTCAAATACATACAGTTTTTTAATAGCAGATTGGAGTTCCGTTTCAGTATGGCTTTCCCTATAGTCTAAAAGTGCTTGCGCAATGGTTCCTGCTCCTCCATTACAAATGATATGAATAGGCCTTTCATCGTCTTTATTAAGTGCTTCAATTATCAAATTGGAACCCTCTGTACTTTTTCCATCACCAATACCGATGCGCCTGTTGTCAGGTTGCCCAACCACTATAATATTTCTTAAACACTCTGGGTCATGCCATCCTTTGGCATGTAGCTTTAAATTGGGCAACACCATTTCATAGGCATCTATAAGCTCGAGAAATAATTCAGGCTTAAGCGTTTGATACTCGGGATTTGGATGATTTAAACCTCTAAACGGACTAGAAACCGCTATAAGACCTTCTAAATCGAAGGTGTTGGAACATATTAGCATATGTAACATTTGCTGAACCTCATCCGGTTCATTACCCATATCAGCTAGAATAATGACTCTAGACTTTTCTACGTTTTTAAATTCAATTTCAGGAGTGCATCCAAAAGAAGAAAAGATAAAAACAATTAATAATATGGGTTTAAATGATTTCATAAGCGATATATCAACTTCAACAGTCTATATAACTGACTTAAAACACACCAACATCACAAAGTTTTAGAGTTAAGATTTTGAATAAACTATTTCATAGTCTCCAGAACCTACAATTACACTTGAGTTATCCCCAATTTGTAAACCATATTCATTTTTCGCGTTTGAGAACGATTTTCCATTAATAACTAAAGTTTCTAATTCTTTATCATTTAAAATTAAAATTGCTTTTGTATTAAACGGCACAGTAAGATTCATTGCTAATGTTCCGTTTTCAAAATTCCAATCGCTTGTAATTGTACCATAAGGTGTTGGCACATTAACTTTTGTATTGGTAATTTTTGATGGAAATTCAGGATTTACAGTAAATGTCTTAAATCCTGGTGCATCAGTAGATGACTGAACACCACCTAAACTCTCATAAAAATAAGTAGCAAAACCTGTATGCATCGGGTGATTCAAGGAATTAGTTGGACCTTCCATTTCCTCCCATACAAACTGACGCTCTGGCCATGTAGTGAAGCCAGAATTCATTACATAAGTCTGACTCGGAAAATCTGGTGTGGTTAAAATATCATAAGCTAAATCTGCCTTTCCATATTTTGACAAAACTGTGTAAATGTATCTGTTACCATGAATACCTGTAGAATGATGACCTCCTTTTACATCAACAATATCGTGCACCAATCCGTTTACCACCGTTTCAATGTCGTTTTCTGGGACGATTCCAAATTGTAATGCTTGAACGGTAGCGGTCTGACTTTGATACCATTTATGATTGGTTCCTGGGATTTCAACTAAGAATTCTTTATTGAATGCAGTTTTCAATGCTTCTTTCTCTTGTTTCATAGTTGCTTCATATTCTGAATCATCATTCATTTTGGCAAAGCGCTCCATAATACCCAACACATCATAAAAATAGGCATTTGCCGAAATGATCGGGTCGCATTCCATGGCACTTGGATTTTTACGTCTATCCCAAAGCGGCGGACACCAATCGCCCATACCATCTTGCATAATACCGTTTTCACCTTTAAAGTTTAGATAGAAATCCGTTAAGCCTTTCATGTCATCATAATATTCTTTTACAATGTCATCATCACCATAAAACTTATAATTATACCAAGGCAAATACATGGTGGCTACTCCCCAATCTATTTTTGCGTAAGTTGAAGTACGCTTACCCGGAGCAATCATTGTAGGTACTGGAAATTTCAATTCAGGGTTATTATGACCTTTTGTTGGACGCATTTGCGTGCGGATATCTTCCATGTATTTTTTATAGAAATCGTACATATCATAATTGTACAAGGCGTACTCACAAAATGCATGTGCATCGCCCAACCAACCGCATTTTTCGCGGTGGGGACAATCCTCCGGGATACCGTGAATGTTATCAACAATAGTCCACTTACTAATACTGTGCATTTTGTTAAGTAAATCATCCGAAGAGGTAAAACTTCCTGTTTCTTGAATATCAGTAGCTACTAAAACCGCCTTAATCATGTTGCCATCTGGTTTGGTTGAAACGCCTTTCACTTTAGCAAACCTAAAACCATGATAACTAAATTTTGGTTCCCAAGACTCCAAACCATCCCCTTTACAGATATACTCGTATAATTGAGGCATACCATTTGCTCCACCACCAGTAGAACCCGGATAAATATCACTACCATCGGTTAATAAGGCTTCTGTAGTAATCACCTCAATCAGCTGTCCCTCTTTTTCTGTTACATTCAACGTTATCCAACCTGCAATGTTTTGTCCGAAATCTACAATCCACTCTCCATCCGCGCCTTTAAAAATCTTTTGGGGTTCAAACTCTTGAAGCTTTTTAATTGGAGGAATTTGTTGCGCACTAATCTTTTTAATTTTTGGTAAAACTTCCTTGGCATGTCCCCATTCTGAATCGTCGTAATCCACCGTGGTCCAATCGCCAATTTCAAACCGAGCATCGTAGGTATCACCTCCGTAAATATTATTAAACACAATAGGTCCGGTAGATTCTTTCCAAGAGGCATCAGTAACAAAATCAGATTCGGAACCATCCGTATATTTTAACTTCACCAAACAACGCACCGTTGGTGGCCCATAAGCCAAATCTTTATCCGATTCAGGGTCGCGTTTCCAAGAAATATTTTGACCGTAGAACCCATTTCCTAAATTAATTCCAAAGGCGTTTTTACCTGATTTTAAATCGTCTGTAATATCATAATTTACATAATAGGCTTGCTTATCGTAGTTTGATGGTGCGGGGTCTAAGACATGGTCGCCCAACTTCTCACCGTTTAAAAACAGTTCATAATACCCTAAACCACATATATAAACTTGAGCGTTTTCAATCTCTTTTTCAATTTCAAGTTCCTTTCTAAAATAACTTGCAGGAAAACCATCCACTGGTTCAGGTTTATTCATTTTTCCTGTTTTATAATCTCTAAAACGGTATTCTGAAATTCTCTTATCTTCGTTCAACGTAATCCATTTGGCATCGCCCCAATTCACTTCATTCATCAATCCCATTTCAAAAGTTTGCACATCGGACCAAGAAGAAGCTACGCTATCTTCGTCCCAAATTTTCACTTTCCAGAAATATCTTTGTAATGCCTCTAGGGTTTTACCCTGGTACTTTATAAAGGCTGAATTATCGCTTTTTATCTCACCCGAATTCCAAATATCAGCATCATTTTCGTTTAATTTTCCTTCCGAAGATGCTACTAAAATATGATATGCCGACTGCGACTTGTTAAAACCATTACTATTTACAATCCAAGAGAAAGTAGGCCGAAGGCTTTCTATCGTTTTAGGATTTTGCTTTGAATTGACTGATAATGTTTCAAAGGACAAAGAAGATTTAGACGTTGAAACTTGTTGACAAGATACTCCTCCAAATACCAATAATAGTACTAAAAAAATGGATTGACTTTTTTTCATTTTAACGAAATTGCTTTTTAAAGTAAATACTGGTGAATGTAGTGAAGTGTTCTTTAACAAATATCCTGTACCTTCACGGAAATCACATACTTAATTTAAGAAAGATGATGAGAATTAAATAATTTAGACCTCAATATACCGTTTACAAATGCGCTTTAGTCGCTTTTCATCAAGCTCTAAACCAAAACCTGGTCTTGAGTCCATTTTATAATAACCATCACTTCGTTTAGTGGTGGCAGATTTTAATATACATTCCAAATATTCTTTAGAATCCTCTTCTTTCTCAATAGCTTCAACCCAAGTAGCCCCTGAACCAATAGCAATTTGTTGCCATGCGGTACATGCAGGCCCCACCAAACTATCATCACCAATCATAACTTTTGCACCAATATCATGTACTTTTTTTGCCAACATAGCTGTATGACTAAAACTTGCCATTGTAGAAGGATGCAAGTTGATAATTCGCCCCATCCCCTTTTGTAATTTATCTACACCCAACCAAGCTGGACGCATGGGTGCATCTGGAATTAAATCTAAATCTCCAGTCATTTTTTGGAGTGCAATCCATTGGTCAGTGCTTAAAGGCGCTGGATCTTCAATGGCATTAAGCCCATTCTCTTTAAAAGTATTTAAAATTTCAGCCAATTCTTCTAGCGATTTCCATTTTTTATATCCTTTATTGACATCAGAAATCACAGTAGCATCTTTTCCTAAAACCTCGCGAATAATTCGAAGTAACTTTAAATCCACCTCAACATCACCATACATTTTAAATTTCATGTGGTGCCCAAGGTTTTGCTTCAAACTTTTTTCAGCTTCCTCACGTACTTTACCTTCATCTTTATGTAAAATACAATATAAACCAGGAACGGCTTCTTTTTGATGCAACCCTAATAATTCAACCGAAGGTTTATTTTGCAAACGACCTGCCAAATCAAGCAAACCCATATCCATCAATTCTAAATATTTAAAAGATGTTTTAGAACCTTTTACTTGTTGAGATTGTAACAATTTTTGCGCTTCTAAAACTTGTAAACCTTTGAACTGTTTTACATAGTTAACCCATGGGCTCAAATCGACTTCAGGATTATTTCTAGAAGCAGGAATTTCAGACCAGCCATAATAATCGCCTGCACTAATTTTCATAAATATGTGTTGACGATTTAACCAAGTACCAAAAGAAAAATAACGTGGTATATTGATGTTGTATTGGTAAAATTCAATTTTTGTGATTTTCTCAGCCAATACTTCTTTATCACTAATACAGGATGATAATAAAGGATAGGATAAACTGAATAGTCCAACACTAGAGATACCTTTTATAAAATTTCGACGGTTTGTTTTCATTTGTAATGCTTCAATTTACCAAGGGTCGTTCATAGAGGTTAGTAATTCAGCTAATTCAGACTCCATTTTATGATCCAGCTCAGGGTTTTCACCCCAAATATTGGTCATTTGATACGGGTCTACAGCATCATGATAAAGATAATGATACTTATCCCCATTTTCATGTCTTACCACAGCGTAAGTATAGTCTTTAGTTCGAAAACCTCTGGCATCGCCTTTTGATACAAAACTTTTACCACCAAAATACAACTGCTTTTCTGGACGGATGACTTCCTTATCAAAAAATAGATTGGAATAATCAACACCTTCAACAACCTTAGGAATTTCAGTCTTTAAATCCATTAATCCCAGAAGCGTTGGCATATAATCTGGTACGCTGATTAGTAAATCCTCTTTTTTCGGCTTAACTTTCTTTGGATAATGAACTATAAAAGGAATACTATACGCCTCTTTAAACCAAACATTTTTATGCATCAACCCTTGGCTTCCTAACATTTCACCATGATCTGCTGAAAACACAATAATAGTATTTTCATATAAGCCTTTCTCCTTTAATTTTTCGATAACACGACCTATTTGGTCATCCACGCCATTAACAGAAGCAAAATAATCTTTGGCTTCATTTAAACGTTTTTCTACGCCATGGTCTCCTCTTTTCAAATCATAATTATCAGTAAACTGAACATTTGGACGATTCAACACTTCTTTATAATCTAAGCCTTCATAACGTTTTTGGTAACGTTCTGGCACTTGTTTAAACGGTGTATGTGGTGGATTAATAGACCAAAACAAGGCAAATGGCTCTTTACTTTTTCGCTGATTCTCAGTGTTATCTAAATAATCCATAATAACATCAGCCTCGTGTTCTGCAGACCATTTTTTGATGTATGTTTTTTCATCTTCTTTAGCATTTGTAGTCCAATAATAAGGAGCATTATGCCTGTTATGAGTACCGTAAGCATACCAAAACGAGAACCCATGCCTTCTATCTGGTGGGCACCAAGTATCCCAAACACGTTTTACATCTGGTGGTGTTGGCTCTGGACCATCTAAATGCCATTTACCAATATAACCAGCATTGTAACCATTGTCAACTAAAACATCTGAAATACAAACCTCATCTTTTTTTAAATAGTTCCCAAACTCTGTTCGTTGAGAGTTGCAATTTTCCACCACACCTGTGGATAGTGAATACCGCCCTGTCATCAACATGGCTCTATACGGACTACATAATGGGTTGTTTGACACGGCTTCACTAAAAAAAACGCCTTCTTTTGCAAGCTTATCTAAGTTTGGAGTGTACACAGGGTCTTCATTTAAAAAACCCAATGAGGCCTGTCTGTATTGGTCTGCAAAAATGAAGAGTAGGTTGGGTTTTTGGACTACAACCTTTTCCTCACTTGTTTTGCTTCTACATGAGAATAAACACACTACTGCGAAAAATAATATGCACTGCTTTTTTATTTGTTCCATGATAAATTAAAACTACCTTTTAATTATTTAAAATAAGTTATAAGTCAATAAGTTATCCCTATGTATCTAAATTTAAGGTTATAACGAATTGCCTATTCCAACCAATACTACGGATAATAGAATTACTGTGATACCAGCAGTAATTGTCCATTTAGTTTTACTGGCCACCCCATGCCATTCTTTACGATAGATACCCCAAAAATTAGCGGTTAAAATAATGGTGGACATGTGTAATATCCAAGAACTTGCACCACTACCCAGTTTGCTCTCACCCATACCGTAAAAGAAAAATTGTAAAAACCAAATTGTGCCGGCCAAAGCAGAAAACATTAAATTATTTTTTATTGGGGTATTGGTATTCACAAAATCCCTATATGATTTGTTTTTAAGACTTAGTATAGTTGTCCAAACCAAATTAGTAACAAGTCCACCCCAAAGTATGACCACAAAAGTTACATTATTAGCGTATAAATGGTCATATCCCGCAACCACAGCGGCATCAGCCAACGGTTTTCCTGCTTCAATACCAAAACTAAAAAAAGCGCTTAAAATTCCTGATAACGTGGCTACAATAAGCCCTTTTACTAAATTGAACTCGCTCACAGTTTTCTTCTTTTCTTCCTCTGACAGCTCACCCTCTTTCATCATACCTGCTTTACCAGAAATAACTATACCGAGCAAGCAAACCAAAACGCCTACAAAAACTATTCTTCCTCCCGAGGAAGAAAGCATTTCCGTAAACGATGTTTTGCCATCCGTGGGAACGAAATTATAATAAACAGAAGGCACTAATGCTCCAAAAGCCGCACAAAACCCAAGTACAACAGAGTTACCCAGAGACATGCCTAAATAACGAATGCCTAAACCATAAGATAAACCACCAACGCCCCAAAGTAGCCCCATTAAAAATGTAAACCCTATAATGGTTCCTGAACTGGATGCTATGATTTCAGCAAACCCGGGCACGGTTAAATACGCTGCAATCGGAGGTACAATCAACCAAGACATAACCCCACCTACCATCCAGTAGGATTCCCAGGCCCATCCCTTTACTTTATTGTAAGGCATATAAAAACTGCCCGCGGCCACGCCACCTAACGAATGAAATATTACACCTAAAATTGCTTGCATAATTCTAATCGATTTATCATGATTAATCTTTAATTTTTAGAAATAAATTCTGGATTTAGCTCCTTTGGAATCGGTGCATTGGTTTCCAACCACCAGTTTTTTAGCTCACCCAACAATTCTTCCTTTTTGTCAGTTTCTATTGAAGCCAAATTATTTTGTTCTCCAATATCTTCAGAAAGGTTATACAACTCTACCCCATCATCCTCAAAATAGTAATGCAATTTCCAATCGCCTTTGCGAATCACAGAACCTGGCCGTGTTCTAAATAAAGGGTCTCTATTTTCATTGTCTTTTCTGTAATAGGCCTGTAAATAAATAGGGAAATGCCAAAACAATCGTCGCTCTAGTGTTTCTGTTTTTCCTTCTAAAATCGAAGATAGATTGGCTCCATCCAATTCAAGTTGGGAATTTTCTAAATCAGCATAATTCAATATTGTTGGAAATATATCGATATTGGTTATCGGCACATCGCTTTTTGTATTAGGTTTAATTTTGTGGTTATAAACGAAGAAAAAAGGCTCTCTAATTCCGCCTTCGTAATAACTCCCCTTTCCTGCTCGTAAAGGTTTTTGTTTTGTTATTCCATAGAGTCCGCCATTATCAGATGTAAACACTAGAAATGTATTATCGAAAAGATTTTTCTCTTTTAACTTCTGAATTAATAAACCAATGTTTCTATCTAAATTATCAACCATTGAGGCATACTTAGGGTTTCCTTGACCATTCCAAGACGCCTTATTTTTGTATTTAGGCAATAAGCTATCTACAGGCATTATTGGCGTATGTACAGCATAAGGCGAATAATACAGAAAAAATGGGGATGAAATTGTATCTACAAATTTCAACGTGTTTTCCATTATCAAATCGGTTAAATATTCGCTCTTACCCTTTTCAATTTTAACATTTTTATAGGGTGGATAATAACTTTTGGGAAGTCCGTTATGTCCCCCTCCAATATTCACATCAAACCCATATTCTAAAGGGTCGTGACTCAAGTGCCATTTCCCTGCATGACATGTTTTATAACCGTTCTTTTTTAAAACTTTCGGGATGATTTCATGGGTTGGCGCAAGTATGGTTGTATTTGGTGTCGGAATTAGTTTTCGGTCTTTCGATTGCCCTCTTTCAGAAGAATTAACCGTATAAATACCATGACGTGGTGTCCATAACCCTGTCATTAAACAGGCTCTGCTTGGAGCACAATTCGCCGATGCGGCATAGCCGTTTGTAAATACCATGCCTTGACTAGCCAAATAATCTATATTGGGTGTTTCGTAATACTCACTGCCCATAAAACCAACATCTCTCCACCCCATATCGTCCACATTTATGATAACGATATTGGGTTTGGTATTTTGTTTTCGATTGGATTGGCTATTACAAGAGCTAATTGAGGTAATCAAAAGAGTCAATATTATTATATGTATTCTCATATTTAGGAGATGTCAATGATTATATTTTTTAAGCGTCTTTTTTATCAAAGGAAACTCCGGATGTTCTGTTCTAGAATTGTTGATAAAATATAGTAGCTCCTTTGCCTTTTCTGGATGCTGTTCTGCAATATTATTTTGCTCGCCTGTATCATTACTTAAATTATATAATTCAACAGGTTTTTTATCGAACTTAACAGCTTTCCAATTGTTTTGTCTCACCGCTTGAATTGGCCCTTGTCTTTCATTAAACTCCCAATACAAATAGTTGTGTTTTTGTTGCTGATTTTCATTTCCTAAAAGTGTTGGAGCATAAGAAATACCATCAATTTCATCAGTTGGTGTTATACCAGCCAAATCACATGCTGTTGGCAAAAAGTCCCAAAAAGCGGAAAGATGATTTGTGGTTGAACCAGCTTTAATTTTATTGGGCCAATAGGCTACAAATGGGGTGTGAATGCCACCTTCGTACAAATCCCGTTTATGTCCTTTAAAATCGCCATTACTGTTGAAAAACTCATTTTTTAAATCGTCGTATTCGTGCCCATTATCACTTGCAAATATAACCAAGGTGTTTTCGGTAACACCAAGATCTTCCAGTTGCTTCATAAGTTTACCAATATCTTTATCCATAGTCGAAACCATAGCTGCATAGGTAGTATGCCCTTCTGCATCGTGATAGTAGCCCCCTGGTGTCATCTTGCGTTTAGGCCATCCCAAGCTTTTGTATTGCTCTTTTTCTTTTTCATGAATAGTTAACTCAAAATGAGGAATGGTATAAGCTAAATACAAGAAGAAAGGTTCCTTATAGTTTTTGTCAATAAATTGAGTTGCTTTTTCATTTATTAAATAGTGAATATACTGCCCTTGTTTAGTTTGAGGGTCGTTTCCTTCTAAGGTTAGCTCATTCCCGTTTTCAAATATGGTTTTAGGATAATAATGATGTGCTGGTGAATGCTGATTGAATCCGTAGAAATAATCAAATCCTTGTTTGTTGGGTAAACCATCTGCTAAGTTTTCTGCTAAGCCCCATTTACCAATAATACCCGTGGTATACCCTGCTCGTTTAAGCTCTTCTGCCACAGTAATATCTTCTGCATTAATATCTACCGGAGTTCCACTGGCCGTCCATCTAGGGTTACCTCTTACTGTACTGTGTCCTGTATGCTTACCTGTCATCAATACCGCTCGTGATGGTCCACATACGGTAGAACCAGTATAATGATTAGTAAAAACCATCCCGTTTTTAGCTAGCTTATCAATATTTGGCATTTTTATTTTTTGCTGACCATTGAAGCCCACGTCGCCATAGCCCAAATCGTCTGCTAGAATGAAAATGATGTTGGGTTTATTCGGGTCCTCAGTCTTGTTATTTGTTTTTTCTCTTTTACAATTAACCCCGAAACACAAAATAAATAAAAGCAATAGCAGGTAAGTTGTTTTAAATTTTGTCATTTTTTAAGTCTTGTCTTTATAAAACACTCACTTTTTTGAACAACTGAAATTAACCTTTCTCTCCATTATCGTTATCCTGTATTATCCTGCCCTAGATACGCACAATTGAACTAACAAATACGCTCGACTCTAAGCTTCAACAGACCCCCCAATTTCTCAATTTTATTAGCAATATGCCCTACTCCAATAGCACAATGATGCGACGGGCCTTGTTTAGACCACTCGTTCATAAATGCTCTGGCACCGATAGAAAAACGATAACGGCTATTGGTATTACCAATATGAAGCACAGGCCCTTCAACAGATTCACCTTCAGCAACCAACAGAAATACGTCATCTTTTCCTTCTACGACCGACAATAAAGTCACAGGACCATGTTGTACCGTCATTTGGATGGATAAACCTTTTCCTGGTTTGCCGTGATATACGGGTAAAGGCACGAGTTGTACTCTGCCTTCGGCTATAGCGAAATGCGCAGGACCGTCATGCCCTAACATTACGATATCATCATTAAAATCCATAGCATAGAACTCAGAGAACGAACCACCAACCCCAAACGCATCCATAATTTTCATGGCTTGGGCATTTTTAACTTCGTACTCACCAGCTACAGGCACATTTTTCCCCGTTAGCAAGGTGTTTCCAGCAATTACTGACGTAACTATATTTTCATATTCGTTGGCTGGTTCGCCTTCATAATAATACGCCATGGAGCCCAGATTATGGTTTTCAACAAGCTTGTCTAGCGCTAAAGAGGTCTTTGCCGCGCGTACCAACTCAGACTGCTCACAGGCATCGATCACTTCGAAAGTACTTCGGAATTCAGCTATTTTTTCTTCTATCTCTGTCTCGGTTACGGCATCTCGATATTTTTTAACCTCGCACATTTCTAAAATTTCAATGTGAGTCCCAAAAGCTGCCGATTGCTTGGTTAAATCGGCATAGACATCTAGCATACCGCAATAGTAATTCCCCAGAACCCCTAGGCGATTACTGCTCATAATTTTAGCGACGTTGGCGGCGTCAATCCAATCTTGGATGTCATCCCATACGGCTGGTTCGCCTAAATAACCGGTTACAAATTCATAATCTATACCCGAACGGTTAAAGACATTAGCCAATTCCGGTACGGAACAGGCTTGACAATGGGCCAACCACTCGCCGGTCATAGTACCCCGGTCTCCCAGTTTATTAAAACTTTCATAATCTATCGCGGCAACAGGCTGAATGTTTAAAATAATGGTTGGACATTTTAATTTTTGCACTACAGGCAAGACCGTAGAGGATAATGCATAGGTAGATACATATAAAAAAAGTACATCGACGTCTTCCGTCTTTAACACTTTTGCCTTTTCCCTGGCTACCTCTGGAGAATCCACCAAACCTACATTAACTACTTCGGCACCAAAGCCTTCCATTTTATCCGCTATTTGTTGTTGATAGCCTTCCAATCGTTCTAATAAACCCTCAAACTGAGGCCAATACGTATCTAATCCGATACCAAATAATCCTACTTTTATCATTTTTATATGTATTTCTATTCCTAAATTATTTTGAATAATTAGCTATTTCAATCTCAACAGGTCCCAGTAAACCTGAAGGTTGCAATGGAGATTGTGGTGTGATTTTATCAACAACAATCCACGTATATTTTTCGTTTTCTGGACGTGATTTATCTCTAATTAACTGATTTCTCCAAAGGTTGACCACTTCTATTTCGAGTTCGTTTTCACCCTTTTTAATAGCTTCTGAAATATTTAATCGGTAAGGAGCCACCCAAACGCCACCAACATATTTCCCATTCAATTTTACTTTTGCCATTACTGATACTTTTCCCAAATTGATGTATATTTCTTTATTCTCAGGAAGTTCATCAATTGTAAAGGTTTTGGTATATGTTGCTGTACCAGAATAGAACTTTATTTGTTCATTATCTGAAGTAGACCAGTCTATTAATTCGTTTAACAAAATTGGGGCTTTTGTTCCAATCTCTTTATTTTGAAAGTCGACATTAAAATCTTTATCTAAGATTAATAAAGGTTTGTATTCTGGAAAATTAGATGTTTTCTCGATTTTAGCTTCTTTATTAAAAACAACAAACCAGCTTTGAGCTCCTTCAAATTGCAATGGCACTTTAATTCCAGTTGGAGTTATTTCATACTCGGGTAAATTTCTTATTTCGCCACTAACTGCATCCCATAATTGTGGTTTTAAATTTTTATCTGTTCTAAATGTTGGAGATATTTCCAGTTTCTCATCACTTTGATTGGATATAAAATAAATATCCATTTCTGGTGATTTTCGATGTGTCCATAATACTGAAGCTCCTTCTGGCACTTCTACATCTCTCGCTAAATTTAGATCCGCTAATACGTTTGACAATTCGTATCCATCCCAAATTTTTCCTTCTCCATAGGTTGTTTTCATTTTACCATCAACAGAAGAGGCATTCCACATTTTGTTTGCAAGATTGGTTACTACCGTATCACAACTTGGGTAATCCTCTAAACTTGGCGATTTTTCTGGTTTTGGGCCTAAAATTGTTCCGCCTTGCGCTACTAATTGCTCTATTTTTGCTAACAATTCCGGGCGCATGGTTTTAAAAGGTGGTAATACCATGACCTTATAAGACATACCATCTGGCAACACAAATCGCCCATCTTTTACTGAGAGTCTGTTTAGAATCACCTCAGCATTTATATAATCATAAGAATAGCCTTTTGGAATTTCTGGCACTCTTCCTCCTGTCATTATTGGCGCATCTTCACCAATAAAATAGCAAACGTCGGCTACGTATTTTCCTTGTTGCAACAAATGTTGACAACGACGCAAGTAATCAAAATAAGTATCTGCCTGACTAAACCAAGTGTTATGGCGATTGAATTCTGTACCAAACCACGCATTCATCCCTGGCTTTCTATTATCATCAGGTTGCTGGATGTATAGATGTAATACGAAATGATTGATTCCCTCTGTTAATGCCCAATCGCCACGCTTTTTTAACATGGCTGGATGCCTTAAATAGGCTTTTCTTGCTGATGTAAATGCTTCTGCAGAGGTTATGGGTTTTCCATAAGTATGTGCTGTTGAAGATGATGCTTTACATTCTATATTACCTAATGTGCCCTCGTTCCAAAACTCTCCAGAAATTAAATCTGACTGACCTCCATACATCATAAACTCACTTGGAAATCCCCAATGCCCATAGTTTTCTAACCAGATTTTCAAGTTGCGTTTGTTGCTTGCTTTTTTAAGTGCTCCAACATATTCGTAAGCTACGTCGTCTGCTATACCTCGTCTTAAATCCCATAAAAAACGTTCAGATTCTTCAACACTACCAACAATACGACCTGATAAAACTGGTAAATATTTTACTGGATTGTATCCATACTTTTCTTGAAACTTTGATTCATAATTGTCTGTCCAGTTTTGGGACCCCATTTCGTAGCTATCGGCTACTACATATTTAAAGGCAGATTTACTTTCTTCTGGAACTCGCTTTAATAATTCGCCTACAAAATTATCGAAATGATATTGCACCAATTCTGCATTCATTTTGTCAATTTCATAACCTACACCTTGTGGTGCAGCTGGTGCATTTTTTGTCCCAGTTGGCGACATGCCCATTCGCATGATTGTCCAATTGCCTTGTGGCGCTTGCCAATTTAAGTTTCCGTTTTTATCTACTTTATCGCTTATATCAACAACTTCATTTGGTTTTAATCTAACGTCATCTTCACTTAATTCCTCTTGTCTACCAAAAACATATGTATCCCAATCAGGCTTTGGTGTAGGATGCATTTTGCCCAGTTGCTTTTCGATATATTTGTCTAAAATGGGTGCTTCTGAAATGGTAATTTCAGCAAAACCATATTCCTTTGCTTGAGATGCAAAATCCGTACAGGTCAGTTTAAACTGATTTGATTTTACTTTTGAAAATGCAGTGGCATAAGTTCCTTTTTTAATAGGGCCTACATTGGGTGTTATCTTAGAGCGATCAAAGTTAAATGTCTTAATCACAACTTCTTTGCCTCCTACAACAGCAGATAATACAACTTTACATTTAAAGGCTGTACTTGGTATTAGTGAAATTGATTGTGCTTCTATAGGTTCTGCCAAATCAAAAGTAATCTCTAAAGGCTGTTTATTTTTAAGCTGAAAATTGGTATCTGAATTTGGGTCGCCATCGTTTAATAATTTCACTTCAACATCACTCCAATTTGAAGTAATCTTAGTAGGCATGAACTGTGTATTTCTTTGCTCATTTTCAAAAGATTTAAAGGCTAAAGTATGAGTATCTTGAAATTCGTCTTCAGGTTGCTTAAGTTTTACATTTAATAGTTTTCCACCTTCAACTTTTGTTTCGCTAAACGTTAAATAGCGCATGGCTTTTTTGGAATCTACCCAAGGCCCTCCACTTTGACTCCAACCGGGACAATTAAAAACACCAATATCCACACCGATGCGTTTTCCTTCAACAACAGCGTGAACCATGTGGCTCCACCATGCTTCACTAAGCATAGGTACTTTACCATCCTCTTTTGCAGGATTGATATTACCAATTAGCGCCCCTCCAATTCCCGCTTTTTTCATGGCTTCTAAATCTTTGGTAATTCCATCTTTAGAGATATCGTCATTAATCCAATACCAATAACACCAGAGACTGTTATCTTCTGTTGGCTTTATAAAACTAGATTGAATTGCTTCAAAGTCTTTAGAATTATTACATCCCAAAAAAAGAGAAATCATACAAACAAAAACTATCATTGAAGAATTTTGGAAGTACTTATTTTTCATTTTTTTTAGATTTTCATTTCTTAAATTGATGGTTTTCATTTTTCAGTATATCAAAACTAATTCAACCTATTTTGTAACCACATCCCAAACTTTAGAACGTACAGATTTACCATCTTTATTTTCAATCGTGAGTACAACCGTCCAGTGCCCTGAAGTACTGTATCGATGCACAGGATTTTGTTCCTTAGAAGTTGTTCCATCTCCAAAATCCCATGTCCACTTTTCTGTGTTGCCTAACGATTCATCCTTAAATGCGAAAACACGCCTATCCCTATCCACCTCAACAAAAGACCAATTGGCTTGCAATTCTGGTTTTAACTCGGCTATTAAAGGCATTAATCTAAAATAATTCATAAAATCACCATCATGAATCATATCTGTATCATGTGAAAGACTAATAAAATCCTTTCTTACTTTGTTATCGTTATCATAATCAATCACGCTCCAGGACATCGCAATTATTTCATTTTCCTTTAAATCTGAAACGGCAGAACGGTTTATACCCGCAATCGATGCGTGGTCGAATGGTGTTATCCAAAACTCCATTTTAAGTGTACCAGATTCACCTTGTTTTAAATCATGTTTATAGGATGCATTGGCATAAGGAAAATCTTTAATCCAAGGGGTATTTCCCCAGACCATAGCCCAGTCTTTATTTATGGCAGGCATAAAAACATGGTAGTTTTGAGCATGAGAACCATGCCCTCTAAAATGTAATTCTTCAATAGGAATCCTCATTTTATTTGCGTTCCATTTTTTTATGAAATTACCACCGGAAACATCGGCATCTACTACCAGTTCAAAAATATCTTGCTTGATATTTAGTTGTTCAAATTCCCAGAAATCATCAAAAACTTCTACATAAAAATATAAGCGGTTTAAGTCCTTTACCCACCCTACTTTAACGGTAATATTCAAATCGGTAGCATCAAGGTTAAAGCCAATACCATTGATAGCTTCTTTCATTTGGTTTAAACCAATGGCATAGGTGTCTGGAACCAAATTCCAATCGCTAAAGTCGCCATCTATTCGTGGCATTTTGTTTTGTGGAAATTGAAAAACAGGATAAATAGTGTCTCTGCTTTGTATGGCATAAGATTTAAATGCCTCACAGCAACAAATTATAGTTAATACAAAACAAAATAGTAAACGCATATGTATTAATTTCTGTTAATTATCACTTTTAGTCTAGCCAAAACTCTTCTTTTTAGCACCTATTTCCTATAAGTATGTGTTATTGAAACTTAACCGGTTATTTTTGATTATATAAAATTTTCAATTCTTTGATGGAAGGTGGTTTTTTAGCATCTTCTAGGAGCAATCTACATTTTGTGGTTGTCACCCCATCAAAGTCATGTGTTTTATTTGTTCCGCAAATGGTTCCTTCTTCTATATCTTTCCACTCATTATTTTCCCAATATTGTAGTTTGTATGATGTGATATTCTTTTCAAACTCATCAATAATTATCTGATTAAAGGTTTGTGGTTGTATCCACTCAAACTCTAAATATTGATTTTTTGTTTCGGTAGCCAACCAGCGGGTGTCATTATCGTCATCATTTACTCTAAAGGCTTCAAAAACGGGTAGTTTTTCTGTTTTAATAAACATAGATGATGCGTTAACTCTTGCAAGTTTAGACAGGTTTTTAGTCCCTCCAAGTGGCTTAGGGAATTCCGTATCTGGTACCGTATCTACCTTAAAATCATAAACTCCAGAAGCCACATTGTATATTATATAATTGCCTACTGCTTCACTTTTTTCGTTACCCATATACGCTATACCTTCAGAACCTTCTGCTAATTGTCCTCCCTCTTTTACGTCATCTTTATTATTTGCAGGTAAATAAACTTTAGCTGTAGTGTTCACAGGAATTTCTATATGAAATACCGCACCGCTATCTTCTTTTTCCCAATTCACAACTACACTACCGTACATAGATTGGTAAGATGTATTGGCATACTCTAAATCTTTTACTGGAGTTGGTTTAATGACCATGTTTTGCATGCCCAATTCTTCGGGATTAGGGCGAATGCCACCAAAACCTTTAATAAAATATCCCCCAATACCCGTGTAACACGTGTGTATTTGACTATTCCCTATGGCCGACCAACGTTCTGGCCATACCGTTTTACCTTGCTCTAAAAAGTATCCGTAGCTTGGGTGGTGTTTGTCTTTTAGTAATTCGTGAATTAAATCCATACGTTCCCCATATTCGGTAAAATATCTGGTGTACAGTGCTTGTCCAGAACTTCCTGTATCGTAATATGGAAATCTATATAATACGTTATCTGTTAAGTTTGCTTCTACTCTTTTCTTTTCAGATTTTGGTGTAACACCTGCTAACAGAGCAAAGGCTTGATCTACCTGTTGCCCATTCCCATAAGTACCTGTTTCTGGATTATAGGACAGTTTGTGCGTGGCTTCGCGTTGTACTTTTAAACGCCTTGCATACTGTTTTGCATCTTCTGTTTTGCCTAATACTGTGGCAATATTTTGCGCGTTTTCTAACATAAAGGCATATAAGCAATTGTTAAAATGCACCGCTTCTGGCGAGTTGCTACTAGTCCAAAAATTACCTCTTGGGGTACACCAGTCGCCTAACCCTGGAAATTGCCTTTGCCCTTGCTCTCCAGCTTTTAGCGCTCCTCCAGTTTCGTAATTAGAATTGTTATATAACCATGTCATCCATTTTGTCATTGACTCATAATTATCCTCCAATACTTTTTTATCGCCCAACATTCTATAGGTTTCCCAAACCGTCAGGGGATTATTGGCTTTCCACATTAAAAACGGACGGTCTTCTTCATTAATAACCGCGCGTATTTTTCCATCGGCAAATTGGGCATCTCGTGTGTATTGTAAATATTGGTCCATGTAGGCGCCACTTTCAAAATTTGGTAGTGCATCCCCGTACATTGCAGCAACAGTTACTTCTCCCCAGCCACGCCTTTCCCTGTGTGGGCAATCAACCAAAATACCATCCATGGTATTGGCCAAGTATGTATCGAGGTTTACTTTGTAAATCCTATTAAGTAACACATCAGAAGATTCAAATTGGCTTATTTGCTTTCTATTGTTGGTTACTACATAGCCTTTTGCATCGTAAATTCTAAGTTCAGTTTTTAGACCATAAACGGTTATATACCTTCCACCGGCAACATTAAAACGGTTGGTGAATTTACCATTTCCAGATTTCCCGAAAATGTATTTGCTCTTTTGATTCCAATTCATTACGACCTCCTTCTGGTCGCTTATTTCAAAAAGAACAGAATCGCCTTCAACGCCGTTTTTGAGGTCTATCTCAAAAAATCCGGTATAATTCCTCCCCATATCTATGCGATAGGTGCCATCTTTGTTATTTCTAACAGCTACAGGTTTTATTTCTTCAAACTTAACCTGGGGTTCAACCATTTGCGCACTTAATTGGGCCGTTATAGGCCCATATAATGCCCGCAGCTCCCTGTTTTTATTGCTATTTAATGCAAACCTTATATTATTTCCCTCGGGTATTTTTTTGTTTAATGCTTCATGATTGTAAACGGTTGCATTTATCCAATCCGTATCGTCATACTCAGCAGTATTCCAATCGTCCTCGCGTTTTCTATCGTCAATGGTTTCGCCGCCAAAACGTAGAATGTCCCAATCGCCATAATATTCGGAATGGCTTTTTTTGGTTTTCCAAGAGGTATCCGTTTTTAGAGTGAGTTTCTCTTCTCCAACAACAATTTCGGCCTGGGCCTTAAAAACAAAAGGAATGTTTCGGTATTCCCTGATGCGTCGCCATCTTGACCAACCTGCAGCATGCCATATAGCAATGACGTTATCTCCTTTTTTCAATTTATCCGAGACATCATAAGTGAGGTACGGAATCCGTTTTTTCATGTATGAAGACACCGGATTCAATACATTATCCGTAATTTTTTCTCCGTTTACATACAATTCGTGATACCCGAAAGAGCCCACAAACACAAAGGCTGAGGAAGGGTTGTCTTTTAATTCGAAATTCTTTCTGTACCAGTTATGGTCTGTCTTTTTCTGGTCTGGTTTCATAATCCAATCGCCTTTCCAGTCAGATTGGTTTAACAAGCCCATAGAAAATGAAGCAGGGTCACTCCAATTTGAAACAGCACCACCTTTATCCCAAATTTTTACTTTCCAGTAATATGCCTTTGCAGAGGCTAAAGGAGCTCCTTGATAGGTATTATTTACCGATTGATTAGATTTTATTTTACCAGAATCCCAGATGTCTCCGGTGTTCTTGTTTAGATTATCCAAACTACTGGCCACAAGTATTTGATAAGCCGTCTGTTCTTGACCTCTGGTTGCCGTTTCATCCACCAATTTCCAACTTAATCTTGGGCTTGTATTGTCTATGCCTAGTGGATCTGTTCGATACTCGCAACGCAAATCGGTAAGTTTTACCGATGAAGGTTTACAACTAGTTAAAGCGGATATCACAAATGCTAAACTTAGAAAAATTGAAATACCTCTTTTCATTTTTTACTATTCTGTTATTTTTAAATTATCAAATAGATTTTCATCATAAGAACTTGCAAGCATCACATACCCATTACGCTTTGTATTCGATAGCTTAGTAATTGATTTTCCGTCAACAAAAGCTTCTAAGTTATTATCCTGAAATGTAAGCTGAAGATTATGCCATGTATCGTCATTAAACTTTTTCATCCTACCACTTTCTAGTTCATCAGTATGAAACATTAGTTTCCATTCGCCATTTTTAGCCAGTTGAAAACGATAGCCCTTTAAATAACTGGTTGTTACTCGACCTCCTAATTCCACGTTACCTCCTTTAATAAACACATCGACACTACAGGTATAGTTTTTCCAATTCACATCACCAATTAAAGTATTTGGTTTTATGTTTGAACGCCTATAAACGCGCATCCAGTCATAGCCCTGTTCGGGAACAATCTGTTTTAAACATTGTGAACCATCTTCTTTTAAAGCTATTTCAAAACTTCCTGTTTGATCGGAGTGATACTTGGGAAGATCTCCTGCTTTACGATCTTCATAATCTTCGGTATAAGGAAAAGGAAATGCTTTTTCCTCAGGAATGTCATAAGTTCCTTTTTGCTGTCCCGTGGTCGTGGTCAATGAATAAATACATTTGGGGTCCAATGACAATTTTAACACTCCATTTTCAGGCGTTATGGATTCTTGTTGCACAAACTGTTCGTTTTCATCGGATTTCCAAATATTGACAGTACCCATTGACAAGCCATCTGCAATTTTAATCTCTATATCCTCTTTGGTTTCCGTACAAATTACCATACTCCAATTGGAACCATCTTTCTCCTTCAATGCGACGCAACTACCTTTATAGGTGGCATCATCAAAAAGTCCGCAAGCACTGTTTAAGTATTTCCACGTATGAGGTTCTGCAAACTGCGTGGTGTGGGCTGTTGCCCAAATAGTTGGCCAAACCTCATAGTATCCGCTCCAAGGGCTGTTGGCTTTCATGGCACCGGCCTTGTCCCAGGTTACCGATTTGTAAATGGATCCTATTGGGGCCCAAATTAAAGATTTTGTAATCCTATCACGGATATAAAATTTATTGTAAATACGAGCCAAATTTAATGCGCCTGCACCATCCCAATCTTTTCCCGTCCAGCTCCAATCTTCACTTGCCCATAAGGGTTTACCAGTCTTTTTAGCCTTTTCCGTAGTGGGACGTCCCCTACCATCAACCATATTTTCATTGAATTCCCGCCCCGTAACATAATGATAGCCTACGGCTTCAACAACATCATCAAAAGCCTTGTCGTTTTCAAATTCGTTGAATATTTTCCAATCGCCGCTATTATCATCCGGTCCTTGAATTTTCACATTTTTGTAACCCCTAGAATCCAATAATGGACGTACATGGTTAACAAGCCAATCCCTATCGGTGTAATTTTCATTTTCGGCGGCCGCCACCCAATCAATATCCATATCCCATTGCTTTTTTGCCACATCAAGAAAAGAGACAAAGTATTCAGCAGATTCTGCAGTAAAAATATTGGGCTTTAAATAGTATGGAAAACTCCACGGTAAATATTCCAAGATAACTTGAGGGTTTCGATTTCGGGCTTCTTTCATTAACCAAAATTCGTACCCTCGGGATACAGGATTTTTTAATTCATCTCTAGTAATGGCATGTGAAGGCTCCGATCCACAAGTAGAGTTTTCGCCTCCACCCATTTCTACTTTTAAATGTTGAAAACCTGCACCAAATTTGGGTTTAAACAAAATATCGAGTATTTGACCTCGAATAGGATCTTCGTAATCATACAACAAATCTGTAGAAGCTCCTGCACTAACACCTCCAATACCTTCAAAAGTGCGTCCTTCGTCATTCCCATCTAACAGTATTTGTACGACGCCATCTTTTTCAGGAAGGATAAGAGGCTGAAAGGGCGTTTCAGGATTTTCGATTTCACCCATTTCAAACCATGCCGGTTCACTGTGGGTTACACCCCTATTATTTCCCCAAGCAGTTACCATCCAATACACACGCTGACCTGGTTTAAGAGGTTCTCCACAATATTTGAATGGTCCAGTTTCTGAAGTACTCGTTGGTCCTGTATCCCAAATATCTGGATATTTTAGTTTCTCAATTGAAGTTGCCATCATAATGCGATAGCCACCCTGTTTCGGGCTATTGGCATCGCCGACAAACGTCCAACTAAACTCTGGTCTTGCTTCAACTATACCTATTGGATTTACCTGTCCGTTGCATTGTAAATTGATGACTTCCGTTGCCCAAGTTGTTGTAGTTAACACTAAGCAGATAAGCAGATAAATACTTTGGTTTGATTTTAAATACTTCACAAACATTTTACAGTCATTAAAAATTTATAATTCAATTAAAGCAATGTTCTACTACAGATTAATGATTACAATATGTTTTCCTGATTTCAACTTAAATGTATTGTTTGTAATACTTTCATTGTTTAGTAGAATCTGTTTCGCTTTAAAATGAGGCAATTGCACCATGGCTGTTAACGTTTTTGGAACAGTTATTAACCATTCAATTTGGTCATTATTCTTTTTCCAAGAGCTTACAATTCTACCTCTGGGTGATTTATGTGTGACTTCACACCATTGCAAGCCTGATAAAAAAGTTGGCATTAAAATAAATCGCTCAAATCCTGGAAAATCTTCGTTAGGCCTTATACCTCCTAAACTTTCATGAAATGAAGCGGCGAACCCACTTTGCATTGGGTGGTTAAATGAATGTCTATAATACCGCTCCTTTTTGTCCCAATTGCTAACACCTTCTGGCCATACGGTTAAATCGTGTTCCTCGGTCATAAATCCCAAACTCGGATAATCGGTAATACTCCATAAGTGCTTTGTCACAGCATCATGTCCGTAATCATTCAACAAGGTATATAAGGGACGATGACCAAAAATACCCGTACTGTAATGTCCATTTTTATCTTTCATGATAAGGCTTGCCAAATTATCGGCAACCAACTGCTCTAAACCTTCAGGAACCAAACCAGAATACAATGCAAATGCATTACCTGTTTGTGAGCCGTATGACTTAGTTTCTGCATTAAAAAAAGTTTGATTAAAAGCGGTCTTTACCAATTTCGCTTTTTCAGCATAATTATTAGCGGCTTCTCTTTTTCCTAAAACCAGTGCCATTTTTTCCATAGACACTAAAGACTGATAATATAGTGCAGTTGACGTCAATGCGGGTGGTGTATCCATTTCGGGATTACCTCCAGGTGGGCACCAATCCCCAAATCCGCCATTAATAATCCCATATTCTTGTACCTTTTCATCCAGGTAAGCCATCCAACCTTCCATCATATCCCAAGCACCTTCAATAATGGTCTTATCGCCATAATACACATACGAAAACCATGGTACCATAATAGTGGCAGCTCCCCAATCCGGTCGCGCTTGTAAACAGAGACGTTTTCCAACGGAAATATTAGACGGCGCGCGCGAATCATAAGGAAAAGGGTCTTTAAAATGTGCTTTAGACACCCCTAAAACTGTTTCCATATCTGAAGATGTTTTTTGCCACAAGCGCTTTAAATCGAAATTAAAACTAGCGGCTTCTGCCACCACATAAGCATCGCCCATCCACGCACAACGTTCGCGGTGCGGACAATCACTTAACAAGCCTTGAATATTATCTTCGATAGTCCACATGGACACGTCGTAAAACTTGTTTATTAATGGGTCTGAACATTTAAAAGTTCCTATACGTTCTGCATCTGTGCGTACCAGCCAACCCGTAAATTGACTTAAATCTGGTTCTTTACTTAACCCTTCAATTTGAACATATCGAAAGGCATGATAGGTAAAACGGGGTTCCCAAGTTTCAGTTCCATCACCCTTACAGATATATACATCGGTTTGCGTATTTCCAGTTACGTGAATCCCAGTTGATGCGGGGTCTATATTTTGTTTATCGGGCATGAGATGTTCAGCAAAACGCATTTTTACAACAGTACCTTCTTTCTCTTTTACAGAAATGGCCAACCAACCCGTCATGTTTTGTCCCATATCCAATATCCAACCCTTTTCTGCTTTCCTTACAGCAATGGGTTTAATTGGTCTAATTTTCCGCATGGGCTCTAAATCCTGCTCCAATAAATTATGCGTTGGTGCTTTCATTATTTCTGAAGTTTCCCATGAGGTATCATCAAACTTAAAGGTACTCCAATCGCTCAACTCCGCTCGTGCATCATAAGTTTCACCTAAGTAAATATTATCAAAAAGTATTGGACTACCATGTGCCTTCCAGCTTTCATCGGTTACAATTTGTTCTTTAGTCCTGTCTTTGTAGAGTATATCTAGTACCAAAATTGCTCTGGGTTTTCCATAAGCAAGTCCTGGCCAAAATGCCATATTTTGCCCATAAAACCCATTGCCCAGCATTAATCCCACACTATTGTTTTCACTAATCGTTTCTGTAATATCATGACGCACATAAAAAGCCCGCTTATCGTATGAGGTTTGAGCAGGGTCCAGCACGCGGTCTCCAACTTTTTTACCGTTTAAATAGAGCTCATAAAGTCCTAGCCCACAAACTGCGATTTGCGCCGATGCAATATCCTTTGAAATTGAAAACGATTTTCTTAAAAGCACTGATGGGTGTGTTTTTCGTCTAGTCACTTTTAAGTCCTCTTCAGTCGGCTCCCACAAATTAATATTCATTGGAGGTTGGTTACGCATAAGTTCTCTCGATGCCCACTTTTCTGGGCGATTGTCCTTGGTGTAGCCAATCCATTTTGCATTTTCCCAATTGATTAAAACTTTGACGTCGTCATGTTTTTTGTGAATTTCACCAACAATTTGGGATGTAATTACAACACCTGTTTCCTGTGCGAATAGTAAATATATTGCCCCAAAGACAAGTAGTAGAATTGAATACACTTTAATGTTTTTCATATCAAGGCTTTAATACTATTATTTCATTTTGAATGAAAGATTTTAAATTCTGAAATGGCTGGCTTGTCCTTAGAACTCTTTATATATATTCTACATTTTGTAGAAGTTACAGCCTCAAATTCATGACTCTTATTTGAGCCTAAGTTAGAATCACTGGCTACATCCTTCCAATTGCCATTTTCTAAATATTGAATTTTATAACTCAAAATATTGTCACCTTTTTCTTTAATAACTATATTATTAAAAGTCTGCTGTTTAAACCATTTTACTTCTAGCCATTCTTTAAATTTTGTATTTGCCTTCCAGTACGTTTCCAGGTTTTCATCGTTTGCTCGAAATGCTTCAAAAAGCGGTAGTTTTTCAGAATCGATAGTCATTGAAGACGCATTCATACGTCCTATTAATGCCAAATTATCTGGTTTATTCAAAGGCTCTGGATAACTTACTTTTGGCAATTCTGCAACTTCAAAATCATAGCTACCTGATTCTACTTCAAAAATGATAGAATTACCAACCGCATCGCTTTTCTCTGAACCAACATATTTAATAACCTCAGACCTTTCAATATTCATTCCTCCTTCAAGAACTGATTCTTTTTCATTTGCTGGGATATAAACTTTAGCTGAAGTATTTACAGGAATTTCAATATGAAACGTTGCCGTGTCATCAGTAATTTTCCAATTTGATACAACATCACCGTAAGGCGATTGATAACTTGCATTTACATAGCTTAAATCACCAACAGGAGCAGGCTTCACGATAAATTGTTGCATTCCTGGTTGCTCTGGGTCTGGTCTGATACCCGCAAAACCTTTAATAAAATAGCCACCAATACCCGTGTAACAGGTATGAATTTGACTGTTCCCAATAGCAGACCAACGCTCTGGCCACACCGTTTTTCCTTGCTCTAAAAAGTAACCATAACTAGGGTGACGTTTATCCTTTAGCAGTTCATAAATTAAATCCATGCGTTCACCATGTTCAATAAAATAGCGCGTGTAAAGGGCTTGCCCCGAACTACCCGTATCGTAATAGGGAAATTTATATAAAACTTGGTCCACCAAATTATCGTAAACCTTTTGTTGTTCCGACTCTGGAGTAACTCCAGAAAGCAGAGCAAAAGCCTGATTGACCTGATGCCCTTCTCCGTATTTTCCAGTTTGCTCGTCATATATCTTTTGATGTGTTGCCTTTCGTTGTACTTTTAAACGGTCTGAAAATAGTTTTACATCATCCTTTTTATTGAGGGTTTTTGCAATTTCTAAAGCCGATTCTAACATAAAAGCATATACACAATTATTAAAATGCTCGGATTCTGGAGAATTACTCGACGTCCAAAAATTACCTCGTGGTGTACACCAATCGCCCAATCCCGGGAATTCTAGTGTACCGCGTTTGCCAATCTTTAAGGCTCCTTTCGAATCATAATTGGAATGCTCGTACAACCAATGCATCCATTTTTTTAGTGTTGGATAATGGCTTTCTAAAAGTTTTTTATCTCCTAGCATTCTATAGGTTTCCCAAATGGTAATTGGACTATTTGCCATCCACATTAAAAACTCAAAATCGTCTCCATTAATAACGGCTCGCATTTTTCCATCATCTGCCTGAGCATCTTGCATAAATTGGGCATATTGCATCATGTAGGCGCCACTTTCAAAATTAGGTAAGGCATCGCCATACATGGCGGCAACGGTCACTTCTCCCCAACCTCGTCGTTCTCGATGTGGGCAATCTACCAAAATACCATCAATGGTATTGGCGATATAGGTGTTCAGATTTACTTGATAAATCTTGTTTAACAACTCACTTGAGCTTTCAAATTGACTTATTTGTTTTCGGTTGTTGGTTATAACGTAACCTTTAATATCTTTCAATTCTGGTATATAATTAATACCATAAACCGTTAAGTAACGTCCTCCTGCAAGATTGAATCTATTGGTAAAATGTCCCGTTCCAGTTTTATCATAAACGTATTTACTGCGCTGTTCCCAAGATGCGGATACGTCTTTATGATCGGCAATTTCAAAAGTAACGGTATCACCATCTTTACCATTATACAGATTCATTTCGAAATAGCCAGTGTAATTTTCACCCATATCAATCACATAATGGCCTTCCGCGTTTTTAGTAACATCAATAGGCTTTACCTCCTTGTATTTAACTTGAGGCTCTACCATTTGGGCACTTAAGGTCGCTGTAATTTTACTTGTGGGCGGGTTAGCATCTGTACTCGGGGCTCTTATGGCGCCTTTTGGCCCTAAATTAACATCAGCCATACCAACATCCTGCATTTCTGGTTCATCAAAAACAACAGCATTTGCCCAATCACTATCATCATACTCAGCGGTATTCCAATCGTCTTCACGTAAACGTTCGTCAATAATTTCACCACCAAAATCCAATATATCCCAAGAACTATGATAAGAACTGTAGCTTTTTTTACATTTCCATGAAGCATCTGAGACTATGGTAATCCTGTCTTCACCTAAATCAATATTAGCCTGAGCTTTAAACACAAAAGGCGGGTCGAAATAAGCTTTAACACGTCCCCATCTTGCCCAACCTGCGGCATGCCATATACCAATAACATTATCTCCTTCATTCAAATAATCTTTTATGTTATAGGTAAGATAAGGTAAGCGCTTTTTGAAAAAGGAATTTACGGGATTCATCACCTCATCGCCTACTTTTTTACCATTGACATACAATTCATGATACCCAAAAGATGCTACATGAATGAATGCAGATTCTGGGGTTTTTTCTAAAATAAAATTCTTTCTATACCAATTATGATCTTTTTTATTTTGGTCTTTTTTGTAAATCCATGCTCCTTTCCAATCGCTTTCCCCTAGCATGCCCATTGAAAAATGAGCAGGTTCACTCCAGTTTGAAATCCTATCATCTTTATCCCAAACTTTTACCTTCCAGAAATACTGCTTTCCAGACTCTAAAGTAGTTCCTTCAAACTTCACATTAACTGATTGATTGGATTTTGTTTTGCCAGAATCCCAAATATTACCAATATCCTTTTTAAGATTATCAAGACTATTGGATACTATGACTTGATATGCGGTTTGTTTTTGCCCTCGGGATCTCTCAGCGTCAACCATAATCCAACTAAATCTTGGGGCTGTATTGTCAATACCTAAAGGATTAGTTCGGTATTCGCACTTTAATTCTTCAATAGTAATTGAAGAAGACTTGCACGACACCAATGAAAAAAATGCAATAATTATTACAAGTGATGAAAACCTAGTGGTGATAGGTGTAATTTTCATTTTTAAGGAAGTTTAGTTTTGTTAGTATGATGGATAAATTAGAAAAATACATTTACAAATGCATCATGCCGAAACCTGTATGCCTACAATTATTCTAATCTAGATGACGTAAATTTCTTTTATTTTCTTGTCAAAAACAATTAACAAATTGATATATTAGTTGCACAAAATGATATGAAAAATAGTTATAGAAAATATCTTATTACCACTAAAAATGATGATTATTGGGGGTTTTACATAAATAATCTAGGACGAAATGTTATTGAGAAAAACTCTGAATATCCATCAAAAGACCATCCGGACCAATATAATTTCACATGGAAAGAAGGTCGGATTTTGGATGAATTTCATTTAGTACTTATTACAAAAGGCCAGGGTGTTTTTCAAAGTAAAGCTACAGAAAAAATAAATGTTAATGATGGCGATATGTTTTTGCTGTTCCCTGGGATGTGGCATAGCTACAAGCCTAAAAAAGGTACAGGTTGGACTGAACGATGGGTTGGTTTTTCTGGAGAAATAGCTTCTAAATTTCTTTTGAATGGTTTTTTTAATAGTGAAAACCCAATTATTTCAAAATGCAATAGACCCTCTGTTTTAAATCACTTTAATACGCTTTTTAAATTATTTGATGAAGAACCCTACGGTTACCAAAGATTAGCCTCGGGTATTTGTTTGCAGCTTATGGCCGAACTTTATAATATTAAAACTGGTGGTAGCAATGCAAAACATCTTAGTTCCATTGTATCGAGAGCCAAACAAACCATGTATAAAAACATAAATTCAACTATAGATTTGGTCGCTATGGCATCCCAATTAGGTATTAGCTACTCTAAATTTAGAATAGATTTTAAAAAGCAAACAGGAACTTCGCCATTGCAATACTTTTTATTATTGAAAATTGAAAAAGCTAAGGAACTCCTTTTACAGACGGATAAATCTCAAAAAGAAATTGCTTTTGAATTAGGTTTTGAATCGGACTATTATTTTAACCGACTGTTTAAACGTAAAACAGGTTTAGCCCCCGGTAAATTCAAAAATAAAACAACTTAACACCAACTTAACTAACTAATATTGAAATCTCTATCGCTTTACTATCTTCAAAAAAGATTTCAAACGGTAAAGCCTCTACACCAGGCACCATATTAAAAGTTCTTTTACCTTCAAGTGCTTTCATTTTAATTGGTGCGTTAGCTTTAATGGTTACTAAGCCTTCTGGTTTTTGAACTATAATTTCAGTGTCACTTACTATTGTAACTACTTCATTATTTGGAGAAACAATTGGTAATACAAAAGCAGTTGGAGTAGTGATTTCTTGATTCGTTTTAGCTAAAATAGTAGTTTCATTGGCACTGCATCTATAGGTAATATCAAAATCGTTTGCTGTTCCCTCTACTAACTCTCTCTTACCATTTTTCAATTTTACATCTGCAACCAAATCTACAACGCCATCCACATCTTTTGAAGCCACAGTAGCTGGTAAATCATACAAATTAGTATACCAAACATCATCTTTGAAAGTTTCTATGCGAGGCGTTAAACAAATGTCCTTTCCTGGTTGTACTTGTTGGTTATTCTTTTCAACCATCTCATACTTTGCCATACTCGCAGCACAGATTAAACCAACTTTATTGTGATACAAAATACCTAAAGCACCACCTGAAGCTTGCCTAAAATCCTCTTTGTAATGGTATTCAGCGTCATAAGCACTTACCGTTCCTCTCCAATCACCTCTTGCAAACAAAAACACATCCAAATCCTTAAAATGCTTGACCCCATCTGCGGTTAACCTTGGCAAGTTAGTATTCTTATTAATCTCTGGAAGATGTTCCCAATGGTCTAACAATGCCGCCAAAGGTTTAGCATGTGTAAACGTATGGTGCACGCAAGGAGGAATTTCGGCTTCGATAAAACCAGGGCCCCCATGAATTAAACCGTCTGCTGTACATCTTTGCAATAGTTCTGTATTTTTTACTGCCGCTGTTCCAAATGCAGGATTTATATGTGCCATCATTCCAAATGCGGGTTGGCTACCATCGCAGGTCCTACTTCCCCAATAACTCCACTTGTACATACGGTTACCCCAACTGTTATCCCAGGCACCGTCTGGTAACATAAATTCTAAATGACTATTTAACGATTTTGTTAATATTTGTAAAAGTTCTTCATCTTTTTCCTTAAGGGCATACATTACCAAGCTATTTAAGGTTTCCTCTACATTATATCCTAAATCTACGCCATGCAAGCCTTTTTCGCTTAATTTACTGGAACTTTTTTTACACTCTCCAAATAGCAAGCCTTCGTTTGGAGTAAAATAGGCTTTTACTTGAGAAGCTAATGTCTTACTCTTGGCTTTAAAATCATCTCTGTTTAAAACACCTCCTATTAAATTTAATCCGTAAACTGCAGTTCCTGGGTAATTGATGTTTGTAAAATCGATTGTAAACGTATCATAAATATACTGTCCCGCCCGTTCCAAACGGTTTGTCCAAGCTATATGCGTTTCATCATCCAAAACATGACCATGGTAATGCAATGCCTCTGCCAAGGCAATGGCTCCAAACACGGTAATACCTTTCCATGATTTTGGGTTTTTGATAACGGTCCATGAGCCATCTTCCTGCGAGACATTATTTTCGGCCCAAAGCATTACCAATTTGGCACCTTCAATATATTTTTGGTCTCCCGTTTTATCTGCCATATACAAAAAAGGATATACCGCATCCATACATCGCCCGTGAATATGTGAACATGAAGGGCAACCTAAAGCACCATGCACTTCTAAATTGGACGGATTGTTGATTTGGACTTTCAGCATTCCATCACTCCAATCTTTTAACAAACCTGTAATTAGGTTATTAAATTCGATTGAATGTTCTGGATGGCTTTCGCATGCATTTAGCAATCCTGCCATTGGCAATGATAAACCAACACCGGCAAAAGTTGATAATTGTATAAAGTTTCGTCGTTTCATTTAGTATATTTTTATGCTTCATGAAATTTAAAAAGATACCCTTTATAAACCATCCTGTTTTGTCCTGTTTACAAAATAAAAAAAGCCAGAAACAAATTTGTTTCTGGCTTTTCTACACTTCTAGATTTTTCTAATTTTTATTTAATAACAAGTTTTGTGTGATATGTTTTATTCCCATCAACAATTGCCTTTACTAAATAAACACCTGCTTTAAAATTAGCGCTGTCAACCACCAAATCACTTCCATTTGACACATTTTGATAAACGCGTTTTCCTAAAATGCTATAAATTTCTACACCCTCAATATTGCTTATGTTTTTCAATGCAATTGTAAACCTATCATTAGCTGGATTAGGATATATTTTTATTGAAGCCGTTTTTACTTCTGCGTCAGAACTACTTAAAGTTGTAGATTCCAAAATCCATTTACTTCTGTTATCTGTATTGGTGGAAATTACCATAGCATTGTCTACATCATGGTATAAAAATGGTACTCCTGCCTTACCAACGGCTTCAAAGCTATAGCTCCCATCTCCGTTATCAATAACATCCCACATCTTATCATTATCACTAATTGGAGGTGAAACATTGGTACTTACCAATTCAAAAGCACCGTTATGCCTTATGACACCTTTTGATCCGAACTGGCTATCAATATTATAATAACTAGTTCCAGGAACTGCTACAAATTGCCATTCTTTATCCGAACCTTCTCCAGAATCACTAGCTACAATTGTAGTCCCTGATGACATCAAATACTTGTCAGTAGCTACATTTTTTAGTCTATAAATACCTTCTGGCGCATCTCCTGAATCCACAACCTCCATTTTGTCGTATGTGGTTTCTGCCCATCTAATTTGAGCTCTACCGCCTCTAACTCGGTAAGCCCCATATCTAATACCGGATTCTAATCCTCTTTCTGGGTCAGGAATATTAAAGTTAAAAGGGTCTCCTCCAATTACGGCATCACAATAATGTATTTTTTTTGTAGGATCGCTTGGATCTTCTCTAAACCCTACCTCTAGTTCAAAGCTAACTTCCTCATCTTTATCTACCTGCTTTAAAAATACAACTTCTCTACCGCTACTTCCTTCTCCACCACGTTCTGTGATACGTTCAGCATAAATATCAAAAGCCACTTGCTTGTCCGCATTTATTCCTGTGCCGTAAACAGGATGTGCTCTATATAAACAAATGGCTGGGTCCGGAGAACCTCCCCCTCCAGTATGCTTACCTTTGGCTTGTGCGATGTAAGTTCCATCTTGACCAAAACTACCTGCATCACCTACCTCTAATATCCTGAATGTTCCCGTAAATCTTGCATAACTCCCAACACCTGTTTCTCCAGATCTAGATAAGGAACGCTCTATTCTTGGTTGTAAGGTAGCTCCGTCCCAGTGGTTTGACCCATCAGTAATATTATATACCCCCCAAGTTTTTCCATAAAGATCAAATTGCGAGTAATCGGAGTAGCAGGTTCTATCATCAGCAGTCCCTACATTAACAGGGCTAGGTACATCTACATTTCTGGTACTATCGTTTTGGAATTCACCTGAAGATGGACAAGTTAGATCTGCACTCGTATCTTCATCATCCGGTACCACCACCGGAGTTTGTACATAAGGAACAAGTTCCCAATTGCTTCTATCATCTGTATCTGCGACTAAAGCATGAGTTACGGTTCCATCTACTTCATGATACATAAATCTACCTGGTGTTCTAGATTCAAACCTATACGTATCATTTGTACTATTATGAGATATTGTCCACGTTTTATCATTATCACTAGCTGGTGGGGCCTTAAATGTACTTAACACTACATAAGGCCCACCTGGGCCACCTGCACCTGGTGCACGCAATATCCCAGCACTATCATCTTTATTATCTATATTATAAAATGCCCCACTTTCTACAAACGTCCAATGGGTACTTACATCGTCTTCATCTAAATTATTTGTCATGGTAACAGGTTGCGCGCTCGCACCTGCATCGGTTAAAAATTCCCCTGTTGCTACATTTCTCAATCTGAAAGTGTCACTAGAAGGAAGTACGCCTTGCGCTGTTATACTAGATGAGCATAACGTTAAAACAAAAAATAAGATGGATTTAAGAGTAATTTTTTTCATAGCAGTATTAATATTAATTTGCTGATTTTTAATTAAATAGCATGTAAATTTATTAAATATAGCGTAATAGACTATCCTGCGCTGTCCTGAACTGTCATGAATTTAATGTACCCGCCGGATATTTCATCAAAACCATCGAGTTACAACAACCAAACGTTAGCTAATGATAAAAAGTTACTTTACAATCAACTTGGAATGAAACATACGGTTATCTCCGGTAAAGCCTTTCACCAAATAAACACCAGACTCAAAATTTTCCTTAACTTCAAGCTTGCCGTAGCTGTTAGTCAATTTTTCATATACAACCTTACCCAAAATATTGTAAATAGTAACTTTTGTAACATTTATATTTTGAAAGTTTATTGTGAACTTATCTTGAACTGGATTTGGATATATTTTTATTGAAGCGTGTTGATTTTTTTGATTAGAAATACTCAATGACTCACTTTTTAAATTAGCTTTCCATTTACTTCTGCTATCGCTCTCTGAAGCAAAAGAATGGATTACATTTCCATTTGTATCATGATATAAGAATCTACCGCTACCAGATTCAAACCTAAATGTATCATCTGAGTTGTTATAATGTATTATCCAAATTTTATCACTTGTACTATCTGGCGAAGGCCATTCTGTACTTAAAATAACATAAGGACCTCCTGGACCTCCTGAACCTGGAGCACGCAGTATTCCTAAAATTTCACTATCAATATTAAAAAATGGTCCTGTGTTAACAAAAGTCCAATGTGCGCTTTGAGCTTCATCTGTATCACTCATAGTAACTGGAGTAGCTTCTACACCTGCATCGGTTAAAAATTGACCAGTAGCAACATTTTCTAAACTATAGACCCCTTCTGTTAAATCTGGATCATCATTTTCTATGGGCTCTCCTTCCACCTCCTCCATCTCGTAAGTTGTATTTGCCCACCTAATTTGGGCTCTACCACCTTTAACCCTATAGGCTCCATATCTAATACCTGATTGCAAACCTCTTTCTGGCTCTGGAATGTTCCAATTAAAGACTTGCCCACCAATAACGGCATCAGCATAATGTATTCTTTTTGAAGGATTGTTTGGATCTTGTCTAAAACCTACCTCTAGCTCAATATCTGTCGGTACATTTTTCTGAATATTAGTTAAATAAACATAATCCCTACCTGGACCAACTCCTCCTCGCTCGTTTATTTGTTCTCTATAAATATCGAAAGACACTTGCACATTACTATTAACCCCTGAACCATATATTGGTAACGCCAAATACAAACAGATAGCAGGATCAGGCGATCCTCCTCCACCAGTATGCTTCCCTTTGGCTTGCATGAAATAACTACCATCTTGACTTAGCGCACCTCCTCCAAAAACATCACCCACTTCAAGAATTCTTACGGTTCCTGTAAATCTAGCATAACTCCCAACACCTGTTGTTTGAGATCTGGGTAATGAACGTTCTATTCGAGGCTGTAAAGATTCTGGAAAATGGTTTGAACCCTGCGTTATATTGTACACTCCCCAACTAGTGTCATAGACATTACTTTCTGAATAATCTGCATAACAACTTCTATCATCAATTGTTCCTACATTAACAGGATTTGGCAAATCTGATGAGGTTCTAGTTTCGTTTCTAAACTCATTTGATGCTGGACACGATAAGTCTGGATTCGTGTCTTCATCTGGTGCCGTTTGAGCATTAACTGAAATTGCAAAAAGAACAAAACATAAGAATAGAATAGGTTTAAGAATATTTTTTTTCATAGTTATTTAGGGTAAACAGACTTATAATTCACCAAAATACTTATATTTAATTAGCTTAAAGTGAATAATATTGTTTTATTTCACAATCAATTTATAATTGAACACCTCGTTTTCAATTGAAAAAACTTTGACTAAATAGATTCCAGCTTGAAACCCCGAGCTATCTACTTCTAAAACATTACTTGATGGTGTGTTTTGGTACAAACGCTTACCTAGTATGTTATAAATTTCAACCTGCTTAATACTATTAGTATTTTGAAAGCTTATTGTGAATTTGTCTTGTGCTGGATTAGGATATACTTTTATTGATGGTACTGAAACTTCGTTTTTATCGATACTTAATACAAATGGCGATCCATCTGTCTCGAGATACCACTTACTTCTTTCATCTGAAGCATCTGCGGCCAAATTATAAATCTTGTTATCAGTTTCATGGTATAAAAACCTACCAAAATTCCTGGCTTCAAACCTATATGTTTGATCGGAGCTATCATAATATGCTGTCCATATTTTATCCCGATGGACTTCAACGAAAGCGGGAGGCTCAATTCCCGTGCTAATAACCGCAAAGTTTGCCCCTGACCCAGCACCTCTTAATATACCGCGTACACCATTATCAATATTGTAATACTCCACGCCTTCGTAAGTTCCTTTAGTAAAAGTCCATTCCTTGTCCTGTCCAATATCCGAATCACTTACGGTTACTTCACTTCCATTTACGCTTAAATACTTTCCTGTTGCTACATTCTTAAACCTATAAATACCCTCTCCTCCACCGGTTTGAACGTTGCCAATTTTCATTTTATCATAATTAAAGCCACCTACTTCGCCTACGACTTTGATATTTTGCACTCCTTTTTGAAGTGAAATGATCGCTTTAGTCCCTTTAAAATTTGTCAAATTAGGTGTTGTAGTAAGTGATATTGAAGCCAGAGTTGTTGTTCCTTTAACTATTTTAAGTTTTTTGGTAGCACCAGTTGAAGCCGCAAATACCTCAACCTCATAGTTACCATCTTCAGGAACATCTAAAGTGTATTCAGCAAAATCATTTACACCCCAAGAGTTCAGATAAAACACCGTGTTACTCCACCGGGTAACTTCCACACCACTTTTTGAAGTGTAATACTCAGCCTCAATTGTAGAAGGTATTTGATGTATTTTAGGGTTAACAGTCAACGTTTGAGAGGCTTGAGCTGAGTTAAAATAGTCATTTCCAGTATCGGAAACTGTTATTGTAGCAGTACCAGCCCCTAAAATCTGCCGTACTTGGTCATCCCAAACCACAGCTACTTGATTGTTTGGACAAAGAAACCTAAGATTGGCGTCTGGATTATTGGAAGTTGCCACAAGGCTAAACGCCGGGTCTCCTGAGGTTACCTCTGGAATGGGCGAAAACGTAATTTGCTGTTGCCGTATTGGCACTGTATATTCATGACCCACAATAGGTGCCGCATTATAAGTAGCATCACCAGGTTGTAACGCATTTATAATTGTTGTTCCTGCCCGCTTTACTTGTATTTTTCCATCTACAATAATGGCAACATCTGTATTCGTGCTTTCATATTGCACCTGCAAACCAGAACTTGCAGTGGCGTTTAACTCTTGGTCCGGGTTTCCCCAAGAATATGTATTGGGAGATAAATTAAACGTAATGGTTTGATTTGACTTTGAAGCATTGGCGTTTACCACTAGAGTTTGAGATACTTCCGGAGCTTCATCATAAGTGCCATCGCCTTTTTGGCTTGCAATAATATCGCACGAGCCCACACCCATAATTTGCACTTCGTTTTCATTCACAATACGGGCAATATTGGCATCTGAAGACCTGTAAGCTACTGGTAATCCAGAACTTGCAACTGCATTCAATGTAAAATTGGAATCACCTTCAGTCTTACCCTCAATAGGATCAAAACTTATGGTTTGCGATGTGTATTCCTCTTTGGTCAATTGGAACACAAAGCAGTGAATTGGCACGGTAGCACTATTTACAGCTTCACTAAATACCACGGCAATTGTCCCATCATCCATAATGGTAATACTCTTTCTATCATTTATTCCAACGCTGGTTCTGTAATCCTCGCGCCAATTGTATGTTCCCGCGAGCGCACTTGTTATGACAAAATCACCTCCCGTTAAATTAAATTTATACATACGATTACCATAAAACACCCCTAAAGATCCTTTGTTTCTATCCTCAGTAAACTCTGTTTCACATGATTTTCTTAGATAATTATACGCACTTGTGCCTTTAGGTTTTTGATACAGATATATATCATTTTTAGGGGAAATGGCTAGTTGCGGTCCTCCTGCCCAACCTGCATTATCCGGTACGCTACGAGGATCAGCGATAATAAAGGGCGCATGGTCTATAATGGGCAATGGGTAACTTTTTCCATCTAAAGTCGTCGCCTGGCTGTCCATACGCGAACCCAACTCCATCACATAAACACCCTCGTTTAATCTTGTTGGCGATTCCGCCCATCTTGGTGAATAGGTATAGTAAAACTTCCCGTTTAGAAAATAAGCACTCCCATAGCAAAAATTACGCTCTCCTTGGGTGACTTCAGCCCCTCTTCCCTGGATAATTTTGACTTCATTAGACCAGGTGTCGCCATTATAATAAGTCATTATGATATCACCTCCAACGGCAGACCCCAATCGCCTTTCAAAATACATTTCTCCTAAATCGTTATTAAACAAATCTGGATAGGTAACACCAGTTACTTTTTTCCCTGGGATTAGGTAATCTTGCTGTGCCAAAAAGTTGGCCGCTGTAAAATCACTATCAGGACCAAAAGCAATATTCTTTTTGGACCTTATATAATTCAAATCCTCGTTATGATGGTCGAACATTAAATGCACAGTCCCATCAATAGGGCAAATCCCAATGTTTGTGGTTAAATGGGTATCTCCTTTCCCTCCAACCAAACTCATTTTAGCAGGTAATGCTACGTGAACCCAGTTCCCTTCGCCAATTTTCTTTCGGGACACCATTAACGTACGGTCTGCCCACCCACCACGGTACCAAGTATAAAACACATAACCATTTGATACTTTCATACAATTTCCATGAGGGTTTATACTTGCCCCATAATGATACGGTTTTGGATCATCAGCCTTCCAAAAGTATAAGGCTTCATTGGTAACGACTGTGTTTTCTATAAAAGTAACTTGTGCAGTTGCATTTATTGAGCTTATAATAACCAACAAGCCAAAAACTTTCCATCCATTGATAATGTAGTACAATTTTGAAACCATATTAATAATATATTTTATCTATTTAACAACTAGCTTTTTGTTTACAATTGCCCCATTAAGTCCCTTCACTTGAACAATGTATAGTCCTGAAGAAAAGCCTTCTGTTTTAGACAACTCTATTCGGTCTTTTTCAGTAATCTTTGAATAAATTACTTTACCTAAAATATCTCTAATAGAAACGGTAGCTCTATTTAAACCCTTAAATACAATTATAAATTTATTTTCAGCAGGATTAGGAAATATTTTGACAGAAGAGGTTTGTAAATCATTTTCATCAATACTTAAGGTTGTAGACTCCACCTTCCATTTGCTTCTATCGTCTGTTTTAGTAGAATGCATTACTGTACCGTCAGCCTCATGATATAAATACCTATTTAGATTTTTTGTCTCAAAACTAAAACTACCATCACCATTAACAATTATGGTCCATATTTTATCTACCGCTTGATTAGGCGCTCCAAAATTAGTACTCACCAATTCACCGGCCGACCCTCCTTTAAACCTTATAGTTCCTTTTACCTCACTATCTATATTATAATAATCGAACCCCGCAACTTCAGCCTTTACAAATTGCCATTCTTTGTCTGAGCCTTCTCTGGAATCACTTGTTATGATACTTGAACCTGAAGATGTTAAATATTTACCAGTGGCCAAATTTTTAATTCTATAAATATCACCTGACAAATCGTTATCCAACCTTTCCTGAACATTAATTGTAATTTCGGTTGAAGACACTGTTTCGTTGCTAGCATTGTATGCAATGGCTTGTACCTTAAAGACTCCTTCTATAGTCGAGGACCAATTAATCTTATATGGAAACGTATTATCTGTACCATAAACTTGATTATCGACAAGAAATTCAACTTTTGAAATTGAACCATTTTCATCAACTGCATCTGCCAAAATTTCTACCGACTCATTTAAATCATAAGTTTCACCATCAACAGGGGCAGTTAAAGATACTCTAAACGGGTCTTGTACTATACCTAAATCTATAATTTGCAAATATAAAGGGCGCTGATCTCCAGTTGCATTTTCCATTAAATAATAATATAACTTCCCATCGCTTACGTAAGCTCTACCATGCCTAAACTTTCTTCCAGAAGTGGCCTGATAAACTCTTGTAAAATTATTAGTGCCGCCTTCTGATTTTTCAACAAATATCCTCCCAGAATTCAATCCAATTATATAGACATTATTACCCGAAGTGTACAAGCGTTCTCCGCCTGAAAAATCAGTTGATGTGGTAAACTCTGTATCTCCTCCTTTCTTGTATGTATGTACATTTTTAGTAACGTTATTTTCATTGTCTTTAACTTTACCAATAAAATGCACGTCCCCTCTATCTGTAACCGTCCAATCAAAACCACCTACCATATACACCATATCTTTTTGTGTAGTGGTAACCAAATCACCAGGTTCATATATCAATATCTTGTCTGCATCTCTTATTGGTGTAGAAAAGGGTTCGCCTTTGTAATTTTTCCAATTGGTTTGGCCACTTTGGTCATCTGAATAGGCATAATAAAACCCATTCTGGTATAAATACTTGTCAGTAGTATTTTGAAGTCTTCTTTGGTAACCAATTCTAATTTTACCACCTACGTATTGCAGCCTTCCATACATACCCCAGTTATATTCTTCCCCGTGATTTCTCGCATTTTTATCAGCAAACTTTACGAAGTCAGACCACGTAGAGGTACTCGCATCATATTTGGCAAAATGATACCCACCGTTGGGACTAGCCCCTTTTCGCATAGAAAAAAACAGGTCACCTTGATTATTGGTGAAAAATTTAGGGTAAGTGAATTCGGAAAATACACCATGATTTTCAATACCGTTTAAGCTAAGATGCGTGTAATCGTCATTGCTATCTTTTATAAATTGATCCAGCGTAAATTCATTATCAGGAACTTCAGCTGCATTCTTTTTTGAATATGAATACCTGAAATAATCATCACTTAAGCTTCCATCAGATGGTCTAGTTCTAGTATAGGCATGCATATCAAAAAGTAAATGGATGGTCCCATCCAATGGACTAACTCCTATACCAATTGTGTTATGAGATTCTCCAATATACCAAACATTACGCCAACCGGTATGCCTATGCGGGAACTCAATAGTTTTCATACTTCCTGTTTCCGTATTGTAACGTGTTAGCATCATGTTCCTGTTCGCCTTACCGCCTTTATACCAAGTCATAAAAACAAAATGCTTATAAGTAAATATGCAATCTCCATGAGCTGATATTTGAGGCCCAAAAGCGTAATCGTAACCTGAAGTTGAGTTTGGAGCATCTTCTGAGGTCACTTTTACGCCATCAAAATGCAATGCTATGTCTGTAATTTTAACTTCTTTTTCAAATACTACCTGAGCATTTGAGATTACAGGTAATATTGTTAAAATAAGTAATAAAATTTTTCTTAATTTCATACTGTTCTTTTGATTTCTATTTTATGACAAGTTTAGTATGGAATTCTTTATTACTATCTGAAAAAGCTTTAACGATGTAAACCCCAGCGGTGAAATCAGAACTTTCAATTTCTTGTTTACTTTTTGATATTGAGTTTTGATAAACAAGTTTTCCTAAAATACTGTAAATCTCCACACGCCTAATAGTGCTAATATTTTGAAAAGCCACGGTAAATTTATCGCGCGCAGGATTGGGGTATATTTTTATTGAAGGCGAACGCAACGCTTCATCAGTAATACTTAAAGACTCACTTGTTGAGATTGCCTCCCATACACTTCTTATATCCGTTTCGGGAGCACTAATATTTGTTACACTGCCACTTGCATCGTGATATAAAAATCGGCCATTGTCTTTAGATTCGAATCTAAAAGTATCATCAGTCTCATTATAATGCACAGTCCAAATTTTATCGGTATCGCCTGCTGGAGCGACTTTCCCTGTGCTTACCACAAGATAAGCCCCTGGAGCAAAACCGGCTCCTGTGGCGCGTAATATCCCATTGGTTTCGCTATCAATATTGAAATAATCGGTACCACCTACATTGGTTTTAACAAAGTTCCAATGTTTGTTTGTGTCCTCTCCAGTATCGTTCATTGAAACTGGATTGGCACTGCCACCTTCATCACCTAAAAACTTACCCGTAGCTACGTTTCTTAATCGATAAACGTCTCCTGTTAAATCACTTTCATCAACTTCGGTTACTTCGATAGTTACCTCTGAGGATATAATGCTATCACCTCCTGTTTTGTATGCCTTAGCTTTTATGGCATAGATACCGGTTGTGGAAGGTGTCCAATCCAACGAATACGGGGAGGTGTTATCTTCTCCTATAAGGGCATTGTTGGCATAAAACTCTACTTTGGTAATTTCACCTTCGTCTGCAGTTGCAGTTGCGTAAAGCTGAACGATATCGCCCTCTTCAAAACTATCATTATCACTGGGTGTAATTAAGGTAACAGCAAAGGATTTTGGCCCGTTGTCAATACCCAAATCAATAATTTGAAGATAGGTTGGCTGTGTATCGTCACTATCTGATGAGTTGTTTTCCAACAAATAATAATATAATCTGCCATTTTTAATATACACCTGCCCCTTTCTAAAACGCTTCCCGGACGTAGCCTCATAAACTCTAGTAAATGAGTTAGTGCCACCCAAAGCCCTTTCTACAAAAGGCCTACCTGAAGAATTTAATCCAATAATATATACATAATCCCCTGAAGCATAAAGCGTCTCGGCTCCAGAAAAATCTGTAGTGGTTATAAAATTTGAAGCTCCTGCGGGCTTGTATGTATGTACCTGTTTTGTTTGTCCTGCCGTACTACTTGTAGTACTATTGTCTTTTACTCTTCCAATAAAATGAATATCATTATTATCAGTTACCGTCCAGTCAAATCCTCCAACCATATAAACTTTGTCTTTTTCAGTGGTTGTAACCAAATCCCCAGGTTCTGATATCTTGATTAAATCCGAAACAGCTAGAGGACGTGTAAAGCCAGTGCCTTCATGGTCTTTCCATTGTGTTAAGCCACTTGGATCATCCGAATAGGCATAGTAAAACCCGTTTTGATAAATATACTTATCATTATTTAGGCCAGCTCTTTGCTGAAAACCAATGCGTATTTTCCCGTTTATATATTTTATATCACCATATAATCCCCAGTTGTATGGGCTACCATGACTTGAAGCCTGCATTCTGTTAAAATCGGTATAGCCCTCCCAATCCGTTCCATCATATTTTGCAAACAAAAACTTTCCATTTTTGGAGTAGCCAAATCTGTTCTTCATAAACAAATCACCCTGATCATTGGTGAAAAATGCAGGATAGGTCAAAAGCTTTGTTGTATTTACATCATTTATACCCGGAAAGGCTAAATGCTTGTAATTGTTGTTCGGTGATTGCACAAACAAATCAATGGTAAACTGTTCGTCTGGCACTGTTGCGGCATTAGCTGTAGTATATGAATAACGAAGATAATCGTTAGAAAATGCCGGCACATTGCCATTACGGTGCATATCGTAAACCATGTGGATAGTTTCGTCCTTGGGGCAAATGCCAACCGCAATGGTATTATGGGTTTCCCCGATCCACCATCTTCCATTGTATCCCGTATGCTGATGCGGAAATTCAATGGTTTTCATGGTTTCAGTTTCTGTATTGTACCGTGTAAGCATCACGTGGCGGTCATTTTTACCACCTCTGTACCAGGTTAAAAAAACGAATTTATCATAAACCTTAATACAATCGCCGTGAGGTGTTAAACTTCGGCCATACACATAATCATATCCATTGGGGTTATTTGTAGTAGTATTTAAGGATACTTTGTTACCATCAAAGTACATGGCTAAATCGGTAATTTTTATTTCGCTTTCTAGGGTAACTTGTGCCTGAGAGAAAACGACAGCGAACAATAATATGGAAAAAACAAAGTGCTTAAGTGCAATTCTTTTCATAATGATTCTAATTAAATTTCTTTGGAAGCAATAAACCTTGCATAAAATTCGAAAAAAAACAAAGGATTTGTATCCTGAACTATCATGAGTTCAGGGTAAACGACCAATTAATTCGCTAAAAAACAAATGTTTGACGGAGAATAGCTCCAGATAAGAATTTCGTCTAATCAATGAATCTTAGAACAACTGGACCGATTAAACCTGAAGGCTCCAAATCTGTCTCTTCTTTTTTGGGAGGACTTGTAGTCCAGGTTTTCTTTTTAGCTTTTGGCCTAGAGTTATCATAAATAAGTTGGTTGCGCCACGTATTGGTGACTTTTACCTCAAGTTTATTTTCACCTTTTTGAACATGGTCGCTAACATCAAACTCAAAGGGTGGTACCCATTTTACGCCAACTTTTTTACCGTTGCACCAAAGTTCTGCAATATTGGCTACATCACCTAAATCTAAAATGTTATGCTTACCAAGCTCATCAAGATTAATTGTTTTTGAATATGTAACAGTTCCTGAATAATGTTTTATCGTCTCGTGTTCAAATTCCGTTAGTGATTTTAATTTTGAAGCTTCAGTGGTTTTCGGCGTATCCCAACCTTCCTCAAAAGACAAACTCCAATTATTTTGAAGTGATTTTTCTTTGACTGCAACGATCTTTTGGGTTGTGCTTTCATTTTGATAAAATACATATTCCCCTGATTTTGATGTGATAATATCTTCTTCTTTAAATGAAAGCTGAGCCCCTCCTTTTTCTTCGTTGACCCTATACCAGACGGTTTTTGTATCTAGAATTACTGTATCGCCTTGAGTTACTTTTGAAGCCAAGGGCTGTTTGCTGTTTCTTGAAAATACGATAATGGCACTTCCATTTGGCGGTAGTGACAATACCACATTAGTTCGGTTTTCTTCGGATTTCCAAATTTTGGCATCTTGTTGATTCCCTGTAAAGGCATCCCAAATCTGAGGCGACCTATCTACTACTCGAAAACTCATGGAAACATCTATGGGTTTGTCTTCTTTTGAAGCCACAAAATAAATATCGGAATCTTTAGTTTCACGATGTATCCAATTGATAATGAGACCATCCGGAACAATAACATCTTCTGCAATTTTTTCTTCCTTTAACACCTCATCTAAGGTTAGCCCCCAATACACACGCCCTTTACCAACTTGCTTTACACCGCTTTTTGTTTGTCCCCATAATTTATCAGAAATGGATTTAAGTTGCTTTACATCGTCTTCGTCATCCATTAAACTTGGGGAATCCAACGGTTTATCTCCTAAAATTACAGCACCTGCCTCCACTAATTCTTCCAATTTCTTTATAGTGGAGAGCAACATTTCTTCGGAATCCCTTAGCATGATAACACGATAATCCCCCGCATCTTCCACATGGATTTTCCCGTTGTTCGCACTCAATTTGCTGTGCAAAATCTCTGCATTCAAATAATCAAAACGATAGCCTTTTGGAAAGACATCCAAATCGAATGGCGGCCGCTCGCAATGGTCTCCGTAATACCATAACACATCTGCAACATACTCTCCTTGTTGCAATACATATTGGTTACGCGCTAAATAGTCCGTCCAATCTTTCATGTATGGCCACCATGTTTGTTGACGCACCAAAGGGAAGCCGATATGCCCGCCAAAACTAGAACCGGGGTACACATCCGTTTGGGGTGTATGCGAAAACGTATGGAATACTAAATGGTTAACCCCTTTGGCAAAATTATAATCGATTAAATATTTTACGCTAAACGGATGTTCATTCCATTTTACGCCTACCTGAGTACAGGCCTCGGCTGCCAAAACAGGCTTATTGTACAAATGCATTGCCGAAGCGGCATTGTAAATGGGTTTTGCGTATTCATTTTGAGCAGATGGTGCCGATGGGTACCAAAACTCCGTCATAGGTATATCGCTTACACCGTAGTAGCGCATGGGGTCCACAGGAAGCACTTCGCCACCTGCGCCCTCTGTATAAACTTGAGCGCCCATGTCATGTGCAACCGTTGCAAAGTGTTTGAAAAAATTATCGATAAATACTTCGTCCATGGTATGTCTCAAATCCCTTAAAAATTTGGTAGTTGTAGCCGGACTATCTACAATATATCCCATTGTAGCCGGAAGGTACTCTTTCATACTATAACCACGTCGGGTTTCAAATTCATTGAACATATCTTCTGAATTCATCGTCCAGGTAGGCACATGGCTTTCCCAACTATCAATTAATAAACCGTGCAGTTTCCCGTCGCCAATGGGGCCACCGTCTTTGATTAAATTCCCAATCATTCCATTACGTAAATGGTTTTCGATAGCAATTTTGTCTAATTTACTGGACTCCCAACCCGTCGCCTCTGGAACTGCTGGTTTGTTTTTTAATCGCATATTGATATGTCCAAAGCGCACAATCGTCCATTGCCCTTCAGGCACCTGCCAGGTTAATTTACCATCAGCCGACATTTTATCCGTAAGGTTGATGATATCGCCCGTTTTAATGATTGTATTTTCAGCATAATTATACTGAACATCTTTTTCCAAACGTCTTAGTACTTTCGCCGCTTTTGCTTCGTGATTATGCAATCGTGGCTTTGAACTCAATCGGATAAACTCTGGCGCAATACTATGGCTACCTTCAAAGCTAAATACAAATTCGTTTGAGGTGGTTTCCGGTATAGTGAGCGTCAAGTGTTTGCGTCTGTCGTTCCAATTGGCATCTGGTAAATTTAAAGTTGCAATTTCCGATAATTTGTTGTCGATACGTGCTTCAACATTAATTGCCACATCTACAACCGGGTACTGCGTATTCATAATTATATGTCGCAACTGTGGAAAAACAATTGTCCGCAAAGTGATGGGCGCATCAAAACTTGTTTTTACCCAAGTATCTTCACTATTTACTTTTGAAATGCCAGTTTTTCTGTATTCAGCTAAAGCTTTATCTAAGCGTGTAGTTTTTCGTGTAACAATAATTTTAGAATTGGGATTAAAAATATCCTCCCATGGTACAATGGCATTATTTGTTTCAATTTTCGATGGATTGAAAGCCTCAGAATCATCACCTTCAGGTGTTGGAAACGCCAATACTTGAATGTCCTTGTAATCATAATCTGGGGTGTGATACAGGGCATCTAATTCTAGGATCTCATTAAAGGTTTTGTTCCCGGAAATGTGATATGTAGTTTCAACAACTTCACGTTGTGCTTCTTCAACAGGCACCCAAGGTCCACCCGTCATGGACCATCCGGGACAATTCTGCATCGTAAATTTTAAGCCCAAGCGTTTACATTCATCCGCAGTATGCCGAATCATGTCCTCCCATTCGGGCGATAAAATTTTAATAGGTTCTACATTAGGATATAGTCGTCCAGCTTTATTAAATAGATGAATCCCCTGTAAACCGGCTTGTTTTATAGCTTCTAAATCCAAGGTTAAACCTTCTTTAGAAATATTGTTTCCGTTAAGGTGAAACCAAGTTTCGGGGCGGTATTGTAATGCCGGCGATTTAAAGTTTTCAGATAATTCATTTAAGCTTGGACCATCATAGTTTTTTAATAACACCTTATTAGTTGATGAATCTGCACAACTAAAAACCAAAAACGTCAACAAAAAAACATTTAAAACAAAAACTAAAAACCTCATAAAACAATGATTAATAAAAGTTTTATAAGGTATTTATTGTTTCCAAAATACGTATCCTGCAATGCCCTGTACGTAAAATGGTCAATTGACCTTTCTTAGTTTAATCCCACTTAATCTGGTTTCTCCTTTTTTAGCTTTAAACTCAATATTAACACCTTGGTTGTTTACCACAGTAACTAAAAAGCGCTTGGCAACACCACGATCCTTTCCGTAGTCCTGTTTTAGGTTGAGGTTGTTCCAAATTGGCTTTCCATTCACAGAAATATCCATAATGTTTTCACCCTTAGACTTGAGTTCAGCTAAGAGTAAGGACAACTCATACGTTCCGTCAGGCACATCAAATTTATAGGCTTCAATGCCGATACGCTGGGTTTGATAAATCGGGTCGTTCTCAGTCCCCTTAACACTCACATTGGTACCGATATTATTCCTTCGTTTACTTTTGAATCTTAAAAAATCACCTCCAACATATCCAAAACCACCTTCTTCATAAGGCCTATCGGGCATCCATAAATAATCTACATTATCGCTTTCAATAAAATAGCAATATGAACCCACATTAATGGCTATTTCTTGGAATGGATTGGTTTCACTTTTCAAATTTTTAGGCTGAAGGGTAAAATCTATAATAGCGAAGTCTTTTAAGACTTGCCCATCCTTTTCTGAAACCACCTCAATTAAATTTTGCCCCTGTTTAAATGGCACCTCAAATGTTGCCGTTGCAAAATCAAACGTTTGTTTTCCATGAGAAGTACCGCTTATGAACAACTCTACCTCTGTTCCATTCCCTACAACAGTTATGGGTTGGGTAGCCACATTGGCTCCTTCATTATCTTCGACACCGGAGCGCTTATTCCATCCCTTTGAGGCAATAGCTAAAAAGGGTGTTTTCATTAAAAGTGCTTGATATAAATAATAGGCGTCTTTCTTTTCCCTCGAGGCCGATACAATTCCTTTATTATTAATATGGGGCACCGCATCTATCCTGTGTTCTACCTGAAAATCGGCGTAGTTCCAGACATTAGCCCCTACAATTTCGGGAATATCTAAAATAGCCTTCATATAAGCCTTATGCAACAAGAATTGGTACTCTACACTAAAATCAAATCGGGTGGGGTTGTAGGTTCTTAACCTTGGGTCTGCACCTCCACCGTATTCACTTAAAATTAAGGGTTTATCAGGGTTAAAGGCCAAAGTACGTTTTACTAAATCACGTAGATTTTCATCTATTTGCTCCAGCTCATCCCGATACCAACCATAGTATTTATTATAACCCACCAACTCCGTCACGCGAATACCAAGCTTATCCTGATAAGCAGGTTCCCTGAAGAACACCGTATATGAATATCGCGTTTCATCTTCTTCTTTAATCGTTTTAGCTAAAGCTTTATGTGTCTCTATAAAATGTTTTGTGTAATCTTCTCCGAGTTTATCCGGTGCTTTCATGGTGGTTTCGTTTCCTAAATTCCATGCCACAATGGCTGGATGATTATAATTAAATCGAATGGCCTCCCTTAGCATTTTAATACTGTTCTGTTTTCCGGCTTCATTGGCCGCCGCCTTATCCACAAAAGGAATTTCCAAGGTTGCCACAAAACCCATTTTATTACACATTTCTAAAATAGCGGGATCCTGAGGATAATGCGCAATACGTAAAAAATTAGAGCCCATGTCCTTTAGGAGTTTCATATCGTTACGGTGAATTTCATCACTCACTGCATTGGCTTTTCCTAGAAAATCCTGATGGCGACAAGTCCCTATCAATTTGGTTTGCTTCCCGTTAATAAAAAAGCCTTTGTTTGCATCGAAACTAAACCATCTGAAGCCCACTGGGTTTTCAATTCTATCGTAAACATTACCTTTTCTATCCACAATTTCTGAAACTAAGTTGTACAGATACGGGTGTTCTGGCGACCATAAATTAGGATTTGTTATTGCAAATTCACTGAACGCATCTTTTCCGTATGAAGATTTGGTTTTTAACTGCTTTACTAGATTATTACCAGCATCGAACAAAGACTGCCTAACGTAATAGGTTCCTTTTTTCGGCCGAACCAACTTAGATTGTACCGCAACTTTTGCCGAGGCTTCCGAAACCTCTGGTGTCCTTATAAAGATGGGATTCGCTCCTAAATTGGCTACTTCAAAATGTACTGGTTTTGTAATGATTAAATGCACATCGCGATATATGCCTCCATAAAATGAAAAGTCTGCCGATTGCGGAATAATTTCATCATTATGGGCATTATCTACTTTTACGGTAATTTCATTTTTACCCGCTTTTAGTGATGCCGTAATATCTCTCGCGAATGTGGTATAGCCACCGATGTGATCTTCCCCCACGGCTTTACCATTTATGTAAAGTGAGGTTACTTGATTCACCGCTTCAAAAAGTATAAATACCTGCTGATTCTCATAAATCTGCGGAACATTTAAAGTCCTTTTATACCAACCCTCGCCACGATAATAACCATCCTCGTCATCTAATATATCTTCCGTATTCCATGAATGCGGGATAGTTACATTTTCCCAAACAATAGTCTCGTCCGCATTAAATGGTTGCTCTAAACTTCCTTTGTAAAAACACCAAGCTTCATTTATGGTTTCTATGTGCCTTACTTGTTGCGCATAATTCGAAATAGAAGATAGCAATAATAGTAGTGATAGTACTTTTTTCATTTAGTTTAGTCTATTTCTTAAATATTATCTTAGTTATACTCAACAACATCGCTTGGCGCAAAACCTATACGATGTGCTTGAACCATTAATTTAGATCCTTCGGGCAGTTGTATCGGCCCCTGATACACCTCCCACGATTGTGGTGTGTTGCCGTCCTGACCCATAATTTTATAGCCAATAGAAGCACCTTCGGTCTCACAAGTTACTTGCACCAAACCATCTTTAGCATTAATAATGGGGTGCGATGTTACGGGCTTGGTGTCTTTACCAGACCAAAGTTTTTCAACTAATTTAGCCTCGTCAAGATTTGGTTCGTCCCCAATTGCACTCAACCATCGATCCATTTCAGCACTGAGTTCGTTCAGCTTTTCTTGATATTCTGGTTTGTCTGCCAGATTGTTCAGTTCATTGGGGTCAACTGCACAATCAAATAATTCTTCTTTTGGCTTTTGCTCCCTAAACCATTGCATCTGGACATCGTTTAATTTACCTTCGGCCTTCAATCTTAACAATTCCTGCATGGTTGGTATTTTTTCCCTATAAGCCACTGGCAAATAGTAGCCTTGTTCTGGCCGGTAATTGCGGATGTATTTAAAGCGACTATCCCTAACGGCTCTTATGGCGTCCGTAAACCCATCAAACCTGTCGGCGGCGGCGTGGATGTATTTCCGCTTTTCAACTTTATGTTTTCCTAAAAAGGCTTGACCTTGCATGTATGTTCTGGGTGCTTCCCCTATAATTGACAATAAGGTGGGAGCAAAATCTATAAAACTGATTAATTGGTCATCCTTTGTACCTGCTTTCATTTTATTAGGAAAACGAATGATCATCGGGGTATTTAAACCAGAATCGTAGATTAAACGTTTTTCCCGCGGTAACGGCCCCCCGTGATCTCCATAGAAGCATATAATCGTATTTTCCAATAATCCATCATCCTCTAACTGCTTCAGTACGGCACCTACTTGGCTATCCATTTCAGCGATATTATTATAAAGCTTCCACATATCGCGTTTTACGGCATCAGTATCTGGAAGATATGGCGGTATGTTAAATTCGGTATCTTTTGGTAAATGCTGTTTTGTTGCATCTTCATCTGTACGATTTTTGGCGTGATTCGCCCCTTTGTTTTTCCAACTGTAACTTCTATCTCCAGAATGGTAATGTCTGGTTTCTATTTGCCTAAAGCCATAAGGTTCAAATAAGCCGGACTCGTGGGTTTCCGTAAAATTAAAAACTGCAAAAAATGGTTGATTATCCTTTCTATTGCGCCAGTGTGCATAGGGACTGCTCTCATCCCATGCCGTAACAGGCTCTTTAAACTGATAATCCGTTTTGTAATTGTTGGTGCAATAATACCCCGCTTGTCTTAACCACTCACTTATCATTTTTACTTCTGAGGGTGGTACAGCTTCATATTTTGGTATCCCAATTTCATCATTATAAGAATTGACACGCATGTGATTAGCACCAATACTTGATGGGTACATCCCCGTTGCAATGGCGGCCCTACTTGGTGCACAAACCCCTGAGGTTGAATATAGATTAGGATAAATTACGCCTTCGCTTGCCAGCTTACTTAAGTTGGGAGTGGCTACTGTGGAATCCCCAAAGGGCGTAATATAGGCACCCATGTCTTCGGTTACAAACCATAAAATGTTTGGGCGTTTTGAAAGCTCTAAATTTGATTTATCCTCGATTGATGCCTTGGATTTATCTTTTGACTGACAACCCAATAAACCGGCGGATACTATTAATAATACTTGAAAAAATCTCATAGTGTAACTGCCAAAAAACAAAAAAGGATAATAATTAAATTAATATCCTTTTTTGTGTTTTTGTTTTTGAGTTTAGTCTAATTTTAAAACCTCGCTTCCTGCCATTAAAAAAGCACCTGTGCCAAAATTTTGCCAAGAATCTGCAGATGCTGGCTCTGGGAAAGCTCCAATATTTTGCACCCAACCTACACGACCATCTTCGTGCTGACAAGCGGCTATTGCATTCCAAGCCTTTTTTACCGCTGGGGTATGCTTTTTATCTACTAAACCATTGTTGATGCCCCATGCTAAAGCAAAAGTATGGAAACCGCTACCACTCACCTCTCCGTGATCATAAGTTTCTGGACACAATAAGCTTGTACGCCATAATCCATCCTCTGGCTGAATTTTCAACATTTTATCAGCAATTTCCTTGTATAGTTTCTCATAAAATGGACGATGTTCATAATCGGCTGGCATATCATCCAAAATCAAAGCTAAACCTGCAATTACCCAACCATTGCCTCTAGACCAAAATACTTTTTTACCATTAGGCTCTTTAGTAGGGTTGTCGTTACCTTCCCACACAAAACGCATGTCCCTGGCAAACAACTGCTCCTCTTCATCATACAATTGATTGTAGGTTTGCATGTAAAACTTATGCATATCGTCTAAGTATTTAGGCTGGTTTGTGTGTTTCGCATACAAGTTTAACACAGGAGGTGCCATAAAAAGTGCATCACACCACCACCATAAAATAGTTCTACCATACTTAGTTTTATCTGTCCCTGCTTTCCAATTATCATCTTCGTATAAATGTGCATCTAAGAATTTTTTAGTAGGCTCTAAGTCAACAAAATTTCTTCTGTTCTCATTTCTATCAATATATATATAGCTATATGAGATAGCAACATCATCAGCATGATGTAAACGAGTATATGTTTGCCAATTGTTCCAATAGGCTTGATTTTTTAGGGCGGCCATGTACATCATATCTTTGGTGGTCTTGTGGGCTCTTGCAACCCCTACATAATAGGCTCCTGCCGTCCAATCTGTTGGTGCTAAAGCAAAAATAGGATGTGCTTCCTGCCATTCCAGAGCCTTAATCATAGAGGCCTTTACCTCCTCTTTATTTATAGACTGTACTTCTGCTACTTTTTGTGCAGCGGAACAGTTGAACAATAGCATAACCGCTATTAGTGTTACAATGGATTTACTCATGGTGTTTTTATTTTACAAGTTTAAATTTAGTTTCTAAATAATCTTTTGAAGAGGTACCAAGCATAACGGTGTAATCTCCGGCTTCTAGTCCTTTTTGCATGTCCAGACGGGTGAACTCGAGCATTTTAGGTGTTATTTTGAATGAAACCGTTTTACTTTCCCCTGCATTAAATTCAATCTTTTGGAATCCTTTAAGCTCTTTGTCTGGTCTTGTAACAGACCCTATTTCGTCCTTTATATACAGTTGTACCACTTCCTTGGCTTTCATACTTCCGTTGTTAGTAACCTTCACACTTACCTCGAGTTCCGTATCTGGAGTGATTTCTCCGTTAGAAATTGAAATGTCTGAATATTCAAAATCACCATAGCTTAAACCATGACCAAACGGATACAATGGTCCTTTACCTAAGAACAAGTATTCTTTCTTGTAATTGATTTCCTTCATACTATAATGAAATGGAATTTGCCCAATAGACCTTGGAATAGTGACAGGTGATTTACCCGATGGCGACACTTCACCAAAAATAATTCTTGCGGTAGATTCGTCTCCAAACTCACTTAAATCCCAAGTATCCAGAATAGCATCGGCGTGCTCCGCAATGGCATTAATAGAAAGCGTTCTTCTATGCTTTAATACCACAATAACTGGTTTACCTAAGGCTTTTACGCGCTCAATCAATTCGTCCTGTGGTCCCACAGGATCTATCGTGGCTCTATCGCCTAAAGCATGGGTAAAGAAAGCTTCTTTTGATGTAAACTCATCGCCTCCCATAAATAATACAACAACATTAGAGCTTCTAGCAATGGATACCAGTTTATCTAAGGCCCTTCCATCTCTTGGCAACAATTTTGGCTCACCACCTGTTTCGTCTGTTAAATGAAACCCTTTTTCTGCAACAAATTTAATATTGTCGCCTGCTACAGACTCAAACATAGCTTTAGTATTCTCTGTTACAAGAGGCCCTAAAAGCGCAATTTTAGTCGGTTTTTTAGCATCAAGTGGTAACGTATTAGCTTCGTTTTTTAGAAGAATAATAGACTCCAGATCTGACTCTTTCGCTAATTCTAAAGACGATTCTGCTCTGTTTCCTTTCTCTACATCTTCTATATTAATATAAGGATTATCAAAGAGACCTAAAATAAATTTTGTTCTTAAGACACGTCTTACAGATCTATCAATTAATTTTTCAAGTTCTGGGTTTTTCTTTACCATTTCCGGAAGATATGAATAAGAATCCTCCGCATATAAATCGATGTCTATTCCTGCTTCCAAACCCATTTGTGCGGCATCCTCAGGGGTTTCGGCCACATTCATAAAATAGTGCAAACGTGCAATATCGTTTGAATCAGAAACCACATATCCTTCAAACCACCATTGGTCTCTTAAAACACCGGTAAGCAACTCTGGATTACCATGAGAGGCCACTCCATTTATATCACCATGCGAGGCCATAATACCTAAAGTTTTAGCTTCCTTAACCGCGGCTTCAAAAGGCGGGTATATTTCGTCAATTAATGTTCTTGGAGAAATTTCGATAGCTGCAAAGTTGGAGCCACCTAATACTTGTCCGTAAGCTGCAAAATGTTTTGTAACTGCACCAATATGGGTACCATTACCTAAACCTTCATAATTACCTTGCACACCAATAACGGCGTTTTTAACCATTTGAGTGGTTAAATACGTGTCTTCACCAAAGGCCTCGCTCATTCGCCCGAATCTTGGGTCGCGCACTAAATCCGCTTCAGGTGAATGGCACATATGCATCCCTCGTAGTCTTGCTTCTCTACCTACAATATCCCATTGGCGTTGCACCAATTCTGGGTTAAAAGATGCTGCAGAAGTCATTGGGCGTCCAAATCGAGTACAGCCTTCTGCATCTACACCATTATAGGATTCCGTAACGAACAATGCTGGAATACCCCACCGGTTATTTTCAATAATATATTTTTGAAGTTCGTTATTCATTTTTGCTGCCGCTACAGCATCAATATGCTCTCCAGGGTTTTTAATTCCTGCAATACCCAACTTTAATTTTTTAATAACTCGATCTGAAAGTTTTAATTTGCCATTAGCATCGGGTTTTGTACCAATATTGGCATGAAAAATTCGCATTTGCGCCACTTTCTCTTCAATGGACAACTTTGGAAGCAATGCTTCTACACGTTCGTCAATCGATAATGATGCATCTTTATAATCTTTGGAACTCGAGTCTTCCGTCTTGCAAGACGCCAGAATTAGGAGTACTGTTAAAAAAAGTAATTTCTTCATTAGTTTTTAAGTGTTTAAATTGGTTTAGTTTTTAAATTGAAAACGGTTTAACATTACAGATGCTTCACCTCTGAACACCAAACAAATAGTAATGTCATCGCTTAAGTTTTTAATCTCAAATTGTCTTTTTTGAAAAGTATAAATATCATTTTTGGGTATTTCTAATGTCGCTAATAATCTACCAGTAGCATTAGTATCTCTTAGTTCAATTGTACTAGCTTCACTTGCTAGCACTTCCAATTCTAAAATAGTTTTATCATCCAACCCTTTCACATTGGGGTAAACTACATAACTTTGATCTGCCATTGGTTGAATTGAAAACCCTCCCAAAGTGTTTTCAACTTTTTTGATGTCTTCGGCTTTAAAATAATCCTCTGCCTCAATACTCATATCGCCATCATAATTACCTACTCCAATACCATCTACCCGTATTGTGGCCATTTCGCCACTATCCCTGTAATGTACATAGCTGATAAAGCTGTCCCTAAAATAACGATTTCCTGTTTGACTGATATCGCAATATACATAGTACCATTGATTATGCCACTCAAAAAACGAGCCGTGACGACCTTGTAAAAATCCGTTAGGCCATGTAGGTGCTTCAAAACCTTCAGCAAAACTCGTTTCTTTTATGACCGAATCTTTATAATCATAAGGCCCATAAAGATTATCTGACATGGCATAAAAGCAACCCCAAGATAAATAATATTTTCCATTGTATTTGTGCAAAAACGGCTTATCGTCCGTTGGCATTTTTTTGTTGTTCCCATCTGGGTTATACGGTCCTCGTGGATTATTAATTTCGATTTTCTTCGGTGTTTCGGCCAGACTGATCATATCGTCATTCAGTTTAGCAATATAATAATCCCAAACACCAAAGATGATATAATGTTCTCCGTTATCTTCAAAAACGGCCATATCATATTCGTGAGTAGGCGTCAAATCTGAAGTTAACAATGGCCTTCCCAATACGTCTTTCCACGGACCAACAGGAGTATCACCCACTACCACACCTGTTTGTTCGTTTCCTTCGGAAAAATAAAAGTAATACTTCCCATTTCTATAGGCCGCATCAGTGGCCCAACATCTTGAAAACGCTTTACCGATATAGGTGTCTTTCGGACTTAAAACACTGCGTTTGGTCCAATTTACCAAATCTGGGGAAGACCACACCCACCAGTCTTCCATGATAAATTTGTCATTTTCAATAGATGTGTCATGCGAAGCATAAACATAAGCAGTGTCATTAAAAATATGAATATGTGGATCGTTCAATCCTACATTCTGCACAATAGGGTTTTGAGCAAAAATTGATGATACAAAACTTATCATCGCAATCATTAAAATTTTTGAAATTTTAGAATTTACTTTCATAAACTACTCAATTCCACAAAAGGTATCCATAATTTTAGTCACTACTGCGGCCTCTCCCACTGGGCATGGATTTTCGCTTTCTCCTAAAAAATAACCAACAACCTGTTCTATCATAGGTTGCTGTACATGTTTAGGGTTTTTAAACCTAAAAGTTTCGATTTTGTTGTTGTTGGTTTCAACGCTAATTTCATCGCTATAAAAAGAAAGCGTAATAGTGCCCTTTTTGCCTGTAATAGTACATCTATCACTATCTTCGGAAGCTGCAAAATTCCAACTGCCTTTAAATTGAACGCCGTTTTTAAATTCCACTTCACCTATAACCACATCATTTGAAGAAACACTACTTAAAACGTTGCCCTTTGATATTTTGGCAACTTCACCAAAATAATGATACATTAAATCTATTTGATGCGGTGCAATATCATGAAAATAACCACCACCCGAAATTTCAGGATTTAACCGCCAATTTTCATCGGTTTTGGCTATTAAACTTGCGTTTCGAGATTGTGCAATATCAATTTCTGCTAAGGATACTTTTCCAATTACATTGGCTTCTAACAATTCCTTAACCTTGATAAACAAAGGTAAATTTCTACGATAATGCGCTACGGTAACCTTTACATTGCTTTGGCTCACTATCCCTAAAAGCTCATCGGCCTCCTTACTATTTAGTACCATAGGTTTTTCTAAGTACACATTTTTACCGGCCTGAATAGCTTGTTTTGTATAGTTTAAGTGTGAAGAAGGCGGAGTTGCTATATATACAGCATTCACCTTTTTATCGTTAATTAACTCTGAAGCACTCGTTGTATAATTTGGTACATGATGTCGCGCGGCAAAATCCTTTACTTTTTCCTCATTTCGACGCATGACGCTAATTAAAGACGAGTTCTCTACCTTTTGAAAAGCAGGACCACTTTTAATTTCCGCAACATCACCACAACCAACAATTCCCCAATTGATATTTTTTAAAGCCATTTAATTAGAAGTTATCTCGCCGAAAGTAGCATTTTGCGCCCGAGATGGTGTTTTGTCCGATTTTAAATAATGTAAATTGATAAATTTATTGATTAAAACCTCCCTTTATGCTCGAGGGCAGAAGTCCTAAAGTCAATTTCAAAATAATAATGTTAAAGATAAAATTTGAAATCTGTAGACCTGTCCTGTACTGTGCGGTAATTGTTAAGGAAAAAAGAAAAAAAACTACTTTATATTGAACGAACAGACCATTTTAACCTAATTAGCTCAAATGGAATCCGTACTCACTAAAACCATCCAATCTTTATCAATTTCTGACGGTGGCTCTCCTAATTTAACTATTCCTGGGCCTTTGGCAGAAGAAACCCTGCCTTCTTGCAAATCGCCACCCTTCCTTGGGTCGAACCATTTTATTTTATATGAGCTAGTAGAGGCTCCTAAATCTAGGTTTATTTCACCTGCATTCGCTTCTGTATAAATAGCATAAACCTCCCCTTCCTTGGCTAAACAATAAGATATTTCTTCAGAAACTACTAAATCATCACGCGGTTCCATTTTCCAAAACGGGATATAATTATTGAAGAAGTATAATGCATATCTATTTTGATCCCAAAACAAATCGCGACTTCTAAAATCCTGACATGTTAAATCAGAATTGGGGCTGGCATAGCCAAAATACCATTCTACTCCGTAACCGCCTGCCATCAGCGTACCGTACATAGCCCTTCCTCTGGCATAATTATGTTCTGGATCTTCATCGTCCGGCAATAGTGCAATATTTGCTTTTCCCGGTTCATCAACGGCCAAGGCCCACTTTTTACCTGTGGCGTTTGATTTTTCTCGCCATTTTAAAACCCTTCCATGAACGTCGTTAAAATCTGGATGACTCAATTGCAAAGATGCTCCTGTTAAGGGTGATTGATCACCAATAAAATCGTAGTACCTATCGTCCTTATTCGGGAAGGTGTGCAAGACCAAATGACTATTATATGCGTCTAATTTTGAAACGTAGTCCGCTACCTTTAGGACTTCCTCAGTAGGTTGATTATTTTCTTCGCCTAAATTCCAGTTCATTGATAAGTGGTGCCCAAAACGGGCAATTAGCTCGCGGTAGTACAATTTACCTTCGGTACCAAACACACCCTTGTCCATTAAATGATCGGTTTCGGTTTCGTGGGTTTTAAAGTGCAAAAACATGCCTTTGGTCTCGGCATATTCAAAAATACGCTCCCATTGGTCTAGTTTAGAAACATCAAACCGTGTTTTGCGAAACATGGTTTCCCAAGCTTCTTTATTTTTCTTTATGCTAGCATAGGTTTCATAATCTTCAATCGGGACTTTCAATAAATGAGGGAAAATATTTCGGTCGTCTCCATCAACATTAAAAGTTAAAAAAGAAAATACATTTAATTCCTCACTTGCCAAATAGTTGATGGCACCTAAAAGGTTCCTTCCTTTGGTTTCTTGCCATAGGTACGGAACGGCACTATCATCAAAATCTTTAGTATGTGGCTCCCATGCTTTTTGAAAACCGAGTGCATTTGTGGACACGTCAAAATCAGTATAGGCGAGCAAATTCTCTGGGGCATCCACTCCCAATTTTATAAAATATTTTTGGCTGTCCGCAAACTTAAGGTATGACTCGCCGATATACTGTAACTTTCCTTTAGCTCTGTTATCATTGCCCGTTTTATCAGATTCTGCAATGGTAAAACTACCTGTTTGGCCATCCATAAAACCGGCACTTGAGGCATTGGTTACATCTTCTGCAATAGCAACATTTTCTCCTTCCTTAAAGGAAACGTTATAGGTCCATTCCCCAGTAACGTTGGGCGTAAAACGCACCTGCCATATATTACCTGAATCACTACTGGTTTCTGCCGAAATACCATCGGCAGCATAAAACCCTGGGATGACAAAAGTGTTTTCATCTTTTTTGAACGTTACATCCAGGCGATAGTTCAAAAATGGATTGTTAGCATCCATTTCACTAGTTTGTGGGCCTTCAAAATTAAGCACAATTCTGTGCCATTTTTTTAATTCACCATCTATTTTAGCATCTTTTTGTTGTTGACATGAACATAGAATAATGAGAAAGAAAAAAAGAAAAGTAAGTAGCTTATTCATTCTGTATTGGTTTATTCAATAACTATCTTTTTAATAAGTCTATTACTTTCATTTGATAATTCTAAAAAATAAATCCCTTGTGTGTGGTTTGAAAAATCTACTTTACTTTTAGAAACTCTTCCTCTTTGAATAATTTGGCCTTGAATATTTAATAAGTTATACCTAAGGTTTTGAATATTGGATTTAATATTGAAAACACCTTCACTAGGATTAGGGTAAACCAGTACTTTTTGGATATTAAAGTCGCTTGTACTTAAGGCTGACTTCAACTCAAACTCAATTTTATCAGGTTCGCTAGATAATGATCTTCTTTGTGTAAGTCTTACCGTATTCTCTCCTTGGCTTAGTGTTATATTGGGGATTCGAGTTTCTAAATACACATTCCAGTCAAAGGTTCTTGTGATTAAAACATCGTCATATAAAGTTCCGTTTATTTCAATATCCATAATGGAATCATCTCTATTTCTATTTGCCGCAAAAAGAATAAAATCATAAGTGCCCGCAGTGGTAACTTGAAATTTATGTTCTATAAACTGACTTGAAGCGAAAGCATCGATATATTCGCCTCCAGAAGCAGATGCGCCTGAGCCCACATTAATATCATTTGAAGCCGTGGTATAATCTTCGGCCTCTAGTGATATCAAAACTGGGGCATCAACTTCAGATAGTGTAAATTCTTGAAAATACAATGGGCGCTTATCACCAACTCCAGGCGTATTGTTTCCAGTATCTTCCATGAGATAAACATATAGTTTATTACCATCAACAAAAGCATCAAAATGTGCATAATTTGTACTTTCTGTACCTGCATAAACTATTTCCCAATTACTCTGATCCTCCAATGTTGTTTTGATATTTACCTTTCCGCCTAAAAGCTCTACCATAAACACATGATTTTTATAGCTATAAATTTCCCCACGAACTTGTGGATTTGGAATAAGTCCTCCTACGTCACTAGAAAAATTAGTATCAGTAGCCAACTTATAATAGTGCACATTTCTATTATCGACACGTTGCACAAAATGAATCGCACCATTTTCAGTAACTGTCCATGCTGGATCAGAAGACGATCGAGGCAATGAAGCTGTCCCATAATCATCACCTGGTTGTGCAATCTGAACTGGATCTAGATTTGGGTTAATATTATTTCGGATTGGTAAGGAAATAGAAGCATCATCAACATCAAACCAGGGTATGGATGCATTTGCAGGAATTCCGTTAGTGTACGCATAATATAATCCGCTATTTAACATATATCCGTTACTAGTATTGGTATCACTATTAGTGGAGTATCGTATAGAAAAACCAGAATAAAATTTGCCGTTTAAAAAACGTTCACCGCCGTACATATTATTCGTATTTGGTGAAGACAAAGTACCTTCATGAAACAACCAATTATCACTCCAAACACTACCATTATAGTGCGCTAAAAGTATATCTCCATTACCAGAGCCACCTTGCCTGTATCTGGCAATCAAACTTCCATCATCAGCTCTGTGGATCATCGGGTAAGTCATCCGCTCATAGTCCTCACCAGATTTTAAATAATTTCGCTTAGAGTTAAAAATATCAAGGGTAAATTCATTATCAGGCACAAAAGCTTTGTTTGCCATGGATACCGAATAATTAAAAAAATGATTGGGCAACGAAGATGACCTATAAGCATGCATGTCATATATAATATGAATGGTATTATCAATTGTACTTACGCCAATAGCCGCTGTATTATGAGAATCGCCACGTATACCTGTACCATTAAGAAGTTCCCCGCCTTGTCCAACATGTTGGTGTGGAAATTCAATAGTAACCCAATTGGAGTTTGAAACATTTAAGTTCTTTCTTGACAACATTAAATTACGGGTATCCATACCTCCTTTGTACCAAGTAACAAAGGCATAACCGTTAACAACATCTACACAATCGCCATGTGGTGTTATTCTTGGAGAAAACCTATAGTTTACAGTCCTAGTTCCTGCAAAATACAAACCGCCTTCACCATCACCAGACACTCTAGTTGAATTGTCTAATGCAGCAACTAATTCTTTTTGAGCTTCAACAAAAGAACAAAACACTAATAACAAACATAACCCAAAGTAACTCTTTTTCATTTTTATCTTTAGTAAAACTTACAAAAAAAGCCAGTAAAAACATAATCTTACTGGCTTTTTTTAAGTATTCATTTTCTTTTAAAATGAATTAATTTTAAGCTGAATAGTGTGCTTACCTGGTGACAACCTTATATACTCGAAAGCAGATGGCACCTTTTCTCCGTTGTGAATTAAATCTTTTCCATTTAAATCATTCAATGTAAATTCGGCTACCATATTACCAGGAATCTCGATTTCATAAGTTTGCAATCTAGCACCATTGTACTTGTAGCTAGCTTTTATTGAACCTCTAACCGTTGGTACAGTAATCTCACTTGATCTTAATTTACTCATTTGTGGTTTAATAGTAACAATGCCAAATCCTGGAGTTTTAGGTTTAATACCCCATAACCCTCTTGGTATCACATTAGCCGGAGCTGCACCCCATGCATGATTCCAATCTAAATTAACTTTATACTCATAATCCCAGGCTTCTAAACTAATTGTTGAGCCTATTCTGATCATATTGTACCAACTTCTTTTGGCTTCACTTGTTAATAATTCCAGTGCGTAATCTGCCTCACCCGCGTTGTACAAACCATCCATTAAAAATTGTGCGCCATAAACACTGCAGGCCATGCCTCGAGATTTAACATAATCTACAACAGAACTAAAGTGTTCTTCTGGAACAAGCCCAAATGCTAAAGGCATCATATTAGCGTGTAAAGATGCGTGGTCTGTACCAATACCATCTACATAAACACCACGCTCTTTGTCGAACATTTGTTCATTAACCGCTTTTTTAGCTTTTGCCGCCCTATATTCAAAATCCAAAGCTTCTTGCGTTTTTCCTAACAATGTAGCAAACTCAGCCATAATTTTCATATTCTCATAAAAGAAAGCATTAATAACTGTACTGTACGGTTTAAACACAAATCCATCGCGTTCTCCCTTTGTTTTGCTTCCTGCAAAATTCTTTGAAGGCCAATCTACAATATCAGTCAATGGTTTTTTATAACCTTTTTCGAACCCTAGCTTATACATAAACTCTTCGGTAACTTTTGTTGATGTTATTAAACCATCTTCATTAGAAAGTTCATAGAGGGTTTTATGCTTTAATGGCTCATAGTAACGCTCTATTAATTCCGTATTTCCGGTATACATATAATCTGCATAAATTAACAACGCTACATGCTGTTGCCATTCTGTTGGCCAAGTAGGATTCTTCATAAAATACTCTATGGTACGTCTCGCTATTGCGTATTCCCTATCGGTGGTGTAATGGCTTAACTGATTAAGGTATGCATCGGCTTCATAAGGAATGCGCTCTCTGTCGCCATCTACATATAAACCAGCAAAAGTGGTTGCTTTAATAGAGTATTTACAGAAATCCCAAACTTGGTTTAAAATATCATCATTACTTTCAAAGCTACTTGCATTATCATCCCAGTAGCTGGTGTATCGTAATTGTTCGAAGTCTTCTGCTTTTAAATCTGTCTGAGCGCCTTCAACTTCCGCATATCTAAACGGCTGTAAAACAGGCCATCCTTCTTGCAAAGGAATTGCTTTACTTGGCCCTTTCATACGCTTGTCTGGAACTGGGTTAATTTCTATTTGGTATTTTGTTTTTCCAGGTTTTACATCAACTTTTATTTCTTGATAACGAATGTTACTTTTTGCCGGAGGTGTTCTGTTTACATTCCCATTATCATCCAGCATTTCACCTATTCTAAGAGTCAAGGTGTGTGGTTCTTTAGCTGTGTAGTTGAAATCGATGGTTGCAAAAGCCGCCTTACCAAAGTCAATAAAGTAAAAGTCCCCTCTATTTTCGAATTTAACAGGGTTCACCTTGTCAATAAGGTATTTATTTTCAGTTGAAATGATATAGTTATCACTCTTACCGGTCGTAAACTTTTGAGCTTTAGAATAATCTACCAATCTGTTTTCTTGTTCCCAAATTCTAACTTTCCAATAGTAGCTTTTTCCAAGTTCTAAAGGACTACCTTCATACTCAACATCTGTTGATTTAGTTGAAGCTACTCGACCACTATCCCAAACATCTCCGTTATTGTTATCAATATTTTTTAGGCTTGAAGCAACCAATATCTGGTAAGCCCCTTGGAACTTAGACCCCAATGGCACTGTCCATCCAAACTCTGGTTTTAGATCAAAAATTTCAACGTCCGTTGAGGGTTCTCTTATTAACTCTACAGTTAACTCTGTGGGCGCCGCTCTGTATGCGTCGCTATTTTTTTTGCTCAACTCGTCAAGCTTAGCTCTTAACTTATCAGCTACGGCTTTATATTTCTTCTTGCCAATGAGGTTTTTAGTTTCCTTAGGATCCTTCTTTAGGTTGTATAACTCCTCAATGGATTTGTCGTTTACGTATCTAAAATACTTCCACTCCTCAGTACGCACGCCCTCACTTGGAGGTATATTTACAAAATCCCAAAGGTGCTCTATCAAAACAGTATCCCTACTCATCATATTGGTTTCCTGCTTAACGATTGGCAGTAAGCTTTTGCCCTGCCAAGTTTCTGGCGCTTCTACACCTGCTATATCAGCTATGGTTTGTGGCACATCAATATTAAGTACCATTTCCTTAATATCTTGATGTTTATTCACCCTAGGATCAAAAACAATTAAAGGTACACGAATTGAGTTCTCATACATGAGCCATTTTCCTGCAAACTGTCGCTCACCAAGAAAATAGCCATTATCACCCATAAGGATAATGACAGTGTTTTTATCAACACCTTTTTCTTTTAGTTTTTCTCGGATTTTCTTGATTTCTAAATCTATCCCAGAAATCATTCGGTAATATCCTTTTAAACTATGCTGATACTTTTCAGGAGTATCGTAGCGCCAAATCCAACGTAATCTATTAAAACCATCTCTTACCATTTTCGGTTGTGCCAAAAAGTATTTATCATCGCCTAGTTCTGGTTCTGGAATTGTGGTATCAACTAATAAATTATCGGTAGTATTTTGCCAGAAATATTGTTCTGGAGCACCATCATGGGCGTGGGGTGCACTAAAACTTAATGATAGACAGAATGGTTTTTCGTTTTTAGCATTTTTATCTATAAAATCTAATGCTTGTTGCCCGGTGTATCTTGTTAGATGAACCGTATCGTTGTCAATAGTTTTATAATAGTAGCCTCTGCGATCCTTAAAACGATTGTTTCTATCGTAATCATCATATTCATCAAATTGTTTTTCCTTACCGTTGTAACGCACACCATATTTACCGAAAAAACCAGTGTAATATCCATTGTTTTTTAATAGCGTTGGATAAGAATTGGCCATATATTCATCACGTATATTTCCCGTTTGGAAGTTATAATTATGCGTTCTTTCATGTAAACCTGTGAAAATACTGGCTCTACTGGCTGCACAAATAGGTGTTGTAACGATAGCCGAATGAAAATAGGTTCCTGATTTTGCTAAATTGTCCATCTCAGGAGTTTCAACAAATTTGTTGCCCGCGTAACCTATGGCATCAAACCGCTGGTCGTCTGTTAAAATAAAAATGATGTTCGGTTTATCGGAAGCGTTTTTTTGCTGAGCATTTAAAGGTGTAAAAACGTATAAAATGCTGAAAATAAGGATTAAAAAATTGTTGTTTCGCATGAGAATTTATGTTAAAATCTGATTTTTTGTATTTGAATAATCACGTCTTAATACGAGGAACTAAAAATAAAACTTGACATAACAAATTCCGTCCTGTTCTGTCCTGAAAGTTAAAAAAAGTAATGCAATTGTGGTAATTACCATTTATCGGTTCTAAAAATGGAAATTGGCAAACCCGATTTTGTTTTCAAGTTGCTTTCAAAACAGTCCTCAAAACCATATCTGACAGCTACTGGTTTTTTTACATTTTCGCTATAAAGGATGATACTCTTTTTATCCTTGCTAAAACTTACTTGGGCAGGATGAAATTTTTGATTTGAAGAAGCGATTGTAAACCCCTTTATATTTTCTTGTGTTATGAAGAAATCCCCTTTCTGAAATTTAAATTTTAATGTTATTTTATTGTCCTTTATGGTAGTTCGCTCCAAAATTGCACTTCGAAAATTGGTGGTCTTAAAATTGTATTGATTAGCTAGGGCAATATTTGCCAGACGCATAGCTATAATCTCTTTTTTTGAAGGATGAATATCATTGCAATCGCCAGCATCTGTAGTAACAACAATAGCCGTATTTTTTATATCTCTGGATACCTTTAATTGAGCTTCCCGAATAAGATTTGCATTAAATGCAATTCTCTTTTTAAATTTGGTGTAGTTGTATGGTGCAATCTGGACAAAATAAAAAGGAAGATTTTTATTTTCCCATTGGCTTCTCCAAGAGGATATTAAATCGGTCATATAATCATAATATGGTTCCGGTTGGCCACTATTACTTTCACCCTGATACCAAAGCATGCCTTTTACTTTGAAATTTTTGAAAGGATGAATCATGGCATTGTACAGGAAAGAAGGTTTTTTTTGTTTATTCTGCTCTTTCGGCAAACTATCTGAAAATTTTATGCCATCATACTTTAATAGATAACCCTTAGGAATCCAACTTTCTATTTTGGTGCCTCCCCAAGAAGATTCAATAACACCAATGGGAACATTTAATTTTTCAAAAAGTCTTGTGCCAAAAATATAGCCAATTGCACTAAAGGACAAAGCTGATTCCCTATTCGATTCTTGCCATTTTCCATTGACATTAAAACTAGGTGAAACATTCGCAGTTCGAGCATTATTAAATAATCTGATGTGATTATTATCAGATTTTTGAAGATATCCTTCGGCGTTTAATACTTTAGATTTCCTTAGCCCTTTTAACGGCATTTCCATGTTAGACTGTCCTGAACAAAACCAAACTTCACCTATTAAAATATTTCGTAATGTTATAGTTTCACTTCCCTGGATTTGAAGTTCTTCAGTTTTAAAAGATGCCTTTTTAGTTTTTATTGAAGTCTCCCAAAAGCCTGCGGAATTGGTGGTAGCCTTTGCACTTTCGCCCCAGGTTGAAATAATATTTATCTCAGCATGTGGTACATCTTTGCCCCAAAAAGCCACCTGTTCGTTTTGCTGTAAAACCATATTATCTCCAAACACAGAAGGTAATTGTGTTTGACTATATGCACAAAACGTACAAATAGCAAAAAATAACACCAGAAGTTTTGTTTTATATGACATTGTTAGGGTAGCACATTATTATTCCAGGTTACAATTTTATTATTGTACATAGCATCCAAGCCCATTTGTACACAAATTGAAGTTTTGGCCCCTGTGATTACATTTGATATTGGGCTTGAATTATCAATAATTGCAGTTTTAAAATCCAATAATGCTTGTTTACTTGGACCTAAGTGTTCAACATTAATGCGCATACCTTTTTCGGCATCCCATTGTGCGGTTGCCCCACTAACTCCATCTACATCCTTAATTACTCTATTTTTGCGCTTGCCTTCAGGATAAAACCAGGCATGCCTAGTATCAATAATAATCGTGCCCTTATCGCCGATAACCTTTATTTGATAACCATCTTTGGCATTGCTGGTCAAACAGGTGAATTTTGCCTTTACACCGCTTGCATAACTGTAAATTAGATGAATGTTATCATAGGTTTCCCTGCCATCTTTCCAATAATCAATGCCGCCAACTCCCATTACTTTTTGTGGCGTTTCGCCCAATACCCAATTAGTAAAATCAATTTGATGCGAACATAATTCTGCAACAAGTCCGCCTGAAAACTCCTTATACATCCGCCAGTTGATAGCCCGCTCAAATTTTGGATCTGGAACAAGCCGCCTCCAATTACTATGTCTATTCCATTGGCATTCAAAGGCTGTAATATTGCCTACTTTTCCATTTTTAATTAAATCCACAACGTGGGTATATAACCTTGAACTGTGGTACTGATGACCAGTTTGAAAAATGTGGCTTGAATTTTGAGCTTTTTCCACTAACGCCCGAATGCCTCCATATCCTTTTGCCATTGTTTTTTCGCAATACACATGTTTGCCTGCATCAAGTGCATCAATCGCAATTTTGGAATGCGTATTGAATGGGGTTGCTACTATTACCGCATCAATGTCTTTATTATCCAAAAGTTTGCGATAATCGGCATATCCTTTTGAATTTGAATCCACCTTTGCCAAGCCTTTTTCTAACCTAAATGGCAAAATATCACATAAACCGACAACCTTTACGCCATCGATTGTGTTAATTATAGAACTAAGTCCTCCACCTCTATCTCCTGACCCAATAACACCAATGTTGATAGAACGATTAGCGCCAATTATGGAAAATGGCTTAGCATATAAGTGACTTCCACTGGCAACACCTATGGTTGCTAGTCCTGTTTTTGTAATGAATGATCGTCTTTTCAATTATTATAATTTCGGTTCCCAACCAGGTTCGTAAGTTCTGGACCAAAGTTTCATAGCCTCCCTATCGAAAATTTTGCCTGTATTCTCGTCCACATTGAAGCCCTTGTTAATTCTATAAGAAATGTTGGCATAATGCGTAAGCATTTGAGAAATAGCGCCTACTTCTATGTGCGAGTTAAGCTTTTCTTTCCCTCTAATGGCATCAAAAAAGTTGACTACATGCATCGTAGATAAATCGCCTCCACCACCAAGGGCAGTACCACCTTCTTTTCCACTGGATTTATTTTCCTTTATTAGTTTTCCTTTAAGGTCATAAAGTTCATATCCATTTCTGTCCACAATTACAGAACCTTTAGAACCATAAATAATAGTTCCACGCCCTCGTCCGTATTTTGAATATCCATTTCTACTACTCCCATCCCACTGTATCATTTTATTGTCAGCAAATTTATAATTAGCTTCCATTGTATCGTACATCTCCCATCCGTCATCAATAAATTGATGTTTTCCGGCTATAACATCCACATATTCTGGATATTTCACATCCAATGCCCATCTAGCAATATCCAATTCATGAGTAGCATTATTACCCATTTCAGCGGTACCGTAATCCCAACCATACCAATGCCAATTATAATTCCAAGTGTCGTGCCTATAATCTTTTCTTGGCGCAGGGCCTTGAAACAACTCCCAATTTAATCCTTCAGGAGGCGGGGATTTAACAGGATGTGGCACTGCTCCTCTTCCGTTGGTATAAAACGCTATGGCTTTGTATGGATTACCTATAATACCGTTATGAATTTCGTTAATAATTTCGATACTCTGTGGAGAAGACCGCTGCTGGTTTCCCATTTGCACCACTTTACTATATTTTTTTTGAGCCTCTACAATAAGTTCATTTTCTCTTGGATTATGACTACAGGGTTTCTCTACATAAACATGCTTACCTGCATTCATTGCCATTATAGCACCTGGAGTATGCCAATGATCGGGTGTAGCCATAAAAATTGCATCAATGTCTTTATCGTCCAATATTTTACGAATATCAGCTTCTAATTCAATCTTATAGTCAATTTTTTCACCAACCTTAGCAGTTGCTTTGGTCATTTGACTGGGCAGTACATCGCATAAATATTTCAGACGAATATTATTATCTTTTGAGGCTATCGCCGGAATGAATGCACCATATCGCCTTCCCAGTCCTTGTATGGCAACATTTATTCTATCATTTGCTCCGAGTATATTCCCATAACTCAAGGCAGACATTGCGTTTACACCTCCTGCGAAGCTTACGCCAACGCTAGCCAAAGCACTCTTTTTAATAAAGGTTCGTCTTTTATTTTCCATTCTTGTCTTTTTTTGGTGTGTGGACCTTAATTTTAATGTTTCTAAAAGCTACTCTATCCCCATGATCTTGGAGTAAGATTTGCCCCTTTTCTAACAGGCCAAAATTTGGCCATTTTTCGTATTTGCTTTCTGATACCAATTTTAAAAATTCGTCGCTACCACGCTCATATTCCAAAACCTTAACATCGTTTATCCAGTGTTCCACATGGTTATTTACAGACTTAATATATGCTGTATTCCACTCTCCAATAGGTTTAACTGGTTTGTTGGGATCTGCCTTTATTAAATCGTATAGTGAACATACAGTTCTGCTACCCTCATGGGAACCTCTTTTAGCATCTTCGTGTAATTCATCATCTAAAATTTGATATTCTAATCCAATTGAAGAACCTGGACCTTTGTTAATTTCAGTATCTACATAATATTTTATCCCACTGTTTGCCCCGGGCGTTAGTTTGAAATCTACTTTTAACTCAAAGTTGCTATAGTCTTCTGTTGTTACAATATCCCCTCCAGCTTCGGATTCGCCACCTCCAGAGGCTAAAACAATTAATTCTCCATTTTCAATTACCCAACCAGTATCTGGAAATCCATCCAATTTTGCACCTCGCCAACCTTTAGTGGTTTCTCCATCCCATAGCATTTTCCAACCGGCACGCCTCTCATCAAATGTGATATTGTTTTTCGTAATTATTGGTTCTAACGGTGTTTTCCGTGAATATTTTTCCAAATCTTTTGTCATAATTTTAGCATTTCGCCACATCACTTGTTTTCCTAATTTTTCTATGTGTTTTCCTATGCCATGCACCTGTAGCCCAATAAAACCGGAAGGGGTTTTATCATCAATCAGGTATGATGCCGGAACATCATTTATCCATGTCTTTATAGTATCAGCGATAGCTTCCACACGATAATGGTTCCATTCATTTTGCTTGAACGCTTGTTGAGCCTTAGGATTATTTTCAAGAGGATGAAGCCATCTACGTCGTTTTTCATCATATATGCCCCCACTCCAAGCACGTTTGGATGGATCGATCTCCACTTGATAACCGTGCACCATACCATCTCGGTAATATGGTAAACTATTGCTGCGTATCTGGATACCAGAATTCATTGTTGAATCTACATTAAACTCTATTTCAAAAATGAAATCTCCATACATTTCATTAGTCGTTAAAAATGTATTTGGTGTATTGGCTACAGTCGTACCTATGATGACGCCATCAACATTTTTATAAGGGGCATTGCCTCCTTTTACGTTCCAGCCATCAAGGCCCTGATCGGGTATTAAGTTAACCCAGGGTACAGTTTCCTGCTGCTTACACGAATACACATTGCTCAAACTGATAAAGCCAACAACAATTAACAAATACGAATAAAATTTTTTCATGGTATATTTTTTAAAAATAAAAAAAGCTTTCCATCATAACAAACTAAAATATATGATGGAAAGCATTGACTAACTCAAACACTTAAATAAATTTAACTGTGCTATAAAACTGATTAATGCTTAAAACTAAAGAAATAAATAATAAATCCTATCCTGCTGTATCCTGAATGAATAATGGGCCATATGCTTTGGTGATGATTTTTAAGCTAGATATTGTTATCTATATTAATGTCATGAATAAAAAAAGATGGGCTTAAAGCCCATCTTTTCATTCTTTTATTTTCAAAACCATTAATTAAAAAACGGTCAAGTTTTTTAATTATGGAGTAGCAGTGGTTAAATCAACCGTAAACTCCTCAAATTTAACATCCCTGTCTCTAATAACTAAAGTATCTTTAACTGAATGTGTTAAATCAAGAGTTGCTGTTGTCGTTGAAACTAAGCTACCTAAAAAGCGGACCTCAGTGACTTCAACTTCCAGTTCTCGGTATTGAAAATCTAAGTAAATTACGTCTCTAGTTTCTCCTCCCCATTCATCTGCATCCTCTACAAACCTTCCTGAGCCCGTTACAGTAACCGTGCTATTTGGGTCAGCATTAGTAACAGTAATTTCTTCATTATCGTTAAATGTCAATAGTAAAGACAATGTATTATTAGTAGCAAGATCTGGATCTGCTCTTCTAACATTAATAGTAGTAGTCGTTGCACTCCTTCCTGCAGTTGATACTGGAAGTAATTCATCTTTTACAACAAACTCAGATCTATAAACTGTAGAGCTATCAATGGCCCTTGATTCTGATTCTGTGGGAGCACCATTTGCAAAGACCGTTTCCAATGAAACAAATCCTTCAACTGCATCCTCACCACGTCTTAAATAAATACCATGATATTTATTCATAAACTTGATACCAAAAAGCGTATAGTCTTTAGGTTGTGTTTCCCAATCGTCTGCTTTAATCTTAATAGGATTTGTAACACCTTCAGCCGGTACACCCGCTAAAAGCGAATCTAATTCTTCATAATCTGTAATTCTTAATGGAATTACATAATGCACTTCACCAAATTCTGCAAATGATTCCGGGTCATCAAAAAAGGCATCTGAAAGCTGCACCGGAATACGCCCTTTTGTAGAGCCGGAAGGAATGGTTACTGGGCTCTCCTGTTCAATAGTATAGTAAGAAGCTGGCAACACCTTCACATTTACAGTATCTAAGCCTAAAGCCGTAGCATCTATTAATTCAGGAGCCAGCTCAAAATGCACTCTTCGGTTTGCATTATTATTATAAACTCCCGACATGATAACACCGATTTCAAACCGTCCATTATTATCGTTATCGTTAAAACCCAAATCATACTTACCCTGAATTAGTGTTCTTACAGGCGTCTGAAATGGAAAATACACTGAAGTTGATCCAAAATCAGGAAACTCATTTTCCTGATTTTCACAAGCCATTAAACTAAAGGCAATTGCGAATATTATTACTAATTTTATTTTCATGTCTAATATTTTTTAATTCTTATAAAATATACATTTGTCCTACCAGCCATTATTTTGCTCCAGTTCAGGAAATTTTATAGTCTCAGCATTTGGAATTGGCATATAAGTCGCAAATGGTTGGAAATTTCTAATTTCAACAGACGGTAACTCAACATAATTACTTCCGTCAAAAAAGTAACCTCTAGCTGATTCATTTAAAGGTAGTTCCCATCTTCTAATATCCCAAAACCTGTGTCCTTCAAAACTAAGTTCTATACGACGTTCATTTCTAATAAGCTCTCGCATATCCTCTGTACTGGCAATAGAAGCCAAGTAATTATCTGGTTGTGCAATTCCTGCTCTATTGCGTATTGCTGCAATTACGTCGCGAGCGGTAATACCATCAACCTGATAGTCAGGTCCACCAATTTCATTAGCTGCTTCTGCTAATATTAAAAACAATTCAGTATATCTAAAATACACATTGGCATGTCTCCTACCTTGAGCAGTTCCATCATTATTTATTCTAACTCCTGGATGCAATAATTTTTTAAGGTAATACCCTGTAGTTGTTGACTGCCCGGGGATAGAATCCAATCTATTATTGCCTCCGCCAACACCTGTATTAATTGTAGCATCTACAAAAGTAGCGCCATTAACAACAACATATTTTTCTAACCTAGGGTCTCTGTTAGCATAAGGGTTTTGAGGGTCAAAACCATTAGCTTCAGTTGCAGGATATCCGTCTTGCATTGGAAATGCCATTACAAAGTTATGTGTTGGGTTAATCTCCCCATTTCCATTCACTGAAGGCGGAAACATTCTTCTTTCATAGTTAAAAGTATTACCTCCTATAGAAGCACGCCAAAGGGATTCACTACTCCTTATATTATCATCTGATATATAAAATTCAAGACCATTTGGATCTAAACCAGAAACACCTCCAATAGTATTTAAAACTTGAGCTGCATTAGTTGCCGCGATACTGTAATACCCTTGATCGTCTAAAAACGCCGGGCTAGCCGCAAAAAGTGCCAAACGTGCTTTTAAGGCTCTTACTATTTTTCCTGAAAGACGTAAATTAAAAAAGTTATCATTTACTATTCCATATTTATCATAATCAAAATTTTCTAACTCCGAATACCATGGATCTACTTCTGCTAATGGTAATCCATAATCTGTTGGTAATAAATTAAGTGCCTCATCAAAATCTGCTATAATAGCCTGAACAGAAGCTTCAAATGATAATCGTGGTACATTAAAGTTACCCTCAGGTTCGATAAACTTAGTAAAGTATGGGATACCTAGCAATTCTCCAGATTCACCTACACCAGCATGGGCTTGAAGTACATAAAAATGATGCAATCCTCTTAAGGCCAAAGCCTCTCCTTTCATGCGCATTTCAAACATTGTGTTAGTTAATGTGTCTGTGCTCCATCGTGTTTCTCCTGTTTCAATAGCTTCTAGGAATCGGTTTACCCAAAATACCTGTTCATACCTAGCCCAACGCGCTGCAGGGTTAAACCATGCGTTTAACTCGCCAAGAGCCATTCGTTTATAATCGTTGTCCAAAACATTATTAACAGCATCATCAGTAGCTCCTTCAGAAAATGAATATTGATTTACCAAACCATTATATCCATTTAATAATACACCTTCCGCAAAATCCGGATTCGTAGCTACATCTTCAAAATCCCACCTGTTTTCATCAATAGGCTCCAGGGTATCGCAGGCAATCATGCCAGTGAACACCAACACAATCAATATATATTTTATTAAATTTTTCATTTTATTTATCTTAATTTTCTAATTATACTAAAATGACATTCTCAAACCAAGCGTATAAGTTCTAGTTAGAGGTGTCCTTCCAATTCTTAATTGACGAACATCTCTATTTTCAGCTACCTCAATAAGATTGGTACCTTGAAAATTCAAGCTAAAATCTTCAACTCCTATCTTATCGCATAAAGCGTCCGTAAATTCATAGGTTAACTGAGCGCGACTAATATTAAAGAAACTGTTATCGTACAACCAAAATGTAGATCTTCTAAAATTATTTTGATTTGTACCCGCCGATAGTCTTGGATACGTTGCCGTACTTGCTGTTTCTGGCGTCCATCGTCCTAAAACAACTTCTGAGTATTTATCATTACCATCAACTGAATAATATTCGTTAAAATCATCATCTAACTTATCACCGACAGCTCCTGTTTGTCCAGTTCCTAAAACAAATAAATTGAATCTTTTATAGTTTAAGTTTAGGTTAATACCATATGTCCATGGGCTAGCAGTTTGCCCAATCTCCACTTGATCGTCTTGATCAATATTGCCATCACCATTTTGATCTGCATATTTTATGTCTCCTGGCTGAACTCTACCAAATCGAGGCACTGGCAAACCGGCATTTAAAACTCTATTACCGTTTACATCTGTAGTGAAATCTGTTTCAGCATAAAAACCTTGGTCCACTAATCCAAAAATAGAAGACAATTCTCTTCCAACTCTATTTCGGTAATCAAACTCATTAATCTCTGATCGTTGTATAGCTTCTGTTTGGCTATACAAAACATTGGCACCTATACTTACCGAAACATCGTTAAAGGACTTTTTAAAATTCATCCCTAGTTCAAAACCAGTGTATAAGTTCTCATTAAAATTGCTATATGGTCTGAACGCATTATAAAAAGAAGGATATTGCGCTTGTAAGAATGCCAATTGCTTGTCAAGTTCTGTCCTAAAGTAATTAGCCTCTATCCAAAGTGAATTCATTAAATACGTTTCGAAACCTAAATTTAAATCAATACGCTCTTCAAATGTTAAATCAAGATTTTCCCCTTGTGAAACATTTAGTCTCTGATTGGAACTTGAATTAGCATCACCATCAGCCCAAATAAATCTACCTCCTCTAGAATAATTTAAATCATATAAATAGTAAGCACTGGCATTATTATTAACAGTACCATTATTATTAAGAGCTCTAATACCTTGGTCTGACTTTATAATACCAGCTGAAGCCTTTAACTTAAGGTAATCAATAAATTTGCTGTCTTTCAAAAAATTCTCTTCACTTATAATGTAGGCTATACCTGAAGTTGGTGATAAAGCACCTCTATTTCCTTCTGGTAGTTTTATTGAATTAGCATAGGTTGCAGTAAAATCTATAAATAGTTTCTTTTTGTAATCATAGGCCATTTGTAATCCTAAGTGCGTATCAACATCTGTTTGCCTAACATCATTTTGCCTTTGCGAATTATAAAAACCTAATACCGTGGTATTTAAAGAATGGTCCTTATAGAAAGTGGTATCGTAATTTATCAGTCCATAAAAACCAAATCGAGATATAAAACCGTTGGTATCAAGATTTTCAGTTTGATCTTTGAGGTCTTCACCATAAATACCCGAATTATCTGCAACAGGGTTTAGTGGATCAGTGTTATCAACACCAAAATTGGTTATCCTATCGCCCTCCCAACCTGGAACATAGGTTTTAAATTGGTTCAAAATTGTTGCATTATAAGAATCGTAAAAATCAAAACTTAAATAGGTTTTAGCAGACAACCCTTTTGTTACCCTATCCAGATCAAAATTGATGGTGTTGTTAAACTGTGTAGAACGAAATACCGTATTTTCATACCCACCGGCAATGGCTAGTGCCACTGGGGCTCTTTGCGTTGAAGTTGGATCAAATGCATCATTATTACCATCCTCATTATTAAGATATCTTGCCCCTTGTTGTATTGAAGTTCCTAAAAGCATTCCATTAAAAGTACGCGCTGCCAGCAACTGTCCTGCTACTGTAGGGTCACTGGTGTCTATAAGATCTATAGGCAAAAACGGCGAATATTCATGAGGTCTTACAGAAGTAGCTGCGTCCAAAAAATCCGTTCTAGATGACTTTTGCGTACTTATAATCGCAATACCATCTATACTACTAGTAATCCAATCGTTTACTTTAAAATCTATGTTACCTCTTACATTAAAACGGTCTGTGCCTGCATTGATATCATCATTTAGATCTACCCAAGCTTCGTTACGACTCCAACCCACATTAACATAGTACTGATTCTTATCATTCCCACCAGAAAACTCAGTTATAATTTGTGTAGAATTCACAAAAGGTTGCACGAATTCCGTTGAATATAAATCCACATCTGGGTATCTGTACTTATTTACGCCATTAAAGGTATTTCGAATAAGGTCGTTTGAAAACCTTCGTCCATCATTTATGGCTGCACCATCGTTATCCAGAGCTTCATTAAAAAGTTGCATGTAAGGTACCGCACCTAAATATCTAGGCAAAGAAACAGGAGTACCAATAGCAGAACGAATATTAACATTAACTTCTCTTTTATTGGCTTTTCCACGCTTGGTGTTAATAACAATAACACCATTTCTTCCTTGACTTCCATAAAGCGCAACAGCATTAGCATCTCTTAGCACTGTTATCTGCTCCACCTCTTCCATGTTTAGGATGTTAGGATCACGACCTAGTACACCATCAATAACAAAAACAGCGTTACCAATACCCCTAATATTATCAGAACCTCTTACACCCAACATTAATCCTGTAATGTAATTTCTCACAAATTGCGTGTTGTCATAAGTCAATCGGTCCTTTGTGTTAATTGACGATATTGCTCCAATAGCATAACGCCTATCTTTAGTAGCAACTCCCATCTTTAATTCGTCATCTTCCGAAGCGAGGAAAGGAGATTTCCGCATGGTAATATTGCCTACTACATCAAAAACATCAATAATCTCCGATGCATACCCCCTTTTTTCAAGGACAATGGACGACTCGTCATCTTTTAGATTCATTTTGAACTGTCCGTTAACATCAGAAGATGTCTTACTTCCTTTAGGTCCAAAAACCTTAACACCGCTTATGGGGTTACCTTGTTCATCAACCACGGTTGCTTCTATCTCTGTACCATCATCTGTTTGAGCCATTGTAACATTACAAAAGCAAAACAACATTAAGCTAACTAGAGTAAACAACCTATATAATTTATTTATCTTCATTTTTTTTCTTTATATTAATTAAAGCGAATTGTACAAGACTACCACCCCGGGTTTTGAGGGAAACCTGCGTAAATAAGTGTTTGCCCCGGAGGGAATGGTAACCAATAATGCTTAGGAAACTCACAAATTCTTTCTACAAGAAGTGTTTCTGTAAAATTACTTCTGTCTTGTGGAAAATCTAAGGCCAATTTTCTTTTGTATTTATCCAAATGAGCTACTCCCCATCGTCTAATATCTACCCATCTATGTGCTTCATAACTTAATTCAACAGCTCTTTCTCTTCTTAGTTCATCCATAAACTTATTGTTATCCGAAACTATACTAGGGTGTACATTAGGAATACCCGCTCGATCACGGAATAAATTAATAGCCCCCTCAGCAGTTAAGCTGTAAGAAGCCGGTGCTGTGGTTGCTCCCTTAGATGCATGTAATGCTTCAGCATACATTAAATACACATCTGTTAGTCTCATATGCAGTCTAACTCCAATGTATTGACTTATAATAGGATTCCATATGGTATTATATTTACCGTCCACTTTAGGGTAAAATTTAGTCCACATATACCCTGTATTATTTACTATTTTGAGGTTTTCAGCATTAGTACTACGATGAACACCTTTAGTAGTAGAAGATTCAAACCAAAGCTGGGCTGTTTTATGCGGATCGTCAGCTCCAGGATCTATAACATCACCATCAATAATATGCCATTTGTAAAAACGTGGATCACGATTTTCAAAAGGCTTAGTAGGGTCGTACAATGTTGGTCCGTAAGCACCACTAATGTCGTCCTCTATAGAAAGTCCGTTAGCCATACCAAAATTGTTATGGATAAAATTGTGTGTAGGACTAATAACTTCAAATCCATTACTAGTGGTGTGGATAGCTCGATTTACTCCCGATGTCATAAATCTTGTAGCTTGTACTCTATTACCCCCGGTAGCAGCGAACATAAATTCTGTACTTCCTGGCCATGCTCCAGGTGCTGGTGATCTCCAAAACACATCATCTAATTCGTCCAATGTCGAAGCTAAACGATAACGTCCTTGATCGGCTAATTTAAGAGCTCCTGAAAAAGCTTCAACTGCCATATCACATAACTCTGTATCATAGTCATATGTATTTATACTAACATTGTTACCTTTCATTAAGGGGCTCGCCGCTAAAAGTAAGTTTTTACCTTGAAAAGCATACGCCGTTCCTTTAGTAAGCCTACCCTTATTATCACCACGTGTTAGTTGTCCATAAGGCTCATTATCCCAATCTACGGGCAACAATTCAATGGCTCTTTTGTAATCTTCGTTAGCTAATAAAGCAACTTCTCTATAGGTCTCTGGACGTGGTAGTTTAAAATCATCTATTAAAACTTTATCTATATATGGATAGCGCCCCCAAAATTTCATAATCTCATTATGGAAAAACGCTCTAAAAAAATAAGCTTGCCCAAGAATAACATCTTTTTCGGCTTGGGTGGCATTTACCATTAAATCAATATTAGCAATTACAATATTAGCTTTACGGATACCAAATAAGCTACCACTATATAAACCAGGTCTTTGCTCATTGAAAGCATTAGTACTAGTGACATTAGCCCCCCCTTGATAAGTCCCTCCACCAGGTCTTGCGTCTCCTCTGTTTGTTCCGTAAGGAACTTGATAGTGGTTATTTAAGTAACAAAAATTATCAGTTATAACGCTAAAGAACCTTCCCGCATCAATATCACCACTTGCTTTTGTAGGTCTATCCACAAACCCATCATCACCCAAAAGAAAATCTTGAAAGGTATGCGTTTGCTGTTCATAAGACACCACTAAGGAATACATTTCTTCAACGAAACCTTGCGCATTTTTAAAGGTTGAAAAAACATCTTCTTCTTCTATGAGTGACTCTGGTGCCACATCTAAATAGTCCTCGCATGAAAATGAGAATACGAGTCCTAAGATTATTAATATTTTTATTTTATAGCTTTTCATAATTTCTTTTTTTAAAAGTTCATATTAAAACCAAAGTTATAACTTTTTAAGGTAGGATAATCCCCTCTTGACTGTCCTGCACCTTGGTTTGCTCCACCCGTGTTAAACTCTCTATCATCGGGCATGTTAGACCATAAGTACAGGTTATTTCCATTTGCAAAAATTTGAAGTTTCTTCAGCCCAAGTTTTTCACAAAACTCTTTTGGTATATCATAAGTTAAAGAAACCGCTCTAAGCCTTGTTAATGACATATCCAACCAGTTATCTCTGGGATTTGTATCACCTGGAACTCCAAATGATGGCTGTGTATCTGTATTATTTGGGGTATCTACAGTCCAATAATCTAAATCCTGCGTAAAGATTAAAGGTGTTGAATTACCAAAAGTTTGGTTACTGAACAATCTAGACGCATTCTGAGTACCATACAACTGCGCTGAAATACTGAAACCTTTGTAACGGGCCCCTAGCGTAGCACTCCAGTTTCTTTGCGGTTGAGATGGATAACCAAAAGGTGCATTATCAAAAACATCGTAAATACCGTTTCCATCAAAATCCATAACATCATAATACCCTACACGTGTTAAATTTTGATCTTCAACTTTTGGTGTTGACATATAAACATCGTCCCAATTTGTCAGTATCCCGGCCGGAATGGCTGTTCTTTGTTGACTAATTGGAAAACCAGCATCTTTTCGGTGATCAAGTTCAAATTCTTCATCATCTCTTTGTATTATTTTGTCTATGGCTTGCGTAAAATTAAAATCACCAAATATATTGATACCGTTATCGAAGGTATAGTTGGAACCAAGAACAATCTCATAACCCCTTATCTCAACGATACCTTGATTAATATCTGGAGGACCTGCCCCAAAGAAATCTGGTTGTGTATTAATTTGATCACTAACAATTACAATATTATCACGATCTTCTGCAAAATAATCTAACTCCGCAGTTAATAAACCATTAAACAAAGAGAACTCGGCTCCTATGTTATATTTAGTAGCCGACTCCCACTGAAGATTTGGATTTCCTACTACAGCCTCTCTGTAAAACGTGTAAGGCGATCTTCCTCCACTACCTTGATATGTACTTGGCACTAAAAACGCAGAATTACCTGACTCCCAGCGAGAAATATATCGCCATCTACCAGCAAAATTATCATCACCAACAATACCATAAGAACCTCTGAATTTAAGATTATCTAACCAATCTGCATTTTCCATAAAGGCTTCATTTGAGACTGTCCAACCTGCTGCAATAGAAGGGAATAAGTCGAAACGGAATCCTGGGCCAAATTTTTCAGAACCATTGTAAGCACCGTTAATATCTAAAAAGTATCTTGAATCGTAGTTATAAGTCACCCTTCCTACCCAGTCTTCACGGTATCTTGGAAAAGCACTAAGACCTCCACTACCACTTGCAGACTCCTGTCTCCTAACCAAGAATAGCGCTGTTAGGTTGTGTTTTTCAGCAAACGTCCTGTTGTAATTTAATGAAAAGTCATACACCATTCTACGTCGGCGTCGATTGTCCTCAACTTCTAAAGTTTCTAAATTCCAAGGTCGTCGCACAAAATCAAATCGATTTTCGTTACGCGGAGGTTGAGGAATCGCTTCATCACCATTGTAAACCCTATAAGTTACACCTCCATCATTTAAATCTTGCCGACTTCTCTGTTCATTATCTAAAGAAAATCGTGCTTGAAAAGACAAGCCTTCAGTTATAAAGTCCAATTTTTGTTTTAGTATAAAATCTGTATTGACTCGAAAGGTTCTAAAAGTATCATAACCGTTAGCCTGTAAAGTCTCAACAGAGTTTACGTATGTATTAAAATAACTAAAGGGGTTTCCATACAACCCATCTGGATATACGGGAGTATAAAGACTTGGCGCTATTAAGTAAAGTCCATTAGCAACATTACCTATTGCACCAGGCGTCTCCCTAATACCATAGAAACCAGCTAGGTTAACAGACAACTCAGTAGTATTTGTAATATTAAAATCGATATTAGACCTAAAGTTAAATCTATCATATCGATACTCACCTAAATAGCCTCTTCCATTATCGTATTTTCCACCATCAAAAATATCACTTACGGTTTGATAAGCCAAACTACCAAAATATTTAGCCGTTTTATTACCACCACGTACTGATAAGTTAACCCTATAATCTTGCGCAAAATCTTTCAACAACTCTTCTTCCCAATCCACATTAGGATAAATATAACTCTCCTCCAAACTGGCAGGGTTACGGTATTTATCTACAATAGGCAATGGCGTATAATTTTCCCATGTATTGGGGGCTTGAGCTACCCCTCGTAAAATAGCACTATTTGCTTCTATTAAACCATCATAAGAATCTAATTTTTCTGGTAATTGAGAAACCGTCTTAATGGTTGTATTAAAAGTTAGCGACAGTTGCGCTTTTCCTGTCTGCCCTCGCTTTGTGGTAATTAATACTACCCCGTTAGCGCCTTCAACACCAAAAACCGCGGTAGCGGAAGCATCTTTAAGTACCGATATGTTTTCAATATCATTCATATCTATATCGGACATCGATCTCTTAACACCATCCACAAGCACAAGAGGATCGCCATTACCATTCCATGAACTTCGACCACGAATAAAAATCCTCATATTATCTTCTCCAGGAACACCACTACCTTGTATAGCGGTAACACCCGGTAAATTTCCTTGCAATGCTTGTTCAACATTAGCTATACCCATTGTCCTTTCCATCAAATCCTCACCTTTCACCTGAGTAATGGCTGCTACAACACTCTCTTTTTTCTGAGTACCATAACCTACAATAACGACTTCGTCAAGCGCTGCAACATCTTCTTCTAGACTTACATTGATTGTTGTTTGCCCGTTTACCGAAATTTCCACTGTTTTAAAACCTATATAAGAAAACACTAAAGTTTTCTCACCTAGGGTTAATTCAAGAGAATAGTTCCCGTCAAAATCTGTTGATGCTCCTCGAGTGGTGCCTTTTTGAATCACACTTACACCTGGTAAGGGTATCCCACCTCCATCTGTAACAACACCAGAAATCTTTTCCTGTGCATGAAGATTAACACTTGAAAAACTGGATAACAACAGCGTAAGCATTAATACAAACCCAAAGACAGGAAATTGTCTTTTAATTTTTTGTTTCATTTTGAGTTTTAGTTTTAACATTCTTTTAGTTTAATAGTCAGTATAATTGTTATTAATTTAAGCCAATGTATAGCCACAAAATATACCTAACAATTTTACGATTAAAGTTAGGTATTCGTATCCTGTTCTATCCTGTTAGAACAGCATTTTTACGAAAATATGTGTACCAAAGCTATGCTGACCTGAATTGTTTATCAAAATGTTAGGTTCAACATAGTTTTTCTCAATATTTTAAAGGTTTTTAATAATAGTATTACTCTTAAATAAAACCATCAATATTATTCTTATTACTCATTCATTAAGGTTTTTGATCTTACAAATCAAACAACCGGGGTAGCCCTAGTGATATCAGAAGAATTTATCGATCCAGGAGACATATTTATTTAAACCATCTTGGTTTACAATAAGTGAATCACACAAAATAACCCTTCCAATATAAAAGAGACATTCATAGATAAAGGCTACTGCCAAGAATTTTGATTGTAGCCTTTAAGGTCATTATATCATAACCTGCCTACCCCTCTATTAGGTTTAAGTTTTCATCCATCGGTGTCATTTTTGGCATAATTAAATGCACAAATCCTAAGATTATTAGGTAACTAGAACCAGCAATTAAGAATGCCCAAAAGTATCCTGTATTACCGGCCTGATCTAAAACAGATCCTAGAGCAAAATCGGCAACAATACCGGCAACAGCACCAACCATTCCACCAATTCCAACTACCGATGCTGTGGCCTTTTTAGGAAACACATCAGATGCTAAAGTGAATATATTGGCCGACCAGGCTTGGTGACCCGCGGCTCCTAAGCCCATCAAACAAATTGCCAACCATTTGTTATCTGTTATAGCAACAAAAGCTACAGGAAGAATTATGAGTCCACAAATGAGTAAAGTTATTTTTCTTGCTTTATTTACGGACCACCCCTTTCTTATAAACACTCCTGACAGGTATCCTCCTAATATACTTCCTCCATCTGCCAATATATAAATTACAAAGAAAGGTAAAGCTATATTTTTAATATTTACATCAAAGGTTTCAGCTAAAAATTTAGCACCCCAAAAAAGATAGAACCACCAAACTGCATCCGTAACTTTGGCTAAAGCAAATGCCCAAGTTTGACGTTTTCCTGCAACAGCCTTCCATGGTAGCTTTTCTTCATTTTCAGCCTCAGAATCTTCTTGAATATAAGCCAACTCTTCTTTGGATACCTTTGGATGTGCCTCAGGTTTCTTATAAGTTCTTAACCATAAAAATACCCAGATTGCACTAAGAACACCTGTAATTAGAAATGGTATTTGCCAGTTTTTTCCATTTTCATGGACAATCCAACCAATAACAAAGGGAGCTGCAATTGCTCCAATACTAGTAGCGGCATTAAATAATCCAGTTGCAAAAGCGCGGTCTTTTTTGGGAAACCATTCTGCTGTAGTTTTAATGGCGGCAGGGAAGTTACCCGACTCTCCAAAACCTAAACCAAATCGGGCCGCTGCGAATCCTATAACGCTAAAACCTGGACGCACAGCTGCATGTAGCATTCCAAACACACTCCAAAGACCAATGGATAGCACGTACCCTTTTTTAGTCCCCAAACGATCAATTAAACCACCCATTGAAAGCATACCAATTGCATAAGCTACTTTGAAGGAGATCATAATATTTGCATAGTCAGTATTTGTCCACCCAAACATTTTTTCTAGTGTAGGTGCCATCACACCAATTATACTTCTGTCAAAATAATTGATCGTTGTTGCAAACATTAACAACGCCAAGATTCGATAGCGATAATTCCCAATCTTATTTGTTTTACTCATAATTTATGTTGGTTAATATATTTCTAGTTAAATATTCTAAGAAAACTACGTTTAAATCGCTACCCTCTATAAAAAAGCATAATCAAAATCGGCCGTAAAGCCAAATGTATTCAAATTAGTTGAATTGTATTAATTAAAATCAAAATAATTCTTAGCGTTGTAATAGCAGATGTCTTGAACCATTTTACCAAGAAACTCTAAGTCGTCAGGCAATAGGCCTCGCTCAACATCCTCTCCCAATAAATTGCACAAAATACGCCTGAAATACTCATGCCGTGGAAACGACAAAAAGCTCCTGCTATCGGTAAGCATCCCGACAAATCTACTTAATAGCCCCATATTAGACAAACAATTTATCTGGTTTTCAATACCATCTTTCTGATCTAAAAACCACCAGGCTGAACCCCATTGCATCTTGCCTGGGCAATCTGAATTTTGAAAATTACCCATCATAGTGGCAAAGGTTTCATTTTGCGATGGGTTAAGGTTATAAGTTATTGTTTTGGCTAACTGGTTAGTACTGCTTAACGCATTGAGAAATTTAGATAGACTATCTATCATTGTGTAGTCTCCAATGGAATCACAGCCAGCATCAGCACCGACCATATTCTGTAAATGATCATTATTATTTCTAATCACTCCTAAATGGAATTGCTGTACCCACTCTTTTTCATGGTATTTTTTACCTAAATGAAGTAAAACAGCGGAACGGAATTTTTGGGCATCTTGCTCCGAAAGCGATTCTCCTTTTAACTTGTTCTTAAATATTAAGTCAACTTCTTCTTCGTTAAAATCTATATAAGCAAAAGCGCCACTTATACCATAGTCTGAAAGCCTGCAACCGTTGTCATTAAAAAATTCGATCCTTTCATCAATAGCCTTAAAAAGTGCTTCAATACTATCAATTTTGAAACCAACGCACGTGGCTAGTTTTTCGAGGTAGTTTAAATAAGTGCCGTCCTTAATGAGCATCAGCGTATCCGGCCTAAATGTTGGAAATACCTTTGTGAAGAAATCAGATTTTGCAATCTCTTGATGGTAGTATAAATCATCTGTTGGATCGTCGGTGGTACACACTACTTCTACCTTCATATCCTCGAGCAATTGCGCGGGCGTTCTATCCTCCAAAATAGCATTGCATTTTTTGTAGATATCTTCTGCGTTGCTGGGTTGCAAGATGTCGTCAACACCAAAATAGCGCTTAAGTTCCAATTGGTTCCAATGAAACAGAGGATTACGCAATGTGTACGGCACGGTCTGAGCCCATTTTAGAAATTTCTCTTTATTTGATGTAGCCGAACCTGTGATATAAATCTCCTCTATACCATTAGCACGCATTGCCCGCCATTTATAATGGTCTCCCTTAAGCCATGCTTCGGAAATATTTTTAACAGGCTTATTTTCTGCAATTTCCTTGGCCGAAAGGTGGTTATGATAATCTATTATTGGCAAATCCTTGGCGTAAGAATGATAAAGCTCTCTGGCGACCTCAGTTTGCAAAATAAAATTGTCCGAAATAAAGTTTTTAGCTTTCATAAATCACTTAATCAATAGTTACTTTAAGTGGATTATTAATTTTTAGTGAAAATTCATCCAGATAGTTTTCCCATTTAGACTTGGAGGTAAAATCTTTTGACTCTTTCCACCCAAAGCCAGCATAATACATTGCAACTCCATTTTCCACTTTAATTTCAGCAAATAGGTTACTTTGATCCTTTAAAGGTGTGTCAAAGAGAACGCTTGATACCATATTATCATTTGGCACAACTATAGCTGTCCCTAATTCTGAATCCCCATGAGGTTGCCAATAAGACACCCATCCCGAAGTTTGATTTTCGGTGGGCTCACCATCCTTTTCATGGAGTGTTAATCCCGCATAGATGGTTTCTGCACCTTTCAATTCAATCTTAAATTTTGAAAGATGACTCCCATAATCTAACGATATGTGTTTCCTTTCTGAAATTTTGTTCCCTCCAGCATCCCAATCCGCATATTCCAAAATAAAACTTGTTCGTATTGGGCCAGTGGCAATCGTCTTCCATTTGGTAAAATTTTTGGAAATATAATAGATTGAATCACTCTTAACCGCTATGCCTCCAACACCGCGACTTACACCAACATGAAAATTATCCAAACCTTCGCCTTTGTCCTTATGATAGGCTCCCTTTTCTTTTTGATCTTCGGCATACCACTTGTTTATAATTGGGTAATCTACCTTTTTCAGCCATGCATCAATACCGCTGGTCAAGGTACCCCCTTTTACGGAATCTTCTACCATTTTTTGAGCGGTAGGCCCAAAAGTTCTAAAGGCCACTTTGTTATTTTCCCAGGCATAATCGTCAGTGCGCTCTGGGACAAACCTTGAATAACAGTAATCTGAAGATTCAGGTACCTTAGAGGATTCAGCTTTTACCAATTGAAACGTTTTTATTTCATTGGCTCCCATCTGAGGTTGAAAGAGCATTACATCGGCATTTCCATCTCCGTCTTCATCTACAAATTGTGATATGAGGAAGGTATTACTTTCTGAATCCTTGACCGACAAATGCTCAAATTCCGCATTCTCTGCCATTTTCAAATCAGACTTATTGATTTCAATAGTTTCAAAAGAGCGTTCAATATCCAATGGATTTTCCACTGTTACAATATACTGAGCTTGATGTTGACATGAGGTTAAACATATCATTATGGCTACCAAAACCTTGTATAGGCTTGCATTCATATTAGGTATATATAAGTTCTATCTTAATTCGGTTATTTTGGCAACATCCATATCGCCATAATCTAAATTCTCCCCAGCCATACCCCAAATAAACGTATAGTTTGAAGTTCCCGAACCAGAGTGGATCGACCATGGCGGAGAAATAACTGCTTGGTGGTTCTGCATCCAAATGTGGCGTGTTTCTTGTGGTTGCCCCATAAAATGGCATACGGCTTGACCTTCAAGAATATCCAAATAATAATAGATTTCCATTCTTCTGTCGTGAACGTGTGCTGGCATGGTATTCCAAACACTACCCGTTTTAAGCTCGGTCATCCCCATTTGCAATTGGCACGTATCTACAATACCACCAATTATTTGTTGGTTCACAGTGCGATGGTTTGCCGTTTCTAAAGACCCCAATTCAATTTTATTGGCTTCTGCCTTACTTACTTTTTTTGTTGGATAATTCCTGTGGGCCGGGGCCGAGTTGAGGTAAAATTTTGCAGGTTTTTTTGAATCTACACTTTTAAAAACTACATTTTCGTTGCCGCTACCAATGTAAAGTGCATCTTTTAGCGTTAGCTCATAAACCTCTCCATTTACTTCAACAATACCGTCACCACCAACATTGATAATGCCTATTTCCCGTCTTTCTAAAAAATATGATGATTTTAACGGGTCGATGGTTTCCAAAGCAATTGGGGCTTTCACCGGTACGGCTGAACCCGCCATATATCTGTCGTAATGTGTATAGACCAAAACCAACTGGTCTTCCTGCATTAAATTATCAATTAAAAACTCATCTCTTAACTCTTTGGTATCATACTGTTTTACAGCTTTTGGGCTTGATGCGTATCGCGTTTCGTAGTGTACTTTCATTTCTTTAATTCAATTTATATTGTTTGTTTTAAACCGTATTCCAATCCTCTTAACTCGGCCAGGCCTCGCAATCTGCCAATTCCCGAATAGCCAGGGTTGGTTTTTTTATGTAAATCGTCAAGCATTTGATGGCCATGGTCCGGTCTTACCGGAATTGCAAAATCGGCACGTCCTTCGGCACGCCTTCTTTTTTCTTCTGCTAGAACTTCTTTCACAATACTGTACATGTCCACATCGCCTTCCAAATGGTTGGCCTCGTAAAAATTACCATGCTCGTCGCGCTTTGTACTTCTTAGGTGAAGGAAATGTGCGCGATCGGCAAAACGCTTGAATATTTTCACCAAGTCATTATCGCCCCTTACGCCAAGGGAGCCCGTGCAGAAGGTAATACCGTTGGCCCTATCGGGAACATTATCGAATAAATAGGCATAGTCTGACTCGGTACTCACTACTCTTGGCAATCCTAAAATAGGATATGGAGGATCGTCAGGATGGATACACATTAAAACATTGTTCTCGGCGGCCACAGGAATGATTTCCTTTAGAAATGCCACTAAATGCTCCTTCAATTTTTGAGCATCAATATCCTTATATGTATCTAACACAAGCTGAAACTGCTCCAAGGTATATCCTTCCTCAGCTCCAGGAAGCCCTGCGATAATATTATTTATTAATTGCGTTTTTCCTTCTTCTGAAAGATTATCGAAATAAGCTTTGGCCTTCTCCTTCTGTGCTTCAGAATAACTATTTTCCGCTCCTGGTCGTTTTAATAGGTACAGCTCAAAACAGGCAAATGCCACTACATCAAATCGTAAGGCCTTTGAGCCATCTGACACCTCAAAACCTAAATCTGTTCTTGTCCAATCCAATACTGGCATAAAATTGTAGCATACTATATTAATACCACATTTGGCCAAATTCTCAATACTCGTTTTATAGGTTTCGATATAGTTTTGAAAATTCCCAGAGCGTGTTTTAATACTTTCATGAACAGGGATGCTTTCCACAACGCTCCAGGTTAAACCCGCCTCTTCTATTATATCTTTTCTTTTTTGGATCTCATCAACACTCCAAACTTCACCATTTTTAATATGATGAAGTGCAGAAACTACCCCAGTAGCTCCTGCTTGTTTAATATCCGATAAACTAACGGGATCATTGGGCCCGTACCATCGCCATGTTTGTTCCATAAATTTAAATCTGTTGTTCCTTTTAATTAAACTCCGCTGTATGCGCTAAATCCGCCATCAATTGGAACGACTACACCCGTTACAAATGATGCGCCTTCACCGCACAACCATAAAGTTGTTCCCACCAAATGCTCGGGCTCTCCAAATTTGCCCATAGGTGTTTGTTCTATGATTTGATTTCCTCTTGGGGTCAAACTACCATCTTCGTTAGTCAACAAAGTTCTATTCTGCTCAGTTAAGAAAAAACCGGGCGCCAAGGCGTTTACGCGAATACCAACTTTCGAAAAGTGCACGGCCAACCATTGTGTAAAGTTTGACACGGCGGCTTTTGCTCCGCTATAAGCTGGTATTTTTGTTAAGGGTGTAAATGCATTCATTGACGATACATTTAGAATACTACAGTTATCCCGACCTACCATATCTTCGGCAAAAATTTGGGTTGGCAACAAGGTTCCAATAAAATTTAAGTTAAACACAAATTGAATTCCTTTTGGATCTAAATCAAAGAAGGTTTTAAATCCTTCTGTTTTGTTCAGCAAGTCTTCTGCTTGTAAAAACGGGTTGCTAGTTGTACCTAATGGATGATTTCCACCCGCACCGTTAATTAAAATGTCGCATTTACCGAATGCCTTGTTAACCTCTTCTTTTGCCAAGACCAAAGAGTCTTTTTCTAAAACGTTGGCTTTTACCCCAATGGCTTTGCCTCCGGCATTATTTATTTTTTCTGCAACCTTGTCGGCAGCATCTTTGTTTAAATCGAGTAAGGCTATTTTATGTCCTTCCTTTGCTAATGCCTCTGCCATAGTACTGCAAAGCACCCCACCTGCTCCGGTTATTACTACTGTTTTTCCCATTTTCTACTTAGTTCTTCAATTATATTTAATTTGATTCAGTTAAAATTTGTTTATCTTATTTTTGAAACCAACGAAGCTCAGCTATATTGTGCTGAAAATGTATCTGCAAGATGGCTTTTTTTCTTGAAATAAGGGTATATCTGTTCGAAGATATTGTTATTGAGTCTATAAATCATACATCATGTCCTTAGTTCAACTTCTTGATCCTGGAAAAAGCACTTGGGACATATGCTCAAATAGTTATAGCAAATCTAAAAAACATACATGTTTAACCTGTCCTGCTCTGTCCTGATAAACTTGCTTTTTTTTCCGTTTTACGGAGATGGATTTATCAGAAGCACTTAAAGGGATTCCCTTAAAATTAGGTTAGTTTTTAAATATGTCTGCAATGGAGCATCGGCCGTAATAAATTGGGCGACTTTATTACCAAATTCTCTAAAATCAACCGAAATGACGGAGATGCCTTTTTTAGTAAAACGTTTTAACGGGGTATCGTTATATGACAAAATTCCAACATCCTTACCTACAATTAAATCGGCATCAGCACATTGACCAAGTAATTCATATAAAATGCGATCGTTCACACATATATAGGCTGTCTTCTTTTTAACAACCAGCTCTGAACCATTATTACTTACACTGTATTCTAAACGATTTGAATTACAAAACTTTTCGAAATATGACACACTTTCATAAGGGTGATGTGTATATTCAGGGTAGATAAAACATAACGCTTCATAATTCTTAAATAAATGAAGTGCGTCTTCCAAACAAGAATAAAACGCTTTGCCGAAATCTTGAAAAACATAATTTTCGGCCAATTTCAAATTAGCCTTCCAATCGATAAGCAACAGTTTATGTCTGTCAATTTTGGAAAGGGTACTTTCTACGTCTGGATGGTCAAAACCCATTACAATATATTTATAATACTTTCCGTTTTCAACATCCAGCATAGACTTGAAATTTTTGATATTATAGTGGTGAAACTGCAAATCAACTATTACATTATCGGGCAGGCAACCCATAAAGGAGTGATAAAAAACTTCTTTGTATGCCTTGAAAGTGCTAATTAACATAAGCACCTTTTTAGTGTTCTGAGATATGTAATAACCTTTGTTGGGGGTAGCCTGAATGTAGCCCTGTTTTTTAAGCAATACGTAAGCCTTATAAACAGTATCCCTTGAAACACTGTAATCCTTACTGAATTCGTTTATCGAAGGTATAGATTCGCCCTTTTTTAAAGCATTTGTCTCAATAGATTCCTTAAAAGCATTTACAATTTTAATATATTTCGGGGAATCATTATTGCTTAAATTCTTTAATTTTATAAGTTTAGTTGGCATTTCCTGTACAATCTGATTAGCTTAAATTTGTTCTTAAACTTTAGAAGGTTTTACCTCAAAATAAAAGGATATTAAAACAATAACTATCCTGCTGTGTCCTTTATCAAAATTTAACAATTTCGTAGAGTTTATATTCTATTGTCCTTTATCAGAACAAAGATTTTAACCAATTAAAAGCCCTTTAACTCAATGTGGTATTCGCATTGATTTTAATAATAATACCCTATCAATTCTAGATACTATTCTAAATTATTGATTTAATATCGGTGTTTGTTTTGTTAAAAATCTCATTCTAAGAATTTATCACAAAAAAAACTCGGTCTTTCCATATATATTTGACAGTGAAGAAACTTATTCCTTAATCTAAAAAACAACACACTAACAAATCCGCTTTCAAAAGGCACAAAAAAACCAGTAAAAATGTGTTTTACTGGTTTTTATTAATATAAGTGCCAAAGCATATTTCTTTAGTACCTATTCCGTCGGGGTGGCAGGATTCGAACCTGCGACCTCCGCGTCCCAAACGCGGCGCGATAACCGGGCTACGCTACACCCCGAATTGGCTATCTTTAAACTTGCGGAGAGACCGGGATTCGAACCCGGGCAACACTTACGCGTTGACAGATTAGCAATCTGCTCCATTACCACTCTGGCACCTCTCCCAGCTCTTTAAAGAACTTAGCAATCAAAATTGCGGTTGCAAATGTAAGCCTTCATCTTAAAGAACACAACTTTTTTTATTTATTTTTTCATTTTTTATTCAGGATATTCTATCCGTAAATGATAAATATTTGCAAGCTTGTGTTTTAGTATTTTTTTGATGGACTGTATTTCCTTAAACGTAATATTCGCATTCAAAAATTGCTCTTCATCAATCTGCTTATTGATAATGTTTTCAACAAAGGCATCAATTTTGGTGGACGTAGGGTTTTTTAAACTTTTTGATGCCGCTTCAACACTATCGCACATCATTAAAATTGCCGTTTCCTTACTAAAGGGTTTTGGTCCGGGATAACGGAACAGATCCATATCTATATCCTTATCCGTTTCTTTAGCCTTAATAAAAAAATAATAGACTACGCTGGTCCCATGGTGTGTTCTTATAAAATCAATGACCCTGTCCGGGAGGTTATATTTTTTAGCTATTTCGATGCCATTGATCACATGATCCGTAATAATCCTAGCACTTTCCGTTGAAGATAGTTCATCATGCGGGTTTATTCCCGTAGATTGGTTTTCAATAAAATAATTAGGGTTTACCATCTTCCCAATATCGTGATACAATGCCCCTACTCTAACAAGCATAGCGTTGGCCCCAATTTCATTGGCCGAAGCTTCGGCTAAATTTGCAACGTTTAAAGAATGGTGAAATGTTCCCGGAGCAATATTGGACAACTCCTTTAGTAATTTTGTATTGGTATCGGACAATTCCAAAAGCGATACATCGGAAACCAATCCGAACAATTTCTCAAATGCATAAATCAAAGGTTGAACGAATAATGTTGCCAATCCGCAAAGGAAAAACAACAGAAAGTTGGTCAAATCAATGGTTTCAATACTACCTTCATGAATTACAAAAAATGCGAAATACGCAATAATATAGATTAGAGTAATCTGCCCGACAGAAATAAAAAGATTGGCCCGCTTATAAAGTTCTGAAACCGTTAGTATGGTAACAATACCTGCCAAAATCTGCAAAAACATATATTCGTAGCTATTGGGAACTATTGAACCTAAAAGTAACACCGTAATCACATGGGCAAACATCCCAAGTCTGGCATCAAAAAAGGCTTTTAAAACCAAAGGCAGCACGCATATGGGCACCACGTATAAGAACTCCGAGTTATAGTTTACAACCAAAGTTGTGATAAACACCATCAACAATACATTGAAGAAAATAAAAGTAACCTTTGTATTGTTTTCAAACACTTCAATACGATACTTCCTCAGAAAAAGGAGTAACATCAGCAAGGCCAAAGCCACCAAAAGTGTATAGGCAAAAAGAATCCAATTGTAGTTGGACTCATTCCACACTTGCGACTCATATTCGGATTGAAGGGATTTCAAAATCTGAAATTTATCCCCCTCAACCACTTCCCCTTTGGAAATGATGAGCTGCTCCTTTTCTACACTTCCTCGGGTATATGAAATTTTATTCAAGTCGCTATTTAGGGCCTTTTCGGTAAACGACTTGTTATATTTCAGATCAGGCTCAATAATATCGAAAAACAATGCCACATATTGAGGGATGTAGATTTTCAAATTGCGCTTCATCAAAGCATTCTCGATGAAGTTCCTTATTTCATCCTGCTGTATCAAATTGGAAAAGGTGGTACTTTGCTTCTCAACATTTCCGCTTAGAATAGTCACCAACTTATCATCTTCAAAATTCATGGATTCGGAAAGGACACCATAAGCGTAGAGCTCATCGATAATATCCAATCCATTTTGTTTCAGCCTTTCAGAAAGCGTGTTGGAAATTGAGTCCGTAAAGTTTTCCTTAAAATCAGCTTCGTAATTTTTTAGGACTTTATTTTTGATGCTTTCATCTACATCGAAATATGCTGGCGCCCGGTTTTCAATATCCTGTATTTCCTTGGCAATTTCGGCATCAGATTTTTTGATAGCAAAATCAAAAGGAGCCTGCAAATCCTCTGATTGCCAAGGCTTTCCCCTTTCAAAATTATATTTAAATTTTCCACTCTTTGGAAAAAGATAAACAATTAAAAAGGTAGTGGAAACAAATAATAGGACCTTATAGATCAGCGAATGATTTCTGTAAATTTTATTGATAAAGTCCTTCATAGTTTATCTTAGTAAGTTCAAAAGTACATGAATTTTTTCACTTGAAAACTCACAAAAGACAAATGAAATAAATCACATGGACTAGGGAAGCAGTTACTGATACGAAACTGAGTTTTGTAGTTTTAAAATTTAAGAAATTCAGTTTTACAGAAGAAAAGTAATAAATTTTGTAGCGTTATCTTGATTTTTATAATAGCCCCAATCCTAATATTATATGTTAAAAATTGATTATTTTCGCCTGTAATAAACTCGCGAATAAAGATGGATTCAGACGTTGTAATTGTTTCTGTGGCAAGAACACCTATTGGTAGCTTTTTAGGGGCATTATCCACTGTACCCGCTACAAAATTGGGTTCGATAGCCATAAAAGGGGCTATGGATAAAGTAGGGTTAAAACCTGAATTGGTGGAGGAAGTGTTTATCGGCAATGTGATTCAGGCCGGTACTGGGCAAGCCCCGGCAAGGCAAGCCGCGTTGGGTGCAGGTATTCCAGATACGGTGCCATGTACCACGGTAAATAAAGTTTGTGCATCCGGAATGAAAGCCATTATGCATGCCGCTCAGTCCATCCGCTTAGGTGATGCGGAAATAATAGTTGCTGGCGGTATGGAAAATATGAGTTTAATCCCACATTATCTTTATGCGAGAACTGGAACAAAATTTGGCCCAGGTACTTTAGTGGATGGCATGCAAAAGGATGGACTCGTCGATGCTTACGACCAAAATGCGATGGGTGTTTGTGCAGATGCTTGCGCTACTGAATATGAGTTTTCAAGGGAAGATCAGGATGCCTATGCCATTCAATCTTACCAGCGTTCGGCGGACGCCTGGCAATCCGGAAAATTTAAAAATGAAGTCGTTCCAGTTGAAGTACCGCAGCGAAGAGGCGAACCGATTATTGTAGATACCGATGAGGAATTCACCAAAGTAAAACTTGAAAAAATCCCGAGTTTGCGCCCCGCTTTTACAAAAGAGGGTACAGTTACTGCCGCCAATGCGTCCACCATTAATGATGGTGCAGGCGCGATGGTTCTAATGAGCAGGAAAAAAGCTAACGAACTTGGGCTTAACATACTGGCTACTATTAAAAGTTACGCTGATGCGGCACATGAGCCAAAATGGTTTACCACAGCTCCGGCAAAAGCACTGCCAAAGGCTTTGGCCAAAGCAGGAATTGTTCAAGACGATGTTGACTTTTTCGAGTTTAACGAAGCCTTCTCGGTTGTAGCTCTTGCCAATATGAAACTGCTTGGTTTAAATGATGACAAAGTAAATGTTAATGGTGGCGCAGTGTCTTTGGGTCATCCGTTGGGTTGTTCGGGCGTTAGGATTTTAATTACTCTTCTGAGTGTTTTGGAGCAAAACGATGCCAAGATTGGGGCAGCCGCAATCTGTAATGGAGGCGGTGGTGCTTCTGCAATGGTTATTGAACGCCCCTAATAAGTTGACAGTGAACAGTGGTAGTCCCGATAGCTATCGGGAGCAGTTTAATTCGTATGGAAAACATTTTCTTTTTTTGATACTAACTTTTGATTGATGCAGTACGGAATTTGTAATTTAAGTATCGTTCCCTTAAGATTTGAGGCTTCTGACAAAAGCGAGTTGGTGTCGCAGGTACTTTATGGCGATTTTTTTAAGGTGATTGAACTGCGTAAGAATTGGAGCAAAATCCGTTTGGCATTTGATAAATATGAGGGCTGGATTGACAACAAGCAATACCTTGAAATTTCAGCCGAGGATTATAAAAGCCTTAATACCGAAACACCCAAAATTGCAACTGATTTGGTGGAATTTGTTCAAGATGAAAATGAACAACTGTCTCCTATCCCATTGGGCTCCTCATTGAATGGGTTGGCGCTTTTGAATCATCAATTCGATGGTAATTCTACTGAAGGTGTATCGGATAAATCGAATCTAGTCAACACTGCATTTTTGTATTTGAACAGCCCATATCTTTGGGGTGGAAAAACCCCGTTCGGTATTGATTGCTCTGGGTTTACGCAGATGGTATACAAACTTAATGGTTATAAACTGCTTCGAGATGCTTCACAGCAGGCTACGCAGGGTGAACCTCTAAGCTTTATTGAAGAAAGCGAGCCTGGGGATTTGGCTTTTTTCGATAATAATGAGGGAGATATTATCCATGTGGGCATTATCATGAAGGACAATTACATCATCCATGCCCATGGTAAAGTGAGAATTGACCGTTTGGATCACTCCGGGATTTATAACGTGGACAAAAAAACACATACCCATAAACTTCGGGTAATCAAAAAAATAGTCTAATTTGAAAGTATTCGGTTTGTTTCTACTCCAACAAATCAATATGCCTGTCATGGTAGCCCAGCAGATATAATACACCATCTAGCCCTATACTGGAAATAGAACTTTGGGCATTGTCCTTTACTTTTGGCTTAGCGTGAAACGCGATACCTAGACCTGCTAAATTGAGCATGGGCAAATCATTTGCCCCATCACCCACCGCAATAGTCTGGCTAATGTCTATACCCTCCTTTTCAGCAATTTCTCTAAGATATTCGGCCTTTTTGTTACCGTCCACAATTTCGCCAATATATCCTCCGGTTAAAGCGCCGTCCTTTATTTCTAACTGGTTGGCATACACATAATCAATCCCCAATTCCTTCTGTAAATAATGCCCAAAATAGGTAAACCCGCCAGATAATATCGCTGTCTTAAAACCATAACTGTTCAGGGTGTCAATTAATCTTCGCGCACCTTTGGTTATAGGCAAATTCTTGGCCACATCTTGCAAAACCTCCTCGCTCAGCCCCTTCAAGAGCTTCATTCTGCGTTTAAAACTTTCGTTGAAATCAATTTCGCCCTGCATGGCAGATTCGGTAATGGCTTTCACCTGTTCGCCTACTCCCGCCAATTCTGCTAGTTCATCAATGACTTCTGTTTGAATTAAAGTCGAATCCATGTCAAAACATACCAAGCGTCGGTTCCTTCTGAAAATATTGTCCTCCTGAAAAGCAATATCTACATCCAATTCTTTGGAAATCTGCATGAATTTCTCAGTGAATTCAGATTTATTGTTGATTTTGCCTCTAATAGACAACTGAATGGACGCACGAGGATACTCTTCCTTTTTGACTAGAGATAATCGCCCTGTCAATCGTTTTATGGAGTCTATATTAAGGTTCTTTTCAGAAATTATTTTTGTGACTTCGGAAATCTGCTCAGCCGCAAGTTTCTCACCTAAAATAGTGACGATATACCTGTCTTTTCCCTGCAAGCCTACCCAATGCTCATATTCATTAAGGGAAATTGGCCTGAACTTCGCTTTAATACCTAATTCATAAGCCTTGAACAACAAATCCTTTAAAACAGCAGCAGACTTTTTTCCTGACTTAATTTCAAACATGATGCCCAAAGACAAAGTTTCGTGAATGTTAGCCTGACCTATATCCAGCACTTTTGCGCCATATTCAGCTAAAACGCTTGTTAAACTAGAAGTTAGCCCTGGTTTATCAGGGCCAGAAATATTTAAAAGAAATATATCAGTAGCCATAATTTATGCTGTCCGTTTTGAAAGCTGTAAAAGTCACTAATCTATTTGAGAAATGAAAATTTTTTGGAATTTAATCCATTGCTATGAATTGTTGCGAGGGTTACACGAAACTTTGGTCGATATAGAGTGGACTTAAAATCAACTTGAAATTTATGAATTAGACGATAGCTAGTATTTTATACCGTTGTTATTTAATATTTCTTTTATTTCTGCTTTGTTTAACTTTCTAATCGTCCTTCCAGAATGACCATATAGGTCATAGGTATTTTTCGGCCTGTCATACTCTTTCAATGCGTAATTGAATTTTTCAGTTTCGTAATTGTAGTTAATTGAAACTATTGCTTTTATAGAATCGAACATAACAACATAATTGTCATTTTCCATTTCGATTCCTTTGTTCCATTTGTCAAAAGATACATATTTGGCGTAAAACCGTGGAACAGTCGTACTTTCATTTCTCCAAGTTTGATATACACTAGTATTTTTACCTGTCCTCACCATAGTTGAGTCAATTGCAACGAGTCCAATTTCAATCCGCTCATCGTTGAATGAAGTACCATAAAAAGTAGGGTGATATTTTTTAAATAACCCAAATCCAAGATGCAAAACCAGGATAAAACCCAATATTTTCCATAAATGGTTTTTCATTATTTGGCACAACTTTGTACTTAATCCTACTATTTCAAAAATCGGCCATGCCAGCTTTCGCTCGCAGGGACTTCCCAGTTCTCCTTAAATTCAGCAATACTAGCTACAAGATTGTTGAAGACTACAGTGTTCTTTGACACCGCTTTATCCTTTGCCATTTTTCTGAAATCCGTTAAAGATTTATAGGCCACAAACTCTCCCTGCTTATAAGACACATTCATTTTGTCCATTAGATCTACATTGAAATCTTTCTCCAACTGTTGGATAAAATTTACAGAAGCATCAATTGAACACCCTGTAGCAGAATTCAATTGTTGATTCAGCCCTATGACAATAAATCGCTTATATTTAATAGTATAGCCTGCCTTCAAGTCGGCTCCGTGAGCGGTCCAGTTTTCAATAAACTCAGCCAACCTTGACTCTATCTCTTCAATTTCTTCGGGAGTAAAAGAACGATTGGCTTGGTAAATCCAAACTCTGGCATCATCGGGCAATGTGTTAAAATCGACTAACATTTTTAATTTATGATTTACGTATTACGATTTTAGATTAAAGTCAAAATCAATTTAAAGATTCATGGATTGAGCAATCAACTCGGCAACGTCCAATACTTCAATTTGGTTTTCCTTTTCTTTGCTTTTTACACCATCGGTCATCATCGTGTTGCAATATGGGCAACCGGTTGCAATAATATTAGGGTTGGTTTCTAAAGCATCCTCGGTTCGAAGTACATTGATGTCCTGATCCCCTTTTTCAGGTTCTTTAAACATTTGTGCGCCGCCTGCGCCACAGCACAGTGCTGTGCTTTTATGGCGTTTCATTTCTACGAGATTAGCTTTTGTTTGTTGCAACAGTGTTCTCGGTGCGTCATATTCACTATTTGCTCTACCCAAATAACAGGGATCGTGAAATGTGATGCGCTTCCCTTTATAAGTATCGCCTTCTACCTTTAATCGCCCTGATTTTATGAGCTGGTCAATATACTGTGTGTGGTGATACATCTCATAATTACCACCCAATTCTGGATATTCATTTTTGATACAATTATAAGAATGTGGATCGCAAGTGACTATTTTTTTTACCTCATAACCGTTTAGCACCTCAATATTCATGACGGCTTGCATTTGAAACAAAAACTCATTTCCAGCGCGTTTGGCTACATCTCCAGTATTGCTTTCTTCCGTTCCCAACACCGCAAAATCTACATTGGCCTTGTGCAGAATCTTAACGAAAGCTTTGGAAATTTTTTTGGCCCTATCGTCATAGCTTCCTGCAGAACCTACCCAAAATAAAATCTCGGGCTGTTTCCCTTCGGCAAAATAGTCCGCCATGGTTGGCACTTTTAATGACTCACTCATATGATATTGTTATGTCGTTAAGTTGTTCATCGTTTAGTCGTTTGACTCAACTTTTACTCATCCTTCCAATTCAGGCGATCCATTTGATTGTATGGCCATGGCGCCCCATTGTTTTCAATGTTTTGCATCATATTGTTCAACTCTGATGGGGCAGCGCTTTGTTCCATCACCAGAAAACGGCGCATATCCAAAATAATAGAAAGCGGATTGATGCTTACAGGACATTCCTCCACACAAGCATTACAAGTCGTGCAAGCCCAAAGCTCCTCATGTGTGATGTAATCACCGAGCAATTGTTTGCCGTCATCCTTGAATTCACCATTATTGGTATCGATGTTTTTGCCCACCTCTTCCAAACGGTCACGGGTGTCCATCATGATTTTTCGTGGGGATAATTTTTTACCAGTCAAATTTGCTGGACATGCAGACGTACATCGTCCGCACTCCGTACACGTATAGGCACTCAATAATTGAAATCTGTCTAAATCCATCACATCACTAGCTCCGAATTTGGCGGGAACTTCGTCCTCCGAAACGTCCTCGGCCGGCGCCGCAAAAGGGTCTGCATTGGGGTCCATCATCAGCTTTACCTCATTGGTAACGGCCTCCAAATTATTGAACTGGCCCTTTGGCTTTATTGGTGCCCAAAACGTATTTGGAAATGCCAAAAGAATATGTAAATGTTTTGAAAAATAGAGGTAATTCAAGAATACCAAAATACCCAAAATGTGCAACCACCAAGCGCCTCGTTCAATGATATGCAATGTAGTTTCGGGCAATCCGGAAAACAATGGTGCCAAGAATTGGCTGACCACATTACCCGATTCCATGCTTTGAAACTGTAAATCCGTGGCATTCATCACCAAAAACAGGGTCATCAGCACCATTTCAAAATACAGGATGTTATTGGCATCATTTTTTGGCCAACTGGTCATTTCTTCTTTCCAAAAACGGGCAAGCCTTATCACATTTCTTCTGATCCAAAAGACAATAACTGCTATAAACACCAGAACCGCCAATATTTCAAAACTTCCAACGAGAAAGCCGTAAAACGCAGTTGGCAATACGCTCAGACCAATTCTATGGGTGCCAAATAGGCCGTCAATTATGATTTCCAAAACCTCGAGATTGATAATTATGAAACCAACATAAACAACAACATGAAGGAATCCTGATATTGGCCGGCGCACCATTTTACTTTGCCCTAAAGCGATGTTGATCATATTTTTCCAACGTTCGCCCCTATTATCGCTGATATCCACTTTAAGGCCCAACTTTATGTTTCGGATGAGTTTTTTAACGTTTTTTGAGAAATAACCAATCCCTGCGATAAGGGCAATGGCAAAAAGAATATTGGGTATGTAAGACATGCTTAATTGGTTTCTTCTTCGTAAGGTATTTCCTTTTTGGATAAAATTCTAAAGTAACGCTTAGGATGTAATTTTACGTCTCGCAATAATTCTTCTAATTCCTTTGACGCACCTTTCAAGTTGATATACAATTCGTCATCGTTCATCAGTTTTCCAATGGAACCTTCGCCTTTATCGATTTTAGCCGTCAATGCGTTAAGGTTTTGAATTGTACCTTCCAGTTTATCGAAAGTTTCTTTTAAGTTAACTTGGGACAATTGATCTGCAGTTTGCGAAAAATCATCAGTAATGGTTTCTAAATTTGAAAAAGTCGAATTCAGCTTTGCCTCGTTATTTGCCAAGAGTTTATTCAATGTACTCGAAGCTCCATTAAAGTTCTTCATTGTCTCGTCCAATTGCGCAATGGCATCTCTCAAATTTGCTTTCGTTTTGGCATCAAAAACTTCGTTGACGTTACCCAACAAGGAATCGGCCCCGACCATCATAATTTCAATTTTTTCCTGCAAAGGGGTTAAGCGCTGATTCACTAGTTCCGTTAGGCCAGCTTTAACACCACCTTGCAATACATCGCCACTCGATGCTTTTTCAGCACCATCAAAAGCGGGTATAATGGCTATGGCCTTACCTCCTATTAAACCGGTTTCATAAAGCTCAGCCCTGCTGTTTTTGGAAAACTCAAAATCGCTATCAACCACCATTGTTACTTTTAACTTTCCGGAACCATCACCTTTAAAGTCGATGTGAGTTACTTTTCCAACACTTAATCCATTAATTGTAACTGGAGTTGATGGCACAAGGCCTTCAACGTTTTCATATTCGGTGAAGAATGTATCGGAGGAACTGAGTATGTCCTCCCCTTTTAAGTAATTAAACCCGTAAATAAATAATGCGATGCCTAAAAGAACGAGCACGCCTACTTTTACTTCTCTTGAAATTTTCAAAATGCTTTCTTTTGAAAACAAATTTAAAACAATTTTAGATAGGAACTATTGAATTCTTAATTAGAAGTAGAATTTAACACCTCTGCCAAAGGCACTTTTCTGTCGCCCTTGAAAGCCACCACAAAACTGGAGGCATACCCCTTGGATTTTGCGGTTTGCACCAAGTTCATAGCTTCATTATAATTGGAGGTGCTTCCATAATAATACTTATAAAGATTATTCTCCTGAATACGGGAAATATTGTCCAATTGCTTGAAATTATAGGGTTTGGGCATTAACTTTCTGGAACTTGCCGCAATTTGCACCTTGAACGTTACATCTTCAAATGCTATTTGTGGAGCATCGGAAGTAACAGTATTCGTTTTATCATTTATGGTCTCTGTCGCATTTGCGCCCATGTATTGGATATACTTTTTAAAAGCCCTAAATAAGGATTTTGACATAATGGCCTTACCCTTCTTCGAGTTCAAAAAATCTTCCTCCTTTTTATGTGTTAAAAACCCGAGTTCCACCAAAACACTTGGCATGTAGGTATAGGCCAGAACATATAAGCCTGCCTGCTTAACCCCTCTACTTTTTCTTTTGCCAGTTACTTTAAACTCCGTTTCTATGTAATTTGCCAGCTCAATACTATTATCTAAATAATCTTCTTGAGCCATCATTAAACTGACTAGGGATTCGGGAGAACTTGGGTCAAACCCTTTATAGGTTTCCTTATAATTATCTTCTTGATAAATCACTGAATTTTCACGTTTTGCAACTTCTAAATTCGCTGCATTTTTATGAATTCCTAGTACAAATGTTTCAGATCCATAAGCGGAGCCTTTACCTCCTGGCTGGGCATTACAGTGGATTGAAATAAATAAATCCGCCTTCTTTTCATTGGCTAAAACAGCTCTATTATTCAAGGTTGGATATACATCCTTGGTTCTTGTGTATAATACCTTTACATTGGGCAAATTTTGCTTAATAAGCTTACCCACAGCCAGAGTTACGTCCAGGGCTATATCCTTTTCAGCAGTCTTATAACGTTTGGTACCAGGAGTTCCTGAATCCCTGCCTCCATGTCCTGCGTCTAGCACAACAATAAATTTATCGTTGCTTTGAGCACTCAACAATCCTGCAAATGTTAAGACTATCAAAAAAGATACGAAATGCAATACTCTGTTCGTTTTCATTGGGTAAAAAATGGCTATTCTATTTTTGCACCATTTTAATTTGACATTTATAAAAAAGGTTCAGTTTTTGATGCTGTTTGCCCTTTTAAACGTTATGGAAAATGGGTTTATTTTACTTGGAAATATTTCTACGGAAATATAAATCAATCCAAGAAAAATATATGTAATTTTGGCGTTTCAAAAACCGAGCCATACTTTTACAAAAATACATCTAAAAGCGTTGGGTACAAACAAGTTTAAAATACTTTTTGCATTGAGTTTTACAGTGTTTATCAACACGTTTGGCTACACTCAAGACATCCCAGAAAAGAAAAAAACTATCAAACCAAGCAGGGCAGATTCGGTGGCTGTAAAAATAGATAGTTTGATTACGCCCCAGATCGTTAAAAACACCGAACTTACAGAGCCAGTTCAAGATACCATCGTAAACGATTCCATAAAACCCAAGAAAAAGGAGTTTTTGGATCATATTGTTACTTATAAAGCTCAAGACTACACCTCCCTTAACCAGAAAAAACAGAAAATATACCTTTATAACCAAGCGGAGGTAACTTATGGAGATGTCAACATAAAATCCGGGGACATTACTATCAATTATAAAACCGATGAAGTTTATGCCAAGGGAATTGTAGATTCAACAGGAGCATACACCCAAGGTCCAGTTTTTACTCAAGGGAGCCAAATAGTCAAACCTGATTCGATTTTGTTTAACACGAAAACGCAAAAAGCGTTAATCTATAACAGCGTTACCGAACAGGAAGGTGGAACTGTAATTGCGGAAGTGACCAAAAAAGAAAACGACTCCGTATATTTTGTGAAAAGAGCAAAATACACTACTGCAGAAAACCTTGAGGACCCGGAGTATTATATCAAAATGACCAAGGCCAAAATTGTGCCAAAAAAGAAGATTATTACAGGTCCTGCGGGACTTTTTATTTATGATGTACCCACGCCTATTTGGTTGCCATTTAGTTTCTTTCCGCAAACAGAAAAACACACTTCCGGTATTTTGATGCCGACCTTTGGAGAACAGAACGAAAGAGGGTATTTTTTACAGAACGGTGGCTACTACTTTGCCATTAGCGACTTTGTTGATCTGGCCATAAGGGGCGATTATTACACTAATGGAAGTTACGGCCTTAGGGCCGAAAGCACCTACGCCTGGCGCTATAGGTTTAGGGGCAATTTCGCCTTTCGATTTGAAAACCTCATCACTAGTGAACGTGGTTTTCCAGACTATGCTATCAACAGGTTGTACAATTTGCGATGGTCGCATAGCCAGGACGCTAAGGCCAGCCCCAATTCGCGTTTTACTGCTTCTGTAAACCTCGGTAGTAGTTCATTTTACCGTGCCTCTATCAACCAAAATACCACAGGAAGTTTCTTGAATAACAACTTATCTTCCTCAATTTCATATTCCAAAACGTTTCAGGGAGAGCCTCAAGTAAATTTCAGCCTGACGGCAACGCATTCACAAAACACACAAACCGAGCAAATCGACATGACCCTGCCTACTTTTCAGGCGAGTGTTGGCCGGATATTTCCTTTTGCTCCTCGAACCGGAACCAAAAAAGGTATCATTCAAAACGTCAACTTTCAGTATAACGTAAGAGGTGAAAATAGAATTAGAACTACGGATTCGCTATTCTTCAAAAAGGAAATGTTTGATGATGCTAGGGCAGGCTTTCAGCACAACATTCCATTGAGTACAAATTTTAAGGTATTCAAGCATTTTAGTCTAACGGCAGCAACCAATTACAGTGAGGTTTGGACCTTTAATACCATTGACAGAAGTTTTGACCAAGAGGAACAGGTGGTCATTACAGACACTATTGGTGGATTTGATTCTTTCCGTACCTACAATTTCAGTACTAGTTTAGGAACTACGGTTTATGGGATGTTCAATTTCGAAAAGAAGGGTGAGGATCGAAAAATAAAGGCCATAAGGCATGTAATGCGCCCCTCAATTAGCTATAATATCAATCCAGCCTTTGATAAATATTATGATACTTACGAGGTAGTTAGTGCGGACGGATTAACTCGTGAGGATGTCGAGTTTACACGTTTTGAACAATCCATTTTTGGTGTCCCTGGAAAGACGTTTTCAAGTTCAATGGGGATTTCTTTATCTAATAATTTTGAGGCCAAAGTTAGAGATAAGGATTCTACGGCCACAGAGCCTAAGAAGGTCATTCTTTTAAACAATCTGAACTTTTCGACTGCTTATAATTTTGCTGGCGACTCATTGCAATGGAGCCCTATTCGGATGAATGGCGGAACCCAGTTATTCGATAACAAGATGAGCGTTAACTTTAGTGCAACAATGGATCCGTACGCTTTGGATAATAACAACCAAAGAATTGACAAATTCAATATCGACAATGGAGGAAGTCTATTTAGGCTAACCAATGCTAATTTAAACCTTAGCTACTCTTTATCCAGCAAAGACAATAAAAGCAAGAAAGGAGACAAGGACGACCCTGCTATCCAAGAAAACTTGTTAAACGGAGGGCGCGCAGACGACCTATTTGGACGGCCGGAAGATTTTGCAACCGACCGTTTTGACGCAAAAGAGGAGGACAAAAAGGAAGAAGACGACGAGTTCTATAACTTTAAGATTCCCTGGAGTTTGCGTTTGGCGTATGCCATTAATTATTCTAATCAAAGGAGGAACAACGAAATCTCATCGCATTCCCTTATGTTTTCGGGAGATATTGAACTCTCCCCAAAATGGTCGATAGGCGCTTCTTCAGGTTATGATTTAAAAAACCATGGATTTACATTCACCCAATTGCGCTTTGAAAGGGATTTATTGAGTTGGCGAATGAATTTCAGCTGGGTTCCCTTTAGCTCACGTAGTTCTTGGAATTTCTTTATCGGCATCAAATCTTCGCTGCTTCAAGACCTGAAATACGAAAAGCGTAGACAGCCAGACCAAACGCTTTAAAATTTATTAAGGTATTTTCTTCATTTTATTGCTATCTTTAAAACTACAATTGAGCGCATATGAAAACCATAATTAATACAGACAATGCTCCTGCCCCACTTGGGCCATACAACCAAGCTGTTTTAACCGGAAACACATTGTACATTTCTGGACAAATTTCTATAAATCCAGAAACCAGCGAATTGGTTTTGAACGATATAAGGAGTGAGACCCTTCAGGTTATGAAAAATCTTGGTGCTATTCTTGAAGCCGCGGATTTGACTTTTAACAATGTGGTGAAATCTTCAATTTTCATTAGCAACATGGATGATTTCGCGTCCATCAATGAAGTATACGGCAGTTTTTTTGACGATGCCAATGCGCCAGCAAGGGAAACCGTTCAGGTGGCTAAACTTCCAAAAGGGGTAAATGTAGAAATAAGTATGATTGCCTCTGTTATGGGCATTTAGGACACATTTTCTTTTTCAAGAGCATATCGCTTTAAGAGGTTTCGCAATTTTTGATTGTCGATAGGTTTGGCCAAAAATTCATCTACGCCCGAAGCCTTTGCATTTTCAATATCTTCTTCAAAAGCGCTGGCAGAAACCGCAATTATCGGAATCTTGTGCTTCGCGAATTTATCAGAGTTTTTTATAATCTTGGTAGCCTCATAGCCGTTCATTTTCGGCATATAAATGTCCATAAAAATCATATCGAAATCAATGACCTTATAAAGATTAACTGCATCCAAGCCATTGGTTACAAACGTACATTCAGCCCCTTGCTGTTCCAATAAAAACTTAATCACCTTTTGGTTCATTTTATTATCCTCGGCTACAAGCACGTTAAATCGATAATCAAACTTATTGAGCAAAATGGGGGTTTCCACCGGAAGCTCTTGCTTCAAGTTCAAGGTTTTTTTCAATTGTAAACTAAAATAAAATGTGGAACCTTCGTTTTCCTTACTTTCCAATTTTAATTCGCCACCCATTAGCTCAACCAGCTTTTTAGTAACGGCCAACCCAATTCCAGAGCCCCGGTAGTGTTGCAAAGGCATGATATCACGTTCTTCCAAAGTACTAAAAGCATGCTCTACCTCGTGCCTCTTCATGCCCACACCGGTGTCTTTTATATAAAAAGTAACCACTTGATGGTCGTCGTGAGTTACTGTATGGTCGATAGTCACCGCAATTTTCCCCGAATGGGTAAACTTTATAGCGTTGTTGACCAAATTAATCAATACTTGTTGGATTTTGCCCAAATCGCCTAAAAGCAAAAATTTCGGCTTTTCCTCACCTGCAAAATTGTACTCGAACTCCAACCCTTTTTCCCATGCTTGGTATTCAAATATTTTGAACAGTTTCGACAAGTCGGACTTTATGTCGATCGTTGCTTGCTCCAATTCCATATGGCCTTCAATGCCCTTGGAGTTATTCAATATCATATTAATAAGTTGCAACAAATGCTCTGAGGAGTATTCAGCAATTTCAACCTGTGCCCTCTGGTCTAAGTCTAAATCTGTATTTTTCAACATTCTTATCATCCCTAAAATAGTACTCAAGGGAATTCGAATTTCATGGCTCATATTTGCCAAGTAAATAGACTTATGCTCGGAAGTTTCTAAAGCTTTTTGGAGTTCTAATTCCAATTCGTTTATCCTATTATTAAGGTAGGATTCCACAACATCGCCTTCTATCTGGGAACGAAGATTATACAACAGTACCAAGACTGTAAAAACCAATAAAACAAAAAGTAGCAGAGAGAAGGTAACTAGGTAATAATCATCGCTGATTAATTTAGTACCCACAAAAAATAATACCCCTAGAAGGACAATTCCTAAAGCAGAAGCAATAGCAAGGACTTTAAACTCTTTTTTTGTCTTTGGGGGAAATGTCATTCTTCGAGAAATAATTCGATAAAGATACGAAAGAATAATCATTAATATCTTGCAAACATAGTTACATAGTCAAATTTATAATACATTTGAAATAACCTAAAACACAAGAAAATGCGCATAGAATATGATATTAAATTAGGGTTTAAGGATGTGATGATTCGTCCGAAACGTTCCACTTTGAAAAGCAGAAAACGAGTAAGTTTGGTGAGGGAATTTAAATTTTTACACAGCCCGATACAATGGTCGGGGATTCCTATTATAGCGGCAAATATGGACACGGTCGGTACTTTTGAAATGGCGAAATCCCTTTCGGAAGATCAACTTGTTACTGCTGTCCACAAACATTATAATGTTAATGAATGGAATGCTTTTTTGAAAGATGCTCCAAAAGACATAGAAAATTATATCGCTGTTAGTTCCGGGATCAGTGTAGAAGACGCTGATAAGCTTTATGAAATTTTTCAGGCGCACCCTAACCTAAAGTTTATCTGTATTGATGTGGCCAATGGCTATTCGGAGTATTTTGTAGAATTCGTAAAAGAAACAAGACGAAAATATCCCGAAAAAGTGATTATTGCCGGCAATGTAGTTACTGGAGAAATGGTGGAGGAACTGTTGCTTTCGGGTGCGGATATTGTAAAAGTGGGCATTGGCCCGGGTTCTGTTTGTACAACAAGGGTTAAAACCGGTGTCGGCTACCCCCAACTTTCGGCAATAATTGAATGTGCTGACGCGGCGCATGGTTTGGGAGGACAAATAATAAGCGACGGAGGCTGTTCATCACCAGGGGATGTGGCCAAAGCTTTTGGAGCAGGTGCCGATTTTGTAATGCTTGGGGGTATGCTGGCAGGCCATGACGAAAGCGGAGGCGAAACTTTTGAAAAGGACGGGATGCTCTACAAAAAATTCTATGGAATGAGTTCGTCTACGGCAATGGACAAACACTCAGGAGGTGTAGCAGATTATCGTGCCAGTGAGGGCAAAACCGTTGAGGTACCCTATCGTGGAAAAGTGGATGAGACGGTGAAAGACATTTTGGGGGGATTGCGCAGTACCTGCACTTATGTCGGGGCTGCACGGCTAAAAGAATTAACCAAGCGGACCACTTTTATTAGAGTAAACGAGCAGGAAAATAGGGTTTATAGTGAATAGTTGTCTGCTTTCTTTTCAATTCCAACTGACCCTGTTTCCGAAGGTATCAACTCATAAATAAAACTTGGTCGGATATGCGCTTCCTTTCTATGCGATACATAAATGATAGCCGCATCGCTTTCTGAAGCAATTTTATTGACCAGCTCAGCAAATAATTGGGCATCATTGTCGTCCAATCCGTTTGTGGGTTCATCTAAAATGAGCAATGGCGGGTGTTTTACCATTGCCCTGGCGATAAGCACCAATCGTTTATGCCCATTGGATAAGGACTGGAAACTCTTATCTTTTATATGCACCATATTTAAAAGTTCCAGCCATTCATGGGCAATGTTGATTTGCCTTTCAGATGGGACCTTATAAAGTCCGATAGAATCCAAAAAACCAGAAATAATCATCTTTTCAATAGAATCCCTTCGTTTAAACCCTCTAAGCATTTCTGAGGAAAAAAAACCAATGTTCTTTTTGATATCCCAAACGGTTTCCCCACTGCCTTTTTTCATCCCAAACAGGATCATATCCTGAAGAAAACCCTTTGGGTTATCGCCTGAAATCAATGTTAGAATCGTACTTTTCCCAGAGCCATTGGGTCCGATCAATTGCCAAAACTCACCAGGTTTCACTTCCCAATTTATGTCCTTAACTATTGGTCGCCCCCCATAATTTACACAAACTTTGTTCAATTTAATCAAGGGGTTTGGAACTTTACTTTCTAAAACATACGGACGTGGCAATGCCTTTACAAAATAGGCCTTTGCTTTTTGGCTCGCAGCCTTATCATTATTTAAGGGTTGTACCTCTTCATTTTCAACCGAAAATACCTTATCGATAAAAGCTAAAATATCCCTTCTCCTTGTAGCAATTTGAATGATTCGGACGGATTGACTTAATTGCTCTAAAGCTAACTTAATTCGCCTTTGGGCCTCAATATCCAAACAATCAAAGACATTGTCCAGTAAAATGTAATCCGCTGTTTTTTGAGTCAAAATGTGATTGAGCAAGGCTCTTTTGCGCTCACCTTCCGAGGAGTTTTTTAGGCTATTCTTAGTTTTTGTCCGGATGTTAAAACGCCCGTGCCTCAATTCTTCCTCGATAAATTTTTCAACCGCAATATCAGAAAACAATTCGCCACTTAAACCTTGAAACTCCGCAAAAATTTCGCCGGACAGAATACGTTTAATGAGTTGAACCTTATTAGTAGCATTGGATATGTATAATGCGATATGTCTGGCGGAAGTACTAATAAAACAACGGTTTAATTACAAATCCTTGGTATGAAATTCGACTAAACGGTCAATTGGCCGGCGTACTATGTTTCCAACTTTAAAGCCCATTTCTTCGGCTACCGCTTTTATTTCATTTTGGGAAAAGAAAGCTATAGAACCTGCAAAATGTACAGGTACATTTTTTAACTCTTCTTCATATTGGAAAATCATATTCTTTGCAAATAGGCGTATGCCATCTTTGATTAGATTTACCGTGTACTCCGAATCTTTTTGCAAAAACATAAATTCGGCAAAATTAGCGAGATAGGCATTGGGATTGGGCTGTTTGTAAATATTGTATTTGACAAAATCGGCTTCTAAGTTGTATTTGCTTCCAAAGGCCACCTTAACATTTTCTGGCATGTGGTTGAAATAGTAGTCCCTTATCAACTGTTTGCCATAATAATTTCCTGAGGCATCGTCCATCATAATATATCCCAATGATTTCACCCTTTGGTGCAACTTGGAGCCGTCATAATAGCTACAATTGGAACCCGTGCCAAGAATACAAACCACGGCTGCTTCGGTTTCATCGTTTATAGTCCCGTAAACCGCAGCCAAGGTATCTTCTTCAACTTTGATTTTTGCATTGGTAAAAACTTCAGAAAGGGCATCAAACACAATTTCTTTACCCCGTTCTGTACCACAACCGGCACCGTAAAAGAAGACATGTGTTACAATATCTTTGTTTGTCTTAAGTTCCGGGCTCTTTTTTATAATCTTTTTCAGTTTTTCTTCCGAAAGAATCTCAGGATTTAAGCCCTTGGTACGTATTTTTTCCAGTAATTTATTTCCGTTGTTATCTATGGCAATCCAATCGGACTTAGTAGACCCACTATCAACAATTAAAACCATATCTAGTTAGTTTTGAGATAAAAAAACTCCACAAAGTACTGTGCTAAACACACAATATCCAGTGGAGTTTAAATTAGATTAATTTATTTTTAAACAGTTGCTATATATTGCGCTAGGTCAACCAATTTAGTTGAATAACCAAATTCGTTATCGTACCAAGATACTAATTTAAAGAAATTATCATTTAAGGCAATACTGGCACCTGCATCGAAAACACTGGTTTGCGATTCTGAAACAAAATCCTGAGATACCACAGATTCTTCAGTGTATCCAAGCACTCCATTTAAAGGACCATCAGCTGCTGCTTTCAAAGCTGCTTTTACTTCCTCCCATGATGCTGATTTTTCAGTTCTTACGGTTAAATCCACTACAGACACATCTGGAGTTGGTACTCTAAATGCCATACCTGTCAATTTTCCGTTCAATTCTGGAATAACCTTACCTACTGCTTTTGCCGCTCCAGTTGAAGATGGGATGATATTAGCCAATGCGCTTCTACCACCTCTCCAGTCTTTCTTTGATGGTCCATCTACAGTCATCTGAGTAGCCGTAGTAGCATGAACAGTAGTCATTAAACCTTCAACAATTCCAAAGTTATCATCGATAACCTTAGCCAAAGGCGCTAAACAGTTTGTTGTACAAGATGCATTTGAAACGATGGTATCAGCCGCAGTAATCTTATCGTTGTTTACACCCATTACAAACATAGGCGCATCTTTTGAAGGTGCAGAAATCGCCACCTTTTTAGCTCCGGCAGTAATGTGCTTTTGAGCCAATTCCAGAGTAGTAAAAATACCTGTACAGTCTAAAACAACCTCCGCACCAACGGCATCCCATTTTAAATCCTCCGGATTGCGCTCTGCGGTGATTCTGATTTCATTGCCGTTTACTACTAAGTTTCCATTATTGATATCCACTGTACCGTTAAATCTACCGTGTACAGAATCATATTTTAGTAAATAGGCCAAGTGGTCTACATCCAACAAATCGTTGATCCCCACTACTTCTATATCAGGTCTTGAGGCTGCCACTCTAAAGGCAATTCTACCTATACGACCAAATCCGTTAATTCCAATTTTCAATTTTGACATAATTTATTAAATTAATTAGTGTTACGTGCTCATAATGTCAGAGACACGAAGTAATTCCATATTTATTTTAGATTTTCCTTTTATTGCCTTATCCAATGGGGTTAATTCCATTTTATTGCTCAATAGCCCAACCATGTAATTGGTCTTTCCTTCCAGTAATGACTCCACAGCTTTTACCCCCATTCTACTGGCTAGTACCCTATCGAAGCAGGAAGGCGCTCCACCTCTTTGCATGTGTCCTAATACGGAGACCCTTACGTCGTAGCCTTTCATGTTTTCATCAACATACTCTTTGAGCTCAAAAATATTCTTTCCAATTTTATCACCTTCCGCAACTACAACGATACTTGAGGATTTTCCAGACTTTCTACTTTTGTTCAATGACTCAACTAATCTGTCTAATCCCAAATCCTCTTCTGGTATCAGTATTTCTTCAGCACCACCGGCAATACCTGTATTCAGAGCTATATGACCAACATCGCGACCCATTACCTCTATAAAAAACAGTCTATTATGCGAACTTGCCGTATCACGAATCTTATCTATTGCCTCCATCACCGTATTCTGAGCAGTATCAAAACCTAATGTATGCGAAGTTCCAAATATATCATTATCAATGGTACCAGGAATACCCATTACCGGAAAGTTAAATTCCCTGTTGAAAATCATCGCTCCAGTAAAGGTTCCATCACCTCCAATAGCAACCAAACCTCCTACGCCAGCTTTTACCAAGGCGTCGTATGCTTTCTGTCTTCCTTCCTTGGTTCGGAAGTCTTTTGAACGGGCAGATTTTAAAATCGTCCCCCCCTTATTGATGATACCCCGAACACTTCTAGCACCCAAAGGCTCAAAATCACCTTCCATAAGGCCTTCGTAACCCCTGTAAACACCCACACACTCAACATTATGATAGGCACAGGTTCTAACTACTGAACGGACTGCGGCATTCATCCCCGGCGCATCCCCTCCAGAGGTAAATACACCAATCTTCTTTATTTCTGCAGACATGACTTTTTTTGTAATTAGCAGGCTAAATTACTAAACAAAATCAATAATTCACAGCTTTTGAAGTTATATTAACTGGAATGTAAAAACTAAAACGTTTGAGTTAATAAATAATTAGATTTGGATAGGCTAAAGGTCTAAAAATCGACTATTTCCCTGCGTCTTTGGGCTGTCTTATGGAAATAAAATCAGGTAAACTTTGATTATCTTCTTTTGGCTCTGGTTGCTCCAAAACCTCCGCCTCTTTGCTTTTTTTGAATAAAGCCCTGAGCAACTCCTTAAAGGTATCAAAATCAACATTATAAGAAATACCTCCGCCTTGGGTGTAGCCAATGGCCTCGCCAAAATTTCGTATGCTGTTTTCGCGATTGAATACGTTGGCCGTTAACGTTCCATCATCATTCAAAAGAAAGTTAATTTCCAGATCGCCTGCAATGACGGTTTGGGTTTCCCCAGCCCCGCCAACTGGTACACCTACTTTACCATTGAAAAGAATCCGGTCGCTTAATTGCGTTTGAAAGGTGAGCCCCACCCTATCATCCGTTTGATAGTCCGGCCTGTTCTGTCCAGCTTCGTAATAGGGATTGATATTGAATTTACCGTCCTCGCTTGAAAATATGCCACTTACGATGCCATTCAAACGTTCGGCAATTGTACCAGAAAAATTCAAATCGTTTAAGCCCCTGGAAAAAGAGCCTGTAGACACCAAATACAATGCTTGATTTTGTCGGTCGTCCGTAGATTCCAAACGGTAATTCAACTCTGATTTAATGGTAGAATTTACATTGGGGAACTCAAATTCGAAAATTGGGTCGGGGCGCTCCAAATCCCCAGTAAGGGTAATATTGAGTTCCACCGGAATACTCCTATTTATTGGTGTATCCAATAATGGTGAAGGGTTTGCTTCAGTTTTATATGTGGCCAGAATGTTTATTTGTGCTTTTAACGGATCTCCTTCCCATGCGATAGTTCCACCTGGTTGCACAATAAATCGTTTTTGGAACAGGCCTCCGTAGGCAAAATCATAAACCCCTTCAAACACAGAGAAATCCCCCCACATATCAAACTTGCCATTCGTATTGATTTCAACCAAGAGGCCACCAACTCCACGTCCTTTTAACGCATGCCCCGTTTCCTTGTTAATGATTATTTCTAATTCAGCATCTTGGGTGACGTCCAAATCAAAATCCAATTCCAAACCTTTTATTTCGTCAAATACATAAGCTTCACCCTTTTCCCTCGCCCGCTTTTCTTCGAGGGTAATAAAATGGATGAATGAGTTATCCCCAAAAGATTCGGTATCGGACAGCGGGATTTTAAACACGGTACCGGGCTTGGTTTCTCCAATAACACTAATGACTAATTGTTCCGTCGGACCATAAATTTTTGCCGAACCACCTACGAAGCCTGTCCCATAGTAAAGGGCATCCTCCGTTTCCTTGGTATCCAGTACTAGCAAGCGAGAGGTGTTAACGTCCAGATCCAAGCTCCAATTTGAAAGATTGACATGGCTCAACTTTCCATTCAACCTTCCTTTCGAATTAAATTTCGTATCCGTTAGCAATATGTTATTGAATATGAAACTTTGTTCCTCCAGCCTCACCAGGGCCTTATCGTTAAAATCATAGTCCACATTCAAATATGGGATTGTGAATCCCGAATTGTTCATGACCAATTGCCCGTTGATATCTGGGCGCCTTAAATCGCCAACAATATTGGCTTTCCCAGAGGCTTCACCCCGAATATTGGACAATACATCAACCAGTAAAGGGTTCAATGGCAATAAGTTAAACTTGTTAAAACCTAAATCCACGTTAATACTGGCCCTTTTGCCACTAACATTGATATCCCCTTGGGCGTAAAAGGATTTCTTCACGTCATCCTTTATGCTGACATCCACTTTATAATTGGTTAGATCAGAGTTGCCCGTGATTTCAGCATCGAAATCACCTAAAAGGAAATCGTTTACCCTAAGATCATTGACTACTACTGTTGAATTGGGCAAATAGCTTCCGTTTTTCTGTAAAATATCCAACTTCCCGTTTACCTTACCGGCCAGTTTCAAACTATCTATATCGGGTGTGATTTTGGACAATTTTACATTTTTAAAATCCAGCTTCAAATCCTTTTCGGTGGAATCCCTTAAAAAGCCGGAAAGCCTCACCTCTTCTTTGCCATGATTAATTTTGAATCTGTCAATCTCAATGGAATTCAGATCTTTACTGAATGTTACCTTATTGAACCTATCCTCATCGCCATTAACGTACCACTTGTAATTCTTAATGGTAACATCCGAAGTTTTAAAACCGACTACCGACTTGTTGTCTTCGTTAATCGTATGGTAAAAGCTTAGATTGAATTTATCATTGTTGCGCCGCCCTCCGGTAAACTCCGAACGCATAAACAAGGTATCATTTACGGTAACATTAATCAAATTGAAATCCGCTGCGTTGTAGTACTTTGTGTTGATACTATCCACCTCTACATAGGTATTGAAAACTGGGTTACTGTTATCCACTTGAAGCTCAATATCTTTTACAAAGTTGTCCAATAGCTTAATTTGGGGTGATTTAAATGTTACCCTAAATTTCTTGGCATCGCTTTCCAATCTACCTCTTATAAAGGTGTTCTTTCCAAGTTCAATATCAGGATAAAACACCTCAATAATTTTGTTATATATTTTGAAGTTAAAATTCACCCTTTGATTTTCGGCAACAACATGTGGCTTATAATTGGTGTAAATGTTTCCCACAGAGTTTTCTAGAAGTTTCACCATATCCCTGATAATGAATTCACCTTCAAGGCTACCCTCAATAATATCCGGCGAATCAATATCTATAACCCGCGTATCTCCATCGAAACGCGAGGCTATCTTAAATGAGGTGAAATTATATGTGTCATTTTCGTTTCGATAGGAGGTATTCCTAAAGGTAATTTTCCCATAGGCATCATCGAGACTACTACTGTTCATATTCATGTTTACAACACTCCGGAAAATGGAAATACTATCCTTCTTTACAAAATTAAGTGCATTAAGATTGGCATATCCCACATTGGCCTCAAAATCATATTTGTTCACGGTTTCTGAAAAATCGACCAAACCGTTGAAGTTGAGCTTTAAATTTTTGTCATTAACTAAAAGAATCCCGTCAAAAATCTTATTACTAACCTTACCCGAAACCTTGGACTGTTTGTAATTGTAATCATTATAAACTAAGTCAAATATATCACCCTTTACCTGAGTATCAACTGTTTCAGCTACAAAACCTATCCCATCAACATTAATGTTTGCGGACACCGTTCCGACTTTTGGGTCTTCAATAAATGTTCCCAAATCAAATTCGTCAAAAACTAAATTCCCCTTGTATTTGGCATTGTCTATATCATCTATTTTTTGAATGCTCAAATCAGAATTCACTAAACCCAAATCAGTATCAATAATAACGTCGGCATCAACGTTAGTTGCCGTAACCTGGGAGTTACCTTTAATCTCAAACTTTCCCAACCTTTCAAAAGATGAAGGGATCGCCTCACCTAATACATTAGGCAAAAGCGCGGTTAAATCTCGATAAGTAGAAGTTAAATTTCGAAATTGGCCGTCCATGGAAAAATCGTTCGATGCCTTGCTAAAGAGGTTTTTAAAATCCAAATCACCATACACTTTAGTTCGTGCGCTGGTATTCAACTCTAAATTGGTAGCTTTTAAATCGTTCAACGTTCCAGAAACATCCACGTTGAATTTGGCGTACTGGCCCTTTCCAAATTCGTTATAGAAGGCATTGAGCTCGTCCAACAGAACATTGCTATCAGTAAATGTGGCATCCACCAACACCTTGTCAACAAAAAACTGCAAATCTTCCCTTTTGTAAGAGAACTTTAACTGGCCTTTTAGGATTGAATTGACCGTCTTTACTTCAAGGTCGTCAAAGGTCATTCCAGTACGGGCGTACTTAAAGTTGGTCATCAGGTTTTTCACCTGAACACCTCGGGCATCGATAAAAGATAGTGTATTGATTCTGGCACTGACATCGCTTCCGGAAATTAAAAAGTTGGTAGCATTAATATTTAAATCATTGAATTCGAGGACTCTTGTTGTTTCCTTATTTTCATCAGAAAGTTTAAAAACGCTGTTATAAATAGACACATCGCTAGAACTCAACAAAAAACTCCCGTCCCCCTTTGTTGGGTTGTCACCTTCCAATTTTTCAACAAACACGTCAAGATTTGTATCCTCGAAGTCTTTGTAGGTTTTGATGTGGAACACCAAATCCATAATATCGATATCTCCAAACACCAATCGGCCCTTGTATAAATTACCAAAACTTAGGATAGAGGTATTGAGTTCGCCAATGCTAATTAGGGTATCCTTCTTAAAATCTTCAATGTAAATCCCTATGAGTTCAACGTCCCCATTAAATTGAAGGCCGATACGTTCAACATTGATGTTGGTCTTATATTCTTCATTTAACCAATTGGTGGTCCTTTCTCCTAGTGAAGTTTGAACGGCTGGGATACTCAAAACGAGTACCAAAATCACAAACAGCAATACGAGTATTGCCAGAATTTTTGATAGTATTTTAAGTACCCTCTTGATAGTATTTGGTTTTAAAAAGCAATTTTTGCAAAGCGAAACAGGTGCATTCGTTTGACACTAAAAATGAGTAGTTTTGCATTTGCATAACCACAGGCACCAGGGCCTCTTTGGTTATGCCCTCAAAATTAACAATTATTGTGCCTAATATTTGCGAGCCTATTTAAAAATATGCCAATTATTTTTTTATCGCCCTTTTTGCGCATAATTTTGTTAAAATTTTAAACCGTAACGATGCTATGCTTGAAAATTTTGCCTCATTCTGCATCAAAAATAGCTTATAAAAATTCTAATCGCACATTTCTAAATAAGCTCTGACAATGCCCGAACAAAATATTTTTATCCTCGGAATAGAGTCCTCCTGCGACGACACCTCTGCCAGTGTAATACATAACGGTAGGGTTTTAAGCAATGTTGTGGCCAGCCAAAAAATACACGAGGAATACGGTGGTGTGGTACCAGAGTTGGCCTCCAGAGCGCACCAGCAAAATATAGTACCTGTGGTACACCAGGCCATCAAAAAAGCAGGGATTACAAAAGGGCAACTTAATGCTGTTGCTTTTACAAGAGGCCCTGGATTGATGGGCAGTTTGCTGGTAGGTACCTCCTTTGCAAAATCTTTGGCTTATGGATTGAATATTCCGCTGATTGATGTGAATCATATGCAGGCCCATATTTTGGCACATTTTATTGAAGAAGATGGCTTTGAAAAACCACCATTTCCATTTTTAGCAATGACCATTTCTGGAGGGCATACGCAAATTGTGCGGGTGGACGATTATTTTGAAATGACCGTTATTGGGGAAACCATCGATGATGCCGTTGGCGAGGCTTTTGATAAAAGCGGTAAAATTTTGGGATTGGGCTATCCCGCTGGCCCTGAAATTGATAAACGTTCCAAACTGGGCAACCCCAAGGCGTTTCCATTTCCCAAGCCAAAAGTGGGTGAGCTTAATTTTAGCTTTTCCGGTCTGAAAACTGCGATATTGTATTTCATTCAAAAGGAAGAAAAAGCTAATCCCAATTTTGTTGCTGAAAATCTGAATGATATTTGTGCTTCCATTCAATACACAATTATTGGAATTTTAATAGACAAATTGAAGAAAGCCACGAAAGAAACCGGCATCAAACACATCGCTATTGGTGGTGGGGTTTCCGCAAATTCGGGCATCCGGAAAGCATTAAAAGACGGTGAACAAAAATTTGGCTGGACCACCTATATACCAAAATTTGAATACACCACTGATAACGCAGGAATGATTGCTATTGTAGGCTATTTAAAGTATTTGGAGGGGGATTTTGCGGAGCAGGATGTGATGGCTTCCGCAAGGTTGAAAATTTAAAAAATGGATCACAGAGATATTGTACTCATTTTTGAAGCCATATTCTACGGGTTCTGTTTCACCTATTTTATATGCTATTTTCTGTCAAAACTTAAATCTGAAGAAATTCTTGATTTTTCAAAAATATTTTTGAATTATTCAATTAAAATTATTCGAATCATTGGAATAATTTATCTTATTTATTGTGCCGTAGATCTTTTAGAGTATTCTAGGACTGAAGAATATCTACATTATAGAGAGGGAGATCAATTGGTCTGTACAACTATTTATATTCATTGATATTGTTAAGGGCATTAATTTTCTCTGCATTGACACAATTATTTTGGTTAAAGCGATTTCAGAATTTGTCTTTTAAAAGTTTTGCATTAGCCTTCATTATCTTTTTCATCCTTCTTTTTTCTGGCCCAAACATTGAAAGGTACATCATCGTAATTACTTCTATTCGCCGTGATTATTTACCAAGCAATTGGACTTTACTTGAATACAGGTATCAAACTCCACTTTTACTTATTGCTGTGGTTATTGAAAGAATTCTGATGTATATTTTTTTGGTTTCAATATATTGGTTAGTTGATATCAAACTTATCAAAAGAAAGTTTTAAACAATCCATTCTTAAAAACTTATTACCGTAGGAAATTTATCGTTTTGATTAAAAATTAAATTTGAAAAACTTAATTAAATACACCATGAAACAACGCCTACTTTTTATTGCGATTGTCTTAATTTCATTTTCATCTCAAGGCCAGAATAGTACCGAAGAAGCCCTTTTATCTGTTGAAACCCAAGAACAGGCCAAGGATTTCATCGAAAATAAATATGCTTTTGAAAGCAAAATTTTCACCTTCAATGAAGAAAAGCACAAAACACAATTGGCCACGGCCCTATTTAAACTTCAAAAAGGTCAGGTAAAATCAGTAGAAACCCAACGCGAAAAAACACTCTATAAAATCCTTGAAAAAACAAGCAAAACCTATTACCGAGTGGCCTATATTGTTTTGGACGGTTCAACATATTCTTATAAGAGCATCCAAAACCTAAGAAATAACCTGATAGAAAAACACACAAATGGCACACCTTTCAGCGCATTGGCCCATCAATATTCCATGGACGACAATGCCAAAAAAGGTGGGGATACCGGATGGTTCACTATTGGTGATTTATCGGCCAGTTTTGAAGAAGCTATAATAACTCAATCTCGCGGTTTGGAAGACATTTACACCATAGACTTAGCGCCTGAACAACTCTATTATTTGGTATTACAAACCCATGAGCCCAAAGACATTTCAGAAATCAAAGTACTTAAAATTGTTGAACCGACTGAGTGATGCAACTGTTCTATAACCCTGAACTTACCGATGGAACGACCAATTTTTCTTTTTCAAAAGAAGAAAGCAGGCATTTAGTCAAAGTACTTCGTAAATCTGTTGGCGATACCGTTAAAATTACTAATGGAAAGGGCGGGTTGTTTACTGCATCCATTAGGTTGGCAAACTACAATTCATGCAGGGCCGAAATTGTTTCAAAAGAAATACAACCCAGGCGCAACTATAATTTGCATTTGGCTGTGGCTCCAACGAAAATGAACGACCGCTACGAGTGGTTTTTGGAAAAAGCTACCGAAATTGGCATCGATACCATCACCCCGATTATTTGTGACCACAGCGAACGCAAAGTCATCAAACCCGAGCGTTTTGAACGGATTCTGCAATCGGCCATGAAACAATCCTTAAATTGTTATATGCCGAAATTAAATCCCGCGATGGCGTTTGAGGATTTTTTAAACCAAAATTTTGAGAGCCAGCTATTTATTGCACATTGTGCAGAAACCGATAAAAAATCCCTGAAAAAAGAATTAAAGGCAGAAACAGACGTTACTATTTTGATCGGTCCCGAAGGTGATTTCAGTACGAAAGAAATTGATTTGGCTTTAAAACATAACTTTATTCCTGTAACTTTGGGCGAAACGCGACTGCGCACCGAAACGGCTGGTATTGTAGCCTGCCATTCGGCAGCTTTTGTAAATGAAACCCATAATGGGAAATAAAACATGAAGCACCTTTTTTCTCTTATCTCTTGCCTCCTATTTCTTGTTTCCTTTTCCCAAGAAATCGCAGTCTTAAAATATAAAGGCGGAGGCGACTGGTACAGCAACCCCACTGCCTTGCCTAACTTGATTAAGTTTTGCAACGAGAACATAAAAACCAAAATAACCGAACAGCCCCAAACCGTTGATACAGAAAGTCCTGATATTTTTCAGTTTCCGCTAGTACATATGACGGGACACGGCAATGTGTTTTTCAGTGATGCAGATGTCGAAAACCTTAGAAATTATCTATTTTCGGGAGGATTCTTGCACATTGACGACAACTATGGTATGGCACCATTTCTAAAAAAGGAATTGAAAAAAGTATTCCCGAATAAAGAATTAACTGAAATTCCCACGACCCACCCTATTTTTAATATTTCATATAAGTTCCCAAATGGATTACCAAAAATTCACGAACATGATGGGAAACGCCCTCAAGCTTTAGGTATTTTCCATGAAGACAGATTGATTTTGCTATTCACTTTTGAAAGCGATTTAGGTGATGGTTGGGAAGACCCCGAAGTACATAACGACCCCGAGGATGTGCGTGAAAGAGCATTGAAAATGGGGGCAAATATTGTAAAATATGCTTTTGAGAACTAAAAAAAGCCCCCTAACCCCCGAAGGGGGAACCCCTACTCATACTGCTAACTGAAGACTGAATACTGCTGACTAATAAAATGCAACTCACCCATTACAATTCCAAATTCAAAAAACAAAAATTCCCTGTCACTTTGGTTTCCGATAATGTGACCAATGCCACAAACATCGGTAGTTTATTTAGAATTTCGGATGCTTTTGGGGTTGAAAAACTTGTGCTCTGTGGTGAAAATATTCTGGTAGGCCGTAAAATGACAAAAACTTCAAGAGCGACAGAAAAAGTCGTTGATTTTGAAATACACCCCTCAACAATCGAAGTTACCAAAAAGCTCAAAAAAGAAGGTTATCAAATCATTGCGCTGGAAATCACCACCAACAGCAAACCCATCCATAAATTTTCATTTTCAAAAGAAAAACCAATAGCTTTGATTGTTGGAGATGAAAACTTTGGGGTTTCGCAGGACGTTTTAAAGCTTTCGGACTACATAATTCACATTGAAATGTACGGGCAAAACAGTAGCATGAATGTGGTACAAGCCACAAATATTGCACTTTACGAAATTACCAAACAGCTGAGATAAACGTCATTGCGAACATAGTGAAGCAATCTTTATGATAAACAAAGAGATTACTTCAGTCATTCTTCCTTCGTAATGACAAATTAGTATATTTACTACATGAATTCAAAATCCATCACCAATGGTATTTTACGAGCCGTCGCTATTATCTGTGGCATTGCGCTGTTGCTTTATTTCCTTTACGAAATCCGTTCAGTGATTGGCTACGTGGCCATCGCGGCGGTTATTTCATTAATCGGAAGGCCAATTGTTCTGTTTTTGGAACGAAAACTGAAATTCAAAAACACCATTGCCGTTGTTGTCACAATGACACTTCTCTTGGGTATTTTTATTGGATTGGTAAGCTTGTTTGTCCCATTAATCGTAAAACAGGGGCAAAATCTATCGTTGCTCAACATTGAGGAACTACAAGGAAACATTGAAAACCTTTACGCCGAAATAGTAAGCTATTTTGATTTACACCAAATCGATGTAGAGCAATCTTTAAAGGATTCTAATTTGTTATCGAAAATTGATTTTGCGTTGATTCCAAATTTTCTGAATTCAGTCATCAGTGGACTTGGCAGTTTTAGTATAGGGTTGTTTTCAGTGATTTTTATTTCTTTTTTCTTTTTGAAAGACACCCGTTTGTTTGAAAGCAGTTTGCTCACTTTGGTCCCTGATGATAAGGAATCTCGCTGGAAAACTTCCTCCACAAAGATTAAAGATTTGTTGTCTCGCTATTTCGTCGGATTGATTTTTCAAATCCTTATACTTTTCATTATTTATATGATTGGGTTGTTGATTATTGGTGTGGAAAATGCTGTAGTTATCGCCTTCTTGTGTGCGCTTTTGAATTTGATACCCTATGTTGGCCCATTAATTGGAGCTGTGTTGATGATAACATTGACAATGACGAGCAACTTGGGACAAAGTTTTAGCGATGTTATTTTGCCCAAAACATTTTGGGTATTACTGGTTTTTGTTATCGGGCAATTGGTGGATAACTTCGGAAGTCAGCCTATCATTTTTTCTAAAAGCGTGAAGTCTCACCCATTGGAAATCTTTTTGGTAATATTAATCACAGGGATTTTATTCGGCGTTATTGGATTAATAATTGCCGTACCGGCTTATACTGCCATTAAAGTGATTCTAAAAGCTTTTTTATCAGAAAATAAGATTGTAAAAAAGCTAACTAAAGACTTATAGCTTTTATTTGAATAAATACATTTTAAATACTGAAATACAGGATTTTATAAATTCAAATATTTATTCAGACATTAGCACTATTCTTCTGAAAGGTACTGATTTTGAAAATGTCTCAACTTCTGAAATTGTTGAACAAATTGAGGCTAAAAAACGGTGCCACAAGAAGCTCCCCACTTGGTTTGAAACTGACAACATTTACTTCCCCAATAAGTTAAATATTGAACAAACATCGTCTGAAATCACCGCGAAATACAAATCAGAATTAATCCATGGGAATTCGATAATTGACATCACTGGAGGTTTTGGAGTGGACTGTTTCTATTTTTCAAAACGATTTAAAAACGTCTCGCATTGCGAAATAAACAAGGAACTATCTTCAATCGTAAAAAACAATTTTGAACAGCTTAATATCAAAAATACCGAGACCATAATTGGAGATGGCTTATCGATTGTAAAACTTAAAAATCAAAAATTTGATTGGGTTTATATTGACCCTTCCCGACGGCACGACACAAAAGGAAAAGTGTTTTTTTTAAAGGATTGCCTACCCAATGTTCCGGAAAATCTGGATTTTCTATTTGAATATTCTGAAAACATTTTAATTAAAACGTCGCCCTTGCTGGATATTTCCGTTGGCATCAACGAGCTTAAACACGTAAAAACAGTTCATGTTGTTGCCGTAAATAATGATGTAAAGGAACTACTTTGGATATTGAAAAAAGGTTTTAATGCCCCTATTTCTATTGAAACGGCTAATATCAAAAACAGCACAACAAAATGCTTCAGTTTTAGGCCTAATGATGAAAAAGGGACTAAGGCGCACTACAGCAAACCGCTTTCTTACTTGTACGAACCCAATGCCGCCATTTTAAAATCTGGAGGGTTTAACCAAATTGCTATTCAAAATAATGTGTTCAAATTGCACCCCAATTCGCATTTGTACACAAATGATGCTCACATCGATTTTCCGGGAAGGGTTTTTAAAATAGAAAAGGTTGTAGCTTATAACAAAAAACAAATTGGGAAGCTAGCCAAAAGCAAGGCAAATGTATCCACACGCAACTTCCCCGAAAGTGTTAAACAGCTTCGGAAAAAATTCAATATTGAGGAGGGTGGTGATATTTATATGTTCTTTACAACGGATATCAACAACTCAAAAATCGTTTTGATTACTTCAAAAAGTGAATTTTAAAAATCCGAAGTACAATCAAAAACCCTCCTGGAAACAGGAGGGTTTTATACCTAAAGCTAAATTCAATAACAATCAAGTTATCGATATAACCGCATTAATTCGCAAAATTTTAAATTAAGTATTCAAATTTTAATTTATAGCTATTAATCGGCAAATTAATTACTGGTTATTTCTTAATAAAAATGTTGGTGTAGTACCACCTACCATCAACATCCTTTTCGGCAGAAATTCCAAAATTGGTATAATCGCCTTCAATATTTTTTTTATGACTTTCACTGTTAATCCAAGCCCTTACTACAGATTCTGCTTTGGTAAAACCGTAGGCCACATTTTCAGAAACACTCTTGGCTCCAGCCTTTGACTTCAAATAGTTACTTCTTTCGAAGAAATTAGCATGAGAAACCGTCTGGGTATCCACCATATAATCGGTATGGCTAAAGGCAGCAGTTTTGATAATGGACATACTCTCTAAGGGAGACAACCCTTCAGATAATCTAAAATCGTTTATTAAATCTAGTATTTCCAGTTCTATGTTCTTGTCCTCAGGAACAACAAGACTTTCTATAGCCGAATCGGCTTTATCGTCAATACTATCAGTAGAGCAGGAAAGGGAAAGTAGGGTTAAACATGCCACGAATGACAACTTGGTTAGTAACTTCATGGTTAAGTAAATTTAGATTTGGGACTATAAATCTACCTTCTAAACCACGGCTTAAGCGTTAATGAAATGTTAAAATCGATGAAAAACATGTATTTCGTCGAACTAATATGTTTTTTATCGATTAAATACACCTGAAAGATAAGAAAAAGTGTATTTCATCATCGTTTTTATGGAGATAATCGATGAATAAGCCAATTGTAATCTGATTGCAATTGATACCTGATACGATCGTGCAATCTATTTGGGCGTCCTTGCCAAAATTCGATTTCCACTGGCTTTACGATATAACCTCCCCAATGCTCAGGTCTTTCTACTACTTTGGCATCATATTCAATTTCCAATGCTTTTAGCTTATTTTCTAAAAAGGCCCTATTAGGAATTATTTCACTTTGATTTGAAACCAAAGCACCAAGCTGGCTCCCCTTAGGGCGAGACTCAAAATAGCCGTCGCTCATATTGGGCGCAATCTTCTCAGCTTCTCCCTTTATAATAATCTGACGTTCAGCGCCATGCCAAAAAAAAGAAAGACATACGTTTGGATTTTCAGAAATTGCCCGACCTTTTTCGCTATTATAATTCGTGTAAAAGATAAAACCTTCAAAGGTGAATTTTTTAAGCAACACTACCCTATTTTTAGGATAACCATCCAAACCAACTGTTGCAATGGTCATCGCGTTATTTTCATCCTCAGGAAAATATTTATCTACTTCATAAAACCATTTTTGGAACAACTCCATTGGGTTTTCCGGCGTATCTTTAAGAAGCAGTTCTCCCTTATCATAAGACTTTCGATAATTGCTCAAATCATTTTCCATACAACGAAATTAGTGAAAAATTAACGGCAAATAAGCCATTATCTCATATAAACTTCTTAACTTCGAATGTCTCTCAAAAAATTTGATTCAAAACAAATACGACCATAAATGACATTTGAAAAGTCGCCTTTTTTTGAGAAACTAAAGCCTTATAAACTTTCACTTTCTTTCGGGAATTATTATTTATGTGAACATTTTGTAGTTGCCGAACCTCATGAAGGTGTACATTTTGATTGGTCAAAAGCCCAAGTTTTAATTAAAGAGTTGACCAAGTTTTATGGCGAAAATGCACAAGTGGCCTATGTTGCCAATAGGATTAACTCCTATTCCATAGACCCTCAAAACTGGTTGCGCATCGAAAAGCATTACAATATTTTGGTGGCCAGTGCTATTGTGGCTTATAACAATGCCTCTTATATCAATGCCTCCTTGGAAAAGCACTTTTCCAACAAAAGCATAAAACGTTGCCTGTCTCTGAGCGAGGCCATTCGATGGGTAGAAAATCTAAAGGAGTTTAATTGAAGCTAAAGGTTTTCCCGTCTTCCGCGAGCTCAACATTATCAAAAACAGTTAAAGCTTCACTTCTGAAATCCTCCAAATTAGGATAGCGAGAAGAATAATGTCCCAGAACTAAAGTGCCTGCATTAGCCAATTTTGCAATAGTCGCTGCTTCCTTGGCTGTGGAGTGTTTGGTTTTTGGTGCCAAATGGGCGTGCTGATCTAAAAAAGTAGACTCATGGTAAAGTACATCCACATCCTTTATAAGGGGCAAAATATCTTCTTTGTAAACCGTGTCACTACAAAACGCATAACTTTTAGGTTTCTCGGCAGGCTTAGTTACCGTTTCGTTTTTTATCAAAACGCCATCCTCGTTCATAACATCAAAACCCTGTTTTAGTTTACGGAAATAGGCCACATCAATATGAGCCCGCTCTACCGCAACGATATCCAACTTGCGGTCTCTTTCTTTTTCCTTAAACAGATAACCATTGGTATACACGCGGTGTTCCAACGGAATGGTGTAAACCTCTACCGCATCATCTTCAAATATCAATTCGGATGTATTGGATTCCAACTCGTGAAAAATCAATTTGTAATTGGTCCAGGAATCGGCCAGTTTCATTTGAAGAGTAATCACTTCCTTTATGCCTTTCGGACCATATATGTGCAAATCGGCCTCTCTGGTCAACAATCGAAATGTTGAAATCAGCCCCACCAAACCAAAAAAATGATCACCGTGCAAATGGGAAATAAATACATGCTTAATACGGTTGAATTTTATTTTATGGCGTCGCAATTCCACTTGAGTGCCCTCCCCACAGTCAATCAAAAACATGTGATTATTGATTTCAAGCACTTGGGACGTGGTGTTGGATAATGTACGTGGGGTTGCGCTGTAGCAACCTAAAATGGTTAATTTCATTATATATTTATGTAACTTTTTATGCGCTCAAGTTCAACCATTGCAGGATTTTTATTGGGCATTTTCTTTATAAATGAAATTTTACCATCCTTCTTTTTAGCCACTATCTCAAAATATAGGTCATTATTCTGGGCTAATTCTATTTTTTCAATTTCTGAAATAGGGAAACTTTCAACTTTTCTTAATCTACCTAAAAATAAAGTATAAATATCTTTCACAAGCAAGTTATTCGAAATTGACACCCTTCGAGAGATTTTCATTATACTAATAACTCCAAAAATGAACAGGTAACTTATAATATCAGAAATAGTTTGATTTTCGACCAAATTATTTAAAACAAAAGAGGGAAGAAATGAGCAGAAAAACAATAAGACCTGACTAATACTGTCTAAAATCTCTTCTTCATGAAGAACTACTTTTTTGCTCATAAAATAAAACTAAAACCCTAAATCGCGCTCCATTTCTTCCATTTCGATGATATCGAGTGCCTCCTGTTGTGTTGGCACCACCACTAGCTCATGAGGAATTTCATCCAGATCTACCTTGTCGGAAACGACAACGAACGAATGTTTTTTGCCTCTGTGGATGTTCGAAATGTTCAAAAATTCAACCACATCCTCCAGCGCAATTTTGTCCAACGCCGTTAAAGCGACAATAATATTGTCATTTTTAAACTTGGGATAAAGTGCTTCCATCTTTTTAACAAGTTCCACTATCGTAAACTTTTCCTGGGTGATAACCGTGGTATTTCCGGTTTTATCGATAATCATATCCTACTGTTTTATCTTGGAAGCTAATAAATAAATCACTGCCATCCTAATAGCTACTCCATTTTGTACTTGATCCAAAATGATGGCCTGCTTAGAATCGGCCACATCACTGGTGATTTCCACACCTCTATTGATCGGTCCTGGGTGCATAATGGTGATTTCCTTATCCAAACTATCCAGCAAAGCTTTGTTTACTCCAAACTGTTGAGTATACTCTCGGGTCGATGGAAAATAACTGATATCCATCCGCTCATTTTGAACGCGAAGCATATTAGCAACGTCGCACCAATTTAAGGCTTTCCGCAAATCGGTTTCTACCTTTACACCCAATTTATCGATATATTTTGGAATCAAGGTTTTTGGGCCACACACCATCACTTCAGCACCCTGCATCTGCAAAGCAAATATATTTGACAATGCGACTCTACTGTGCAAAATATCCCCGACAATGACCACTTTTTTGCCTTTGACTTCGCCCAAACGCTCTCGAATGGAATAGCTATCCAATAAGGCCTGAGTGGGATGCTCGTGAGCACCATCGCCTGCATTAATGATGCTTGCATCCACATGCTTTGACAAGAAAACGCCTGCTCCGGGATTGGGGTGTCGCATCACGACCATATCCACCTTCATGGATAGAATATTGTTGACTGTATCGATTAGGGTTTCCCCTTTTTTTACAGAGGACTGCCCTGATGAAAAATTAATGACATCGGCAGATAATCGTTTTTCGGCCAGTTCAAAAGAGAGTTTGGTTCGCGTGGAATTCTCAAAAAACAAATTGGCGATGGTGATATCCCTTAACGACGGTACCTTTTTAATTGGACGATTGATGACCTCCTTAAAATGGTCGGCGGTTTCAAAAATAAGTTGAATGTCCTGCTGGTTCAGGTACTTTATTCCCAATAAGTGATTTACACTTAATTCGCTCATTCTTTTTCAGTATTCAGTCGCAGTCTCAGCCTGCAGTTACACTCTCTAGTTAATTTTAGAATCTTTACCCTCTATTTTTCAATCAAATACACGGAATCCTCTTTATCATGTTCTTCCCAATTCACCACCACTTTTTCACTATTGATGACATCCACTTGTCTCCCCCGGTAATCTGGTTGAATCGGCAGGTGCCTGCTAAACCTTCTATCTATCAGTGTTAACAACTCAATTTCGTTTGGCCTTCCAAAGGACTGAATAGCAGTCAGCGCGGCTCTAATACTTCTTCCCGTATACAACACATCATCAATAAAAATGATGTTTTTGTCCTCCACCAAAAAATCTATTTTGGTGGTATTGGCTTCCAATGGCTTTTCACTTCGTCTGAAATCATCACGATAAAACGTAATGTCCAAATAGCCCAGTTTTATATTCTTTACTTTGTAATCGCCCTTTAAAATAGATGCAATCCTATTGGCCAAAAACACCCCTCTGGGTTGCAGACCAATCAATACGGTATTCGAGAAATCAGTGTGTTTTTCAATAAGTTGACAAGCCAATCGATGAAGAATGATGTTTACCTCTTTTGCGTTAAGTAAAACTTTCTGACTCATATCTGCCCAAACGTGTTTGGAAGGCAAAGGTAATGCAAAAATTAATATGATTTATTTTAAATAATCATTTCTAAAAGTCTTTGTTTTTTGAAATTTGAACTAGTTTTGAGGAAAATACACAACTGCAATTCAACATCATGGATGAATATATTGACGTGGCTACAAAAGAAGGCTTGCTAACGGGAAAAAGTGAATTAAAATCTATCATTCACAAAAAAGGACTGTATCATCACACCTCCCACGTTTGGTTTTACACGAGTAAAAAAGAAATCCTTCTGGCCCAACGTTCGGCACAAAAGGTAATTTGTCCATTGCTTTGGGATGTTTCAGTAGCCGGCCACATCGATGCTGGCGAAACCCCAAAAGAAGGGGCTATTCGGGAGGTGAAAGAAGAAATTGGTGTTGCGGTTTCAGAAGAAGATTTAATTTCTATTGGTATATTCGAATGCTTTCAAAGCTACGACAACGGTATTACCGACAACGAATTCCATAATACCTTTATTACCGAACTAAAAGTCCCAGTTAAAGAACTTGTTCCTCAAGAAGGCGAAGTCGAAGCCTTTAAATTGGTGTCTTTTGACGAGTTTCAACATTTAATTGATACCATAGGCGATAATGGCAATCATTTTGTGGCTTCCAACAAAAGTTACTATGTATTCGTACTCCAAAAAATAGTTGAAACTGTGAATTGAAAGCGCACCTCAAAGACAAAAACAAGCTAATAGCCCCGAGCTAAATCCACCATGTTTAATAGTTTTTCTCCCTTTATATAGCGCCTTAAGTTCTCCCTGGTAATCATCAATGCATTTCGCCTGCTCAAATCCGATCTTCCCGCGGTATGCTGCGTAATTATCACATTTGGCATTCCCCACAGCTCATGTCCCTCTGGTAAAGGTTCCGGATCTGTAACATCCAGGCCTGCCCCACTCAGCTTTCCACTATTAAGCGCTTCTATCAAGGCATTGGTGTCGGTAGTTTTTCCACGGCCAACAGAAAGATAGTAACTTCCTTCTTTCAAATTATTAAAAAACTCGGCACTAACAATCCCTGTTGTTTTATCTGTAAGAGGTAAAGCATTTATAACAATATCTGCCTGTTTCGCTAATTCCTGAGTTTCATCACTTAAACCCACATAATCCACATAATCCGGCCCCGTCCTACTCGAATTCCGAGTCCCAATTACCCTCATTCCAAGACTGTTCGCTCTTTTGGCGATCTGGGACCCTATTCCCCCAAGCCCAAGAACCAGAAGAGTTTTGCCCTTTAACGAGATTGCTTTTGGTGCATCCGGTGCGTTTCCACGATTCCAATCGGAATTTGTTTTTAAGCCGTCAAACATAGGTAATCGTCGTGCTAAGGCCATCATCATCGCAATGCTATGCTCTGCAATGGTTTCACTACTTACCTTGGCATTATTGGTAGCGATCCAATGAGTGGTTTTTATCCCGGGGATGGAGGCGCATCTATCAATTCCTGCAGATGTAATGTGTATATAATCCAGATTTTTACCTGTCGATATGACATCTGAACACCTCCCAATATAGACATCGCTATCCGCAATACTATTTTCTACGTCATCCGTGCCGCTTACAAAATCAATTGGGACCCCATCAGCAACCTCAAGAATCCAAGCTTTTGACCCGATACCTGTTACGGTCTGAGGGATATAGCCAAAAGTCACTTTTTTAGGACGAGACCACCCTTCCATGTCTTTGCTAGCCACTTTCGATTCACGAATCCCCAATTCAATGATTAGGGTGTCAATATGAATCTCGGCCATCTGACCAAAACATAGAGCAGGCAATAAAATGCCAAATGCCGTAACCGTGATAATAAACTTTTTCATATCCAAGGAAAAATTATGACACTGAAATTACTCTTTTTTGGCCAATTCACAAATATGACTTTGAAGGCAAAACTTTCGCTTGTCTAAAATAGAACCAAAAAAAAGCCTCTTAGAATTGGGATATCATTAAAAATCCAATTCATAGAGGCTCTTGATTATTCAACTATAAATTACAAAACTGCCGATTCTGTAAATCTAGCTTTAAACCTTAACATTATATTATCCTCTGCTTTAATCGTTCCCATCAAAGCTTCTGGGGGTGTCAAATTAAAATCCGTCATTTTCAATATAGCCTTGCCCTCAAGTGTTACCTTATTGTTATCGATGGTAACGTAAAAACGTATTGGCACTGATTTTTTTGTTCCAGCAATTGTTAGATCTCCCTGTGCCAGTACCTCAAAAACGCCATTATCTTTCTTTGTACTCTGTTCCACTTTCGTAAGTGTAAACAAAATGTACTTATACCTGTCAGACTTAAGGGTTTTTGATATGGTTTCAACCATTCCTGGTTTTGCTCCTTTTAAACCTTTGGTAAGTACCGTAAGTGATAAATGATTAATATCACAAGCCTGTAGATTGTTAAAGTTTATGGCTCCTTGCTGTGTTTGGGCATCTACTTTCCAACCATGCAAATTAGAAGTCCCAAAAACCGTCAAAGAAGACGCACTATTTTCAAGCCCAAATATTTGGCCTTGCGAATAGTTAACCGAAAAGCCTATTGCTATTACACAAATCATTAGCTTTCTAAAAAATTTACTATTAGTATCCATGAGATTAAAATTAAATGATTAAAAATATGCAGCAAATGTAGATTTCTATATATTGAAATAAAATGATTATTATCATGTATTTATTAAATATATGATAATTTAACACTTATTTATGTATTTAAAATTATCATATTTTCAGAATTTAAATAAATAAAGGCTTCGGGCAAAAGTGGACAATTTCAGGACAATCCTATAAAAATCTACGAGCACAGCACGATATAATTTGATCCTTTGGTACAATGATTTAAATAAATTCAATCAATTATCCACAATCGAAATTATTGTTAAAAGTTCTGAAACAGAATAACTATATTTACCTAAATCAATTTTTAAATGTATGGGCAAAGTTTTCAAAACTAAGGTTAACGACGCTTTTGATTTTGAAATTAATACTGATGATATATCCCAATTTGATGCACTATCGGTTTCAGAATCAGAGTTCCACATTCTTCATAATAATACATCCTATAAAGCTTCTATTGTTGGCGCCAACTTCAACGACAAAACCTATGAGGTAAGAGTGAATAATAACAATTACAAAGTCGATATATTCAATGATTTAGATTTGCTTATAAGAGAAATGGGCTTCAATATAGGCTCCTCAAAACACATTGACTCCATAAAAGCTCCTATGCCAGGTCTGATTTTGGAAATCAGTGTCAATGTAGGCCAGGAAGTCAAGGAAGATGATGCTTTGCTTATACTTGAAGCTATGAAAATGGAAAATGTTATCACCTCGCCTAGAGATGGGGTGATAAAATCCATTTCAGCTCAAAAAGGAGATGCTGTTGAAAAGAACCATTTGTTAATCGAATTTGAATAAGCCATGAAAAAAATACTGGTTGCCAATCGTGGCGAAATAGCGATACGCGTAATGAAAACCGCAAAAAAAATGGGTATCAAAACCGTTGCGGTATATTCAACAATTGACAGAAATTCACCCCATGTAAAATTTGCAGGCGAAGCCGTTTGCATTGGCGAAGCCCCCTCAAATCAATCCTATTTGAAAGGTGAAAAGATTATTGAAGTTGCTAAAAGCCTAAATGTTGATGGCATTCATCCCGGATATGGTTTTTTAAGTGAAAATGCCGATTTTGCTGAATTATGCGAAAAAAATGATGTCGTTTTCATTGGACCACGTTCCAAAGCCATTAAAATTATGGGAAGTAAATTGGCCGCCAAGGAAGCCGTAAAAGAATATGATATCCCCATGGTTCCTGGCATTGATGAGGCTATCACAGATGTAGTCAAAGCGAAACAAATTGCGAACGACATAGGTTTTCCTATTTTAATTAAAGCTTCGGCAGGCGGTGGTGGCAAAGGGATGCGCATTGTTGAGAAAGAAAAGGACTTGGAATCCCAAATGAATCGCGCCATTAGCGAAGCCACTTCGGCTTTTGGGGACGGCTCAGTGTTTATTGAAAAATATGTGGGTTCGCCTCGTCATATCGAAATTCAAGTGATGGCGGATAGCCATGGCAACATTCTTCACTTTTTTGAACGCGAATGCAGTATTCAGCGTCGGCATCAAAAGGTGGTGGAGGAAGCGCCTTCCTCAGTTTTATCACCAGAATTAAGGGAAGAAATGGGCCAAGCCGCCATAAAAGTGGCAAAATCCTGCGATTATTTAGGTGCAGGAACGGTTGAGTTTTTGTTGGACGCCGACCACAATTTTTACTTTTTAGAAATGAACACCCGATTGCAAGTTGAGCATCCCGTAACCGAAATCATTGCAGGCGTTGATTTGGTAGAACTTCAAATTCGAGTGGCCCGAGGCGAAAAACTAAATATCAAACAAGAAAATTTGAAAATCCAGGGACACGCCTTAGAACTAAGGGTTTATGCTGAAGACCCGTTAAACGATTTTCTTCCAAGTGTTGGTCATTTGGACGTTTATCAAATTCCTGTTGGCGAAGGTATTAGGGTGGATAATGGCTATGAAGAAAGCATGGATATCCCTATTTATTATGACCCGATGCTCTCCAAACTCATCACATTTGGAAAATCTCGCGAGGAAGCCATCATGTTGATGAAAAAGGCAATTACTGATTATAAAGTGGAAGGAGTGGAAACCACATTGCCTTTCGGAAAATTCGTTTGCGAGCATGAAGCATTTACATCAGGCAACTTTGACACCCATTTCGTAAAACAATATTATTCACCCGAAGCTTTAAAACAAGATACTGAAAAGGAAGCAAAAATTGCTGCGCTAATTGCGTTAAAACAATATATGGTAGATCAAAAAATGTTGCGCTTACCCAATCATTAAACTATGGAATCAAAACAAGATAAAATCAACACCTTAAACGAACGCCTGGCTCTTGCAAAATTAGGTGGAGGTCAAAAGCGTATCGACAAACAGCATGCCAATAAAAAACTAACCGCAAGGGAGCGTATCGAGTACTTAATGGACGAGGGGTCCTTTGAAGAAATTGGAGCTCTGGTCACCCATCGCACGACAGATTTTGGCATGGAAAACCAGATTATATATGGTGATGGCGTGGTAACAGGTTACGGCACAATTGATGGTCGACTAGTGTATGTGTATGCACAAGATTTTACGGTTTTCGGAGGCTCTTTGTCTGAAACACATGCCGAAAAAATCTGTAAAATCATGGATATGGCGGTAAAAGTCGGCGCACCAATCATTGGCCTCAACGATTCCGGTGGCGCCAGAATACAAGAGGGTGTCCGTTCTTTGGGAGGTTATGCCGATATTTTCTATCGCAACGTGCAAGCTTCCGGAGTGATTCCACAAATTTCTGCGGTAATGGGGCCTTGTGCCGGTGGTGCGGTATATTCACCGGCAATGACCGATTTCACCATCATGGTAGAGCACACAAGCTATATGTTCGTTACGGGGCCCAATGTGGTAAAAACCGTGACCAATGAAGAGGTTACCAGCGAAGAACTAGGAGGTGCTTTGACGCATGCCTCTAAATCAGGTGTATCGCACCGAACTTCTTCCAATGACATCGAATGCCTAGAAGACGTAAAAAAGCTACTTAGTTATTTGCCACAAAATAATACGGAAAATCCCAAACTTTTAGACTTTAATTTAAATGATGAAATTCGGGATGAATTATCGAATATTGTGCCAGATAACCCAAACAAACCTTACGATATGCATGAGGTGATCTCAGGTATTATTGATGAAGATTCGTTTTACGAAATTCATAAAGATTATGCTGAAAGCATTATTGTCGGTTTTGCCAGATTGGGAGGTAGAAGTATAGGTATTGTTGCGAATCAGCCTATGGCTTTTGCTGGTGTATTAGGAGTTAATAGCTCCAGAAAAGGGGCACGTTTTACGCGGTTTTGTGATTGCTTCAACATCCCGCTTTTGGTTTTGGTTGACGTTCCGGGGTTTTTGCCGGGCACGGACCAGGAATGGAACGGTATCATTGTCCACGGCGCAAAATTATTGTATGCATTTAGCGAAGCCACAGTTCCCAGGATTACGGTGATTACCAGAAAAGCATATGGTGGTGCCTATGACGTGATGAATTCAAAGCACATTGGAGCAGATTTTAACTACGCATGGCCAGGTGCAGAAATTGCAGTTATGGGCGCGAAAGGCGCAAGTGAAATTATTTTTAGAAAGGAAATTGCCTCTTCCGAAAATCCAGAGGAAAAACTTGCCGAAAAAGAGACTGAATATGCCCAAAAATTTGCAAACCCCTATCGTGCGGCCAAACGCGGGTTTATCGACGAAGTCATTCTACCAAAAAATACACGAAGAAAATTGATAAAGGCTTTTGCCTCTTTAAAAAACAAGGAGGTCAATAGACCAAAACGAAAACACGGGAATATTCCCCTTTAATCGATTTTAAACAACCTAAAAAAGGAGCCCTAAAAGGCTCCTTTATTAAACTTCAACTTAGCAACAAATTTTGCTGCATAGCAATTAAATTAATCCCTAAAAAAATCTTGTTTCTTAATTAAAACAAATTAACATCCAACCAACCTTAGATATATTTACGAAGTGTTTTAATCAACCCTATGAAACAAGATTTTTAAATTATCTAGAAATTATTCAATCGATAATAACAATGCAACAAATATCTAAAAATAGGTGAGTTTTTCGATATAAATCACTACGCACTTATTACGCACGAGAAAAATAATTGGCTTCTTGAAGAGTTTGGGTTCAATTTATTAAAGCCTTTACTAAAATGGCATCCTTAAATGTTTCTTGAAGATGGTTCAACAGCGAAGTATTCTTTCGATTGAGATCTATTTTTTTTGAAATCCGATAACGTTTGCTTTCTACCGACCTCAATGTTGCATTTAAGAATACGGCTATTTCTTTATTACTGAAACCTATCAAAATATAATAGCAAATAATGACTTCCGATTTATTAAGCTGAGGATAAACTTTATCAATTTTCTTAAAAAATCCGATGTTCAAATCGTTGATCAATTCCAAATGAGAATCACTTTTATCTAATATGGTAGCAGAATTAATATGCAGATTTTTATAAAGTGCCTTTATACGCGCTTTTTGCTCATCAATACTTTCCACAATTGAAATAGCCTTTACTTCTTTCTTTAAATTATTGATGTATTCCTCAAGACCTTGAACTTTTACTGTCAGTTGTTCGTTATTCGATTTTATGATAGACAGGTCATCTGTTTTTTCTGTAATTTCCTCAATCTTCGCTTTATGCCTTCTGTAAAAAACAAAATAGAACAAGCATATCAAAAGAAGAAAGGCCACTAGTAGCCCTAGGGCCAAGTATTTACTAAAAGTCGATGTTTTGCCCCAACCTATTAATTCTGTTTCTGCCTCCAACAGGTCATCACTTATTTGAAAACTGGCATCCACAGTACTTTTGTGAATGTCTTGCTCAAGATGGATTAAGGAATCAACATATGCCTTAGAAGCATCTATTCTTCCAGAGTGCTTATGAACTTCGGCATAAAGTTTATAATAATCCCTGAGTACATCTTCACCCATGAAAGGCTTTAGGCGCTTGGTCATATTCAAATAATACTTAGTAGAATCTATTTGCTTTTTTTCAAAAAAATATTCCGCGCCACTTAAATTAATCCCAGACTCAAATGAATAGTAGTTATATTGTGCAATGGTGGTGTTGTTTTCTAGAGTTTTGAAGGCCTTAAAATAGTAGTCGGCATTTTCCTTATCATGCAATGAATAATAGTTAGACGAGAGCATATAAAGCGCGAACATGTAATAGTAAGCATCCTCACTGATGGTCTTATACTTTTGAAGCACTGGTAAAATCAACTCATTCGAGGCCTCAAATTCACCGTCAAGAAATTTTACGTAAGCATACATCTGCTCTACTTGCACCAACCCATTAGGGTCATCGCATTTACTAAAATACTGTTCAGCTAAATCGATATATTTGAATGCCGAAGTATCCCCATCTATCAAATAAACATCAGAAAACAAATCTATACATGCTTGTCCGGCTATACAGAAGTTTTCTTCTTCTTTGGCGTACTTTAATGCCAAAATATTACAACGATGAAATTTCAGAAGCTCCTTATTTCCGTCATGGATCAGTGCCATATCGGCATAATATTCGCCTACTCTTCCCTTAATATATTTTTCAGCGGGTTTAGGAATACTGTCCAAAAACTTTCGGGATATTTCAGAATCCGTATCGATATGAATATCTACAGAATCCAAAAAGCGATAATAATTTTCTTTTGATTGGGAAAGACCGCTTTGGGCAATTGCGCAAAACAAAAAAACCGCGCTTAGAGTCTTGAGAGAAAGAAACCTTTTAAGCATCAATCGTTGTAAATATACCAGATTAATATTCTCACAAATATATACAAATAGATTTACTTCAGAAATGTTTTCTGAAATGAAAACGAATAACAATCGGCAAATTAGGTTGAAGCATGCTTTTGCGCAATTTTCAAAGTCCTATTGGAATTGGTTTATTGGCATCGGCATTGAACCTAAATGTTATATTCAGTACATTTACCTTATCAATCCAAAAAAAATATAAATGAAAATAATAGGCATAGGCAAAAACTACGTGAATGATCCTTCCGAAATCCCTGGGCTAAAAACAGGGTCTCAATTAATATTCCTCAAAGCCGACAGCACCTTGGTTACCGGGAACAAAAATGTTGTTTACCCTTCGATTACTAAGGAAATTGTGTATGAAGTTGAATTGGTGGCCAAAATCGGAAAAAGGTGCAAAGACGTTTCACTAGATGATGCACCCAATTTCATTAGCGAGATTGCAGTTGGTATTGACTATACGGCAACGGATATTTTAAAGGCCTACAGAGAGCAAAAATGGCCATGGGCACTAGCCAAAGGTTTTGACGGCGCCTCCCCTATTTCGGGCTTTAAACCGATTTCAGATTTTCCAAACCTCAACAATATTAATTTTGATTTAAAAATAAATGGTGAAGTCAAGCAAACAGGAAACACTTCTTTAATGATCTATAATTTTGCAGAAATTATCTCTCATGTTTCCAGCTTCATGACCCTCAATGAAGGCGACTTGATCTTTACGGGTACACCCGCATCTGGCACTGGTTTAATTTATAAAGGCGACCATTTACAAGCGTCCATTGAAGGTGAAGTGTTATTGGATTTTAAGATGGTTTAACAAACTACAAAGCATTATCCATAATATCCTGAACCACCTCAGGATTCAACAAAGTACTTGTATCACCCAGGTTACTGGTTTCGTTGCATGCTATTTTTCGCAAAATACGCCGCATAATTTTTCCTGAACGGGTTTTTGGCAAGCCTTTGGTAAATTGGATCTTGTCCAGTTTTGCTATAGGGCCAACATGCTCCGTAATAATTTGGTTGATCTCTTTTCGCAAATTATTGTGGTCTCGGGTTTCACCAACTTCCTTTAAAATCACGTAACCATAAAGCGCGTTCCCCTTAATATCATGTGGAAAGCCAACAATGGCACTTTCCGCAACCGCAGGATGTTCGTTCACTGCATCTTCAATAGGTGCGGTACCTAAATTATGGCCCGAAACGATGATGACATCATCCACACGACCGGTGATTCGATAATACCCAACCTCATCACGTAAAGCACCATCACCCGTAAAATATTTGTTTTCAAAGGCTGAAAAATAGGTATCCTTGTAGCGCTGATGGTTTCCCCAAATGGTTCGAGCCATAGACGGCCATGGAAATTTTATGCACAAACGTCCCGATACTTGATTTTCTTTTAACTCCTTCCCATCTTCATCCATTAAGGCAGGCTGAATCCCAGGGAAAGGTAACGTAGCATAGGTAGGTTTTGTTGGGGTTGCAAACGGTATTGGCGTGATCATTATGCCTCCCGTTTCGGTTTGCCACCAAGTGTCCACAATTGGGCTTTGTTTTTTGCCTATGTTGTCATTATACCAGTGCCAAGCCTCTTCATTAATAGGCTCTCCTACTGAACCTAGTACTTTTAAAGAAGACAAATCGTATTTATCAACCAGCTCCAAACCTTCTTTGGCCAAAGCCCTAATAGCCGTAGGCGCGGTATAAAACTGATTGATTTTGTGCTTTTCAACAATCTCCCAAAAACGACCAAAATCAGGGTAGCTCGGTACGCCCTCAAACATTACGGTGGTAGCCCCATTGGCCAATGGGCCATACACAATATAGCTATGCCCTGTAATCCATCCAATATCGGCAGTACACCAGTAAATATCGTTTTCTTTGTACTGAAACACATTCTTAAAAGTATAGGCCGTGTAAACCATATAGCCCGCCGTGGAATGCACCATCCCTTTTGGCATACCTGTAGAACCTGAAGTGTATAAAATGAATAAAGGATCTTCGGCACTCATTACTTCTGGTTTGCAGTTATTATCAGCATTGTCCAAAAGCGGTTGCAACCATTCATCCCGTCCTTCTTTCATGGAAATATCAGATTGAATCCGTTTTGCAACCAAAACAGTTTCAACACAAGGGCAATCCTCCAGCGCATCATCCACAATACCTTTTAAGTCGATCGTCTTTGCACCTCGATAGGAGCCGTCGCTTGTAATCACCATTTTACAATCACTATCATTTATTCGAGTCGCCAAAGCAGTAGAAGAAAACCCAGCGAAAACCACCGAATGTATCGCACCAATTCTGGCGCAAGCCAAAGTAGCAATAGCCAGTTCAGGAATCATCGGCAAATAAATACACACTCTATCCCCTTTTGCGATGCCTTTCGACTTTAAAACATTGGCAAACTGGCAAACACGTTGGTGTAACTGCCTGTAAGTAATATGTTCAGCTTTAGCTTTTGGGTCGTTCGGCTCAAACAAAATTGCGGTTTTATCGCCGTTCGCAATCAAATGCCTGTCAATACAATTTACGGTAATATTCAATTTTGCCCCTTCAAACCATTTTACCTCGGGTTTTGCAAAATCCCAACTTAAAACGTTGTCCCACTTTTTATACCAAACAAAATGCTCTTCGGCTATTTCCTGCCAAAAGTTTTCCGGCTCCCTCACCGATTTTCTATACACTTGATAATATTCCTCTAAATGTTTGATGTGGTAATTACTCATGCAGTCTGATGATTTATTTTTTGGATGTCTAAAATACTAAATTCAAGTAATTTTGAGGTGAGATTTTATTCAATATTTGGGCGTTACCCCGAGTACTCGGGGTCGGGCTTTCCGTTCCAAGTCCTCGGGCCCTCTTTCAGGGGCCCTGTGGGCTTTCCTCTGCAATCCCTAACGCGGGACAGCCCCAGAGCCCGTTCTCAAAACCTAATGTGAGGCCTCTCCCGCACTGCTTGGGATTCTAATATTCTCAACAATCTCTTGAACATCTTTTGGAGGTGCAGGTGTAAATTTCATAATCACAATTGAAACGATAAAGTTTAACAGCATAGCCACAGTACCAAAACCTTCAGGCGAAATCCCGAACCACCATTCACTCTTATCAGGAATGGTTTCGTCAAACCAACCTAACTTGTACTTAATCATATAAAGTAGCATCGCCGTAATCCCGACAACCATTCCTGCAATAGCCCCTTCTTTGTTCATTCGCTTATAAAAAATCCCTAAAATAATAGCTGGGAAAAAAGAGGCCGCCGCCAATCCAAAGGCCAAGGCCACAACCGCGGCCACAAAACCCGGCGGATGAATACCAAAATAACCTGCCACGCAAACTGCCCCAACGGCAGAAATACGTGCCGCTACCAATTCGCCCTGCTCCGAAATGGAAGGTTTAATAATCTTTTTAATCAAATCGTGAGATACCGATGATGAAATCACCAATAGTAAACCTGCCGCCGTAGAAAGTGCGGCTGCCAAACCACCAGCTGCCACAAGGGCAATCACCCAATTGGGCAACTTTGCGATTTCTGGGTTGGCCAACACCATAATATCCCTATCCACATAAAGTTCATTTTTTGTACTGGAATCGGGCTTGGTAAAATCTACTTTACCATCCTCGTTCTTTAAATAAGCATTGCCCTTTACATATTGAATTTTACCATCATTATTCTTATCCGTAAAACTGATGAGCTTTGTTTCCTCCCATTTTTTAAACCATTCTGGTACAGTCGCATAAGGCTGATCGGAAACCGTTTCAATTAAATTTGTCCTTGCAAAAGCCGCCACTGCCGGTGCTGTGGTGTATAAAATCACGATAAGTAACAATGCAATTCCCGCAGACTTTCGGGCATCTTTCACCCGCTTCACGGTAAAGAATCGAACGATAACGTGTGGCAAACCCGCCGTCCCGATCATTAATGCCAAGGTTATGGCGAATACATCAATCATGGATTTTGAGCCCTCAGTGTATTCATCAAAACCCAACTCTGTACTCAAACCATCTAATTTGTCCAAAAGATAGGCTCCCGATCCATCCGTCAGGATATCACCAAAACCCAACTGCGGTATGGGGTTTCCCGTCATTTGTATTGAAATAAAAATGGCTGGCACCATAAAAGCAAATATCAATACGCAATACTGTGCCACTTGAGTGTAAGTGATACCTTTCATGCCACCCAAAACAGCATAAAACAGCACAATCAGCATCCCGATAATCACCCCTGTATCAATATCAACTTCCAAAAACCTTGAAAACACAATACCCACACCTCGCATCTGCCCAGCCACGTAGGTAAACGACACCAACAAGGCGCATAACACCGCAACAAAGCGTGCCACCTTGGAATAATACCTGTCACCAATAAAATCAGGTACGGTAAACTTTCCGAATTTTCGTAGATAAGGTGCTAAAAGCAATGCCAGAAGTACATAACCACCTGTCCAACCCATTAGATACACTGCCCCATCATAGCCTGCAAAGGAAATGATTCCTGCCATAGAAATAAACGATGCAGCACTCATCCAATCCGCAGCCGTAGCCATGCCATTTGCCAAAGGGGATACGCCCCCACCGGCCACGTAAAACTCTTTAGTGGACGCCGCCCTAGACCAAATAGCGATTCCGATATAAATCGCAAAGGTGATGCCCACTAAAATGTAGGTCCAATTTTGAACACTTATGTTCTCTGCTAACATCAAACTATGCATCATATCCATATTTTTTATCGAGCTTGTTCATAATTCGAACGTACACAAAAATCAGTATAACGAAAACGTACATGGACCCTTGCTGGGCAAACCAAAACCCTAATTTAAAACCACCTATTTTAACGGTGTTCAATGTGTCCTTAAAAAGAATTCCAGCCCCAAAGGAAACCAAAAACCAAATTGATAGCAGAAGAAGCACATACTTAATATTTTCTTTCCAATAGGCCTTCGCCCTTTGTTTTGTTTGCATATTTATTGCATTTGTTTGATGTAACGTTTAATTTCCTTGGTCACTTTGGGCGCTAAAATTAGGGTAGCCAGCATGGTTGGGAAGGCCATCAGGGCAAAAAACCCATCAATGAGATTAATCATCATACTCAGTGTAGTGATGGCTCCCAAAATGATACTCACAATGTAAATATAATTGTAATACTGTTTTTTATCAGCTCCAAATAGGAAGCCCATGCATTTTGATCCATAATAGGCATAGGAAAATAATGAGGAAATACTGAATACCGCAATGCACAACAGCAAAATATACTGCCCAAAACCGGGAATGGCACTAGCAAAAGCCGATGCCGTCAAACTGACGCCGTTGGCATCCGTGGATTGCCAAACTCCCGTAACCAATATGGCCAATGCGGTAAGGGTACAAACCACCAAAGTATCAATTGCCGGCCCCATCATAGCCACCAAACCTTCGCGGACGGGCTCGTTGGTTTTGGCCGCGCCGTGTGCCATTGGCGCCGTACCTATTCCAGCTTCATTGGAAAATGCCCCTCTACGTATGCCCAATAGAATCAATCCGCCCAATGTGCCTCCTAAAAAGGAATCGCCTAGAAAGTTATCGGCATTAAAGGCATCTTTAACGATTAAAACCAAATATTTCGGTACGCTCTCAATGTTCGCCATTAAAATAATTAGCACCGCCAAAAAATACAAAACGACCATTGCCGGCACCAATTTGGAAGCAGTTTTGCTTATGCGTTTTAATCCTCCAAGGATAACTATTCCCGTGATGAGCACTAAAAACAATCCGATACATAAATTTGAAAAAAGCGTCACCTTCACTCCGTTTGGTACCAGTAGAATATCATTTATTGCCTGCGTTAATTGATTGACATTGAAAACTGGTAGGGCTCCCACCAAGCCACTTACGCTAAACCATATTGCCAGAGGTTTCCATGCTTTTCCCAATCCTTCAACTATAAAATACATGGGGCCTCCCTGAAGCTCCCCAGCACTATCCTTCCCGCGAAACATAATGGACAATGCCGACGTATAAAATTTAGTGGACATCCCGATAACTGCACTCACCCACATCCAAAACACCGCTCCAGGTCCACCAATGGAAATAGCCACCGCAACACCTGCAATATTCCCCATTCCTACTGTGGCGGATAAAGCAGTAGTCAATGCCTGAAAATGGGAAATTTGACCGGGGTCCTCTGGATTATCATATTTGCCCCGAAGTACTGCAATGGCATGCCCCAAATATCGAAAGGGCAAAAACCTTGAAAGCAACAACAGGTATAAACCTCCGCCAATCAGCAATATCAACAATGGCAATCCCCAAACAAAGGATGAAAAATCACTAAGGAATTGCTCTAAAAATTGCATCATAAACGGATATTATTTTATAAATATATCATTTTACTTCATTTTGGATTCCGATATTTAAAAGTATCTTTAGCTTGAACAAACCCATTGCTTTGCATACCAACCGTTTGTATTTTATAGATGCTGTGAGAGCATTCGCCATCTTGATGATGCTTCAGGGCCATTTTATAGATACCTTGATAGATCCTATTTTTCGAGATCCAGAGAATACCGCCTACTCTATTTGGTCGTACTTTCGCGGTATAACCGCACCTACCTTTTTTACGATTTCGGGTTTGGTTTTTATGTATTTGTTGTTGCGGGCTTATACCAAAGGGGATGACAAACCAAGGATAAAAAAAGGCTTGTATCGGGGCGTATTGCTTATCGCTATCGGTTACAGCTTGCGCATCAATGTGCTTAATTGGTTCAGCGGGAATTTCAATTTAAGGTTTCTTGCTGTAGACGTGTTGCAATGTATCGGACTGTCACTCATTATAATGGTACTTCTTTATATGCTTTTAAAAAAGCACTCCTACATTTTGTCCATCGTATTGGCCGTTATCGGAATAGCGTGCTTTTTAACTGAACCACTTTTCCGGGAATTATCCCTTCCAACTGTTCCCAAACTTTTTGCAAATTATATTATCAAGGAAAATGGGTCAGTATTCACCATTCTCCCCTGGTTTGGATACACTGCTTTCGGTGCTTGGTTGGCCACGGTATTTTTTAGGCACGTGCACCGGCCACGGTTTAAACTGTTAACGATAATTACCTTTTTTTTAGTTGGACTCGTCTTAATAAATTATTCCTCATGGTTCTTGATAAAACTGTATCGCTTAACTGATTTTGAATTGTTGTACGCCTCCGCAAACTATAATTATCTGTTCACCAGATTTGGTAATGTTTTAGTGATCTTTGCTATCTTCTACACCCTTGAACGTTTTATGAAACAATCCATCATCACAAGTATTGGCCAAAAAACCTTGTCCATTTACGTGATTCATTTCATCATTATTTATGGAAGCTATACGGGTTACGGACTGAGTCGCTATTTGAAAAAATCGTTAAATCCAACAGAGGCCATTATTGGCGCAATTTGTTTTATACTTGTGGTCTGTTTTATCTCGTTTTATTATGCAAAAACAAATGCATTTTTGTATAATACCTTTAGAAAATTAGTAGATAAATTCAAAAGCTGAAATCATGGCATACGACGAATTTTTAGCAGACCGCATTAGAAGGCAATTGAAAGAAAAGCATACTGGGTTTTCCGAGCTTAAAATGATGGGAGGTCTTTGTTTTAAAGTGGACAACAAAATGTTATGCGGTATCCATATAGACAAAAAATATGGCGATAGCTTATTGATGGCTCGCATTGGATTGGACGCTTACGAAAATGAACTCGAAAAACCCGAATGCCTCCCGATGGATTTTACAGGCCGACCCATGAAAGGTTATATTTTTGTTACGCCCGAGGGTTTCGACTCCGAAGAAACGCTCTCTTACTGGCTAGATTTATGCTTAAAATTTAACCCCTTGGCAAAGACCAGCAAACCCAGAAAACCAAAAAAATAAAGTTATCTTTGTACCCAATATTTAATTGAAATGATTTACAGATTTCGAGTGATTTTGGACAACGATACCGAAGACGATGTGTTTCGGGATTTAGAAATTCGGGAAACGGATACCTTGGAGGATTTGCATAACATCATCACACAATCTTTTGGTTTTGACGGCAGTGAAATGGCTTCGTTTTATATTAGTAACGACCAATGGGACCAAGGTGAGGAGATTTCGCTTTTTGATTTGAGTGAAGATGGCTCAGCACGATTGATGAACGAAACCGCAATAAATGATGTGGTACACGAAGCGCAGACCAAGCTAATCTATATCTACGACTTTTTAAGCATGTGGACGTTTTATGTTGAATTGGCCGAAATTGTAGATGAGGCAGAAGGTTTTGATTATCCAAATTTAATGTTCGTGCAAGGGCAAGTTCCAGATAGTGCACCGGAGCGAATTTTTGAAGCCGAAGATGACGATTTTGATGAATTCGATAATGGTCTGGATGTCGAAGATTACAATAATCTTGACTTCGATGAAAACTGGAATTAAACTTATTAACGTCTTAAATTTAAAGGGTTTACATTTTCATAATTATGTACTAGATACGCCAAAGCCTCTTCGAGGATTTCTCCCATATTTTTACACTTCTTAAACTTGCTGTCGTAAGTATACTCAAATATTTTTTCCTTTAGCAAGTCCACATTTTCATCCGTGGAAATCACATCTTTCATCATGCATTTTAGGAGCGCATTAATCCTGTCATTAAAACTTTTTAAACGCTTAACCAATATGGAGCGCTCCTCAATTTTATATTGGTCAATGGATAGTTTTTGAATACTTTCAGAAACCATTTCAACCATTTTAGTATTTTCCTTAAAAAATTGTGGGCGGTAAATATTAAACTTTCCTTCGTACGACTGTTGGTCAAAATCAATAGCTCGAATCCTGTACACCACATTGTCAAAATCATGCGTGGGTACAATTACATAATTGTAAGAGCGCATATCCCCAAGTAATCGAATCATGCATCGCTCATTAAATTTCACAAATTCCTTTGCTATTTGAGACTTTTCCCTTTTTGTGCAATTGGGTAACATATCTTTTATAAACACATCTCCCGGGATACCCACAATATGCTCTTCAATCAAGGTGGTATTGTTCACCAAAAAATTCAAATTATAGGGCGAAAGCATGTGCTCCAGCTCCAATCCATAAATACGTGATGCATCTGCCGTTTTCACATAGAAATAGGTATAGTTATCGTTCATAATATTCCTAATCTTTATTCGAAAAGGCTTAGAATTCCCAAAAGTGCAGTAGTCAATGGCATCAACACTTAAAAACGGGAAAATGCTCTCGTTGCCATCAGAATGCAGATAAGCATACACCTTTTTCAGAGCCAAATCGATTTCCTCCCGGTCAAACTCACTGTAGTACACGCGAATCCAAAGGGTATCGTTATCATCCTTATCATACACCTCAATGGCCCCTTGAAACCGCAACAAATCATCATAAAAAATTGGGGTTTTTGTAATCCTGTTGTATTCCGACAGGTATTTATTTAGCTTAGCAGAAATTGGATACGACGGTTTTCGCTTAGATATTTTTAAGTCTTCCATAATACTTCGATTGCTCAAATTTAAGGGATTTTATGTAACAAAATATGCAACACCTCGTCATAAATATAAACTAATCAATAGCCGAACACTTTTCGGCAAAAAACTTTTTCGCTTGGAACCTATTTTAACAATCAACAACCTGACAAAAAAATTTGGATATTTAACTGCAGTACAAGATTTGTCCTTCACCATAAACAAAGGCAATGTTTATGGGATTTTAGGGCCTAACGGAAGCGGTAAATCCACTACCCTTGGCGTAGTACTGAATGTTGTGAACAAAACCTCGGGAGGTTTTAAGTGGTTTGATGGCAATACCACTACCCATGATGCCCTTAAAAAAGTAGGCGCTATTATCGAGCGCCCCAACTTCTACCCATACATGACAGCGTTTGAAAACCTCAAATTGGTTTGCAGAATAAAGGAAGTTGATTATTCTAAAATTGAGGAAAAACTTGAGATCGTTGGTCTTTTAAGCAGAAAGGACAGTAAATTCAAAACCTTTTCATTGGGAATGAAACAGCGATTGGCCATTGCCTCCGCCCTTTTAAACGACCCTGAAATTTTGATTTTGGATGAGCCTACAAATGGTTTAGACCCTCAGGGCATCCATCAAATCCGACAAATCATAAAGGATATTGCCAATCAAGGCACTACAATATTATTGGCCTCACATCTTTTAGACGAAGTTGAAAAAGTATGCACTCATGTAGTTGTACTGCGAAAAGGCGTAAAGCTGTATTCAGGCCGTGTGGACGAAATGATTTCAAGTCACGGTTTCTTTGAATTAAAATGCAAAAACAGTCAAGAACTTCTTGATTTTTTAAATAACAACTCATCCTTTGGAAAGATAAAGGTAGAAGGCGAATTGATTACCGCATTTTTAAATGAACCGCTGCCTTCGGACGAATTCAACAAACTTCTTTTCGAAAAAGGTATAATTCTAACACATTTAGTCCAACGCAAAGAAAGCCTTGAAGAACAATTTTTACAACTAACCGACAACCAATAACCCCATAGAAATGTTACGACTTCTGAAGCTAGAATTGCAAAAACTAATGCTCAATAAAACGAGTAAAACACTTATTTTCATCTCGTTTATTTTACCTCTTTTTATAATCTTTTTATCCTCTTTAAAAATACCTTTTTTCGGCTATTTCACTATAGAACTTGGGGAATGGGGCGTTTTTAATTTTCCATTAATTTGGCATTTAGTTACCTATTTTGCGGCACATTTCAAGCTCTTTTTCGCCATTGTAGTAGTGAGTATGATAGGAAACGAGTATAGCAATAAAACCATCAAACAAAATTTAATTGACGGCTTGAGCAAAAAAGAATTTATTCTTTCCAAGTTTTACACTATCATATTCTTCTCCTTGGTCTCAACTGCCATTATTTTTGTATTGACTATGGCCATAGGCCTTTATTATTCTAGTTACAACGAGTTTAGTATCATATTTGCCGACACAGAGTTTCTTTTGGCTTACTGTGTCAAACTGATTGGATTTTTCAGCTTGTGCCTATTACTTGGAATGTTAGTAAAACGCTCGGCTTTTGCGTTGGCCTTTTTATTCATCCTTTTCATCTTGGAGTGGATTATATATGCCATTATATACAAATTTACCAATGACGATATAGCTACGGGCATACACAATCTTTTCCCTTTAAAGTCCATGTACAAATTGATTGACTGGCCCGCATTGCGCATAGCATCAATGAAGGCTCCAAACAACCAGGAGTTTATTCACGATTACGGAGTGCACTTCCATGAAATCTTAATCGTTTTGGCTTGGACAGGACTATTCATCTTTTTATCGTACAGATTATTAAAAAAGCGCGATTTATAATATCTTTGATGGCATTGCTATGAAAAGATGAAAAAAATTGCCCTTTTAGTGATTCTATTTGTCGTAAACGCTGGTGTTTGTGCGCAAGGTGAAGCCTCCAATTGGTATTTTGGATACGGCGGAGGCGTAAGTTTTGATCCTTTTACCGGAGTAGCCACTTCATTGAACGACGGAAACCTTTTTACAAATGAAGGCTGTGCTTCAATTTCTGATAATTTTGGCAATTTGCTTTTTTACACCGACGGCTCTACCATTTGGAATAAGGAACACGATGTCATGATAGGAGGCACAGACCTGTTTGGGGACGCCTCCAGTACCCAATCGGCAATAATAGTTCCGAAACCAAGCCATCCAGATTCGTATTACGTATTTACTGTGGACAATGAACTTGACGGGTTTAATTATGGCCTAAATTACTCTGAAGTTGACATGAGAAGAGACGAAGGCCGTGGAGAAGTTACTACGAAAAACATCAACCTTTTAGGCACTTGTTCAGAAAAATTGACTGCCGTTTTAAAAGATTGTGAGACCGAATCCCTTTGGGTAATTGCTTTTTCCTCAGAGAATGGATTAGAGGCAGGTTTTAATACGTATCACGCTTTTGAGGTAAGCAACACTGGAGTCCGTACGACTCCGGTTAAATCGACATTTAACAATCTAAGTGTATTTGATGCCAGAGGTAATTTAAAGCTCTCGCCGGATGGAACAAAAATGGCAGTAGCCAATATGACCAACAATACCATTGATCCACCAGGCAACAACAGACTATTACTCTATGATTTTGACGCCACCACCGGAATTGTAAGCAATCAATTGCAGCTAAATATTTCTGGCTTGAACAATTTTCCATATGGTGTGGAATTTTCGCCAAACAACCAATTCCTTTATGTCCATTCCTCCAACAACTACAACAACCTGAACATCCCATTGGCAAATAACGACCCAACTAACCATAGGTCCACTTTAACTCAATTTGATGTTACGGAAGCCGATATCCAAGCATCAGAATTTACCATAGACGAGCGTCAGCTGTATAGAGGCTCACTTCAGTTAGGGCCAAACGGAAAAATTTATCGTGCTTTAGCTGCTACCTATAATTTTGGGATTCCGTATTTGGCAATAATACATGATCCCAACCAGAGAGGACAGGCTTGCAATTACGACCATAATGGGATTGAGTTGTCCCCAAACCGCTCCACTCAAGGCCTTCCACCTTTTCTTACTTCTTTTTTCAATGAAAAAATCGATATTATTCAAAATGGATCTTCCTCAAATTCACTTAGTTTATGTGAAGGCGACTCGTATACATTGCGGGCGCCGGACATAGATGGAGCAGTTTACTTTTGGAGCAAGGACAATTTAGATCTTACCAATGATACAAACACCTTATCCGTCAACGAATCGGGGATATATGAAGTAATCATTGAAATTGATGGAGAAAAATGCAACGGACTTGAAGGGCAAGCTTTAATGCAATTTAAGCCTAAACCCATTACCACAGACTACACATTACTTCAATGTGATGAAGACGCACAGCCAAACGACGGAATAACTCGCTTTAATCTTAATAAAGCTATTGAAATTTTTACAGCAAGTGAGCCAAACCTGTCTGTCAACTTTTACAGGGACGCCTCAAAAACTAATCGGATTTCAATCCCCAACGATTTTCAAAATGCAACCAATCCACAAATAATTTATGTTGAAGTCATAAATACAGATACTACCTGTAGCAACACTTCAGAATTGACCTTAGCTGTGAGCCTAACAAGTGTTTTAAACGAAGAACTGACTACATGTGATGATGATGGTGTGGAAGACGGCTTTCAGGAATTTACTCTGTCCAATGCAAATACCACCATTTTGGGAGGGGCGCCAGCCAGTGCAAGTATTGCTTTTTATGCAAGCTATGATGATGCATTACTTGAACGAAATGAGTTGCCAGAACAATATACCAACACTACTGCCTTTAGCCAAACTGTTTATGCAAGGGTTGAAAACGAGAATAACTGTTACGGCATTGGCGAAATCAAATTAACGGTTTACCCGCTTCCGGAGATCGATGATGCAAGTACCACGGCCTACTACTGTACTAATTTTTTCCCAGAACCCATCACTTTGGAAGCTGGAGTATTCACATCGGATATTTCTAATTTCAGATATGAATGGACAGATAATACAGGAACGCTTATCTCACAAAGCCCAACTATTACAGTGAACCAAACAGGAACCTACCAAGTAAACGTAATAGATAAAATCACCGGGTGTTCCAAAGCAAAAACTATAGAAGTTGAACCATCAAATATCGCCAAAATTGAAGGCTTTGATTTTAGCGACAACAATACTTACAACAATACACCTGTAGCAGTTATCGTTTCGGGAGATGGCACCTATCAATTTCAGCTAGAAGATAGCGACGGCAACATTGTGGCTCCATACCAAAATAGCGATACATTCGTTAATATAAGACCCGGCATTTACAGGGTTTATGTGAGAGATGTGAAAAACAATTGCGGTACAGTATCGGAAGATGTCTCCATAGTAGGTTTTCCAAAGTATTTCACACCCAATAACGACGGTTCTAGCGATACTTGGAATGTTTTAGGTGTTTCTGAAATGTTCCAGCCTAATACTAAAGTCAAAATTTACAATAGATATGGTAAATTGGTAAAAGAACTAGATCCACTTGGCAACGGTTGGGATGGTACACTGAATGGTTTGAGATTGCCAACCGACGACTATTGGTTCTTTGTAACCCTTCAAGACGGCAGGGTGTTCAAGAACCATTTTACACTAAAATATTAAGGCATTATGAGAATAAAACCAATTTAATTGCATTTCATCGGATTTTTTTTGCGTTTCGTCTAAAAAAAAGTTATTTTCGATGCCTAAATAAGCCCTCAAAAAATATATTGTTTCACCCAAATGTTACAAATTGAAAAAGAGCCTACATGTTTGTCTATTGCTAATTGCATTAGTCTTTGCAGTTAACTCAGCGGTTTCCCAGCAAATTACTGTTAATGGAAACGTAACCGTTCGGCAGCTTATAGAAGATAATTTAGTAGACGGTTGTGTTGAAGTATCTAACATCACCTCTACCGTTAATGGTAATAGCACTGGCTTTAGGAGCTATGGGGAATTTAGCAGGGGAAGTTCCAATTTTCCATTTGAGAACGGTATCATGCTATCCACGGGGGCAGCCGAATCTGCTGGAAATGCGGTTACCACAACCACACTAAGCGAAGGCTCAGATATTTGGGGCACCGACCCTGATTTGGAAGCTGCACTTGGTATTACCAATACCCTTAATGCAACCTCCATAGAATTCGACTTTGTTTCCATTTCCAATAGGGTACAGTTCAATTATTTACTGGCCTCGGAGGAGTATTCTGGTATCAATCCCTGTAACGTTTCCGATGGATTTGCATTCCTGATACGAGAGGCAGGTAGCGGGTTGCCCTATCAAAATATTGCCTTGGTTCCTGGTACGACAACTCCAGTAAATACAAATACGGTGCACGACGAAATTGTAGGTGTGTGTGCCGCCCAGAACGAGCAATATTTTGACGGCTATAATATTGGTGACACCAACTATAATGGAAGAACTGAAGTATTTACTGCATCGACTACAATTACCCCTTTCGTAACATACCATATCAAATTGGTAATTGCCGATGGGTTTGATAATGAATTTGATTCAGCAGTATTTATCGAAGGAGATAGTTTCAAAATTCTGGATTTAGGAGACGATATTGACACTTGCGCCCAATCCATCACACTGGATGGAGATATCCAGAGTCCCAGTGCAACTTACGCCTGGTTTCGTGATAATGTTCTAATTTCCGGAGAAACGAACCCAACATTAGATGTTACCCAAAGTGGCACCTATCGCGTTGAAATTACCAATACTCTTAATAGCACAGCCTGTGTGGAAGAGGACGAAATTGTGGTTAACATTCAAACCGAAATCACCCTTTCTCCAATTTCGGACTATATGCTCTGTGACGACCTCAGTGGCGATGAAGTTGAAACGTTTGATCTCTCTACAAAGAACACAGAGGTTATGGGCATCTTTCCGTCCACATTTACAAATACCACTTTTTCATACCATTTGTCAGATGCTGACGCCAGAAATAGTGCAAATCCCATCACCACTCCAATTCAAAACACATCGTTAACGCAACCTATTTTTATTCGAATAGACGATATGGACACAGGGTGTATTGCCTATTCTACATTCAATTTAGTGGTAAACCCCATTCCGGATATTATGGACCCCTCCGTTCTGGAAATATGCGATACCGACAATGATCCAAGTGATGGATTTACGACTATAGATCTTACGGTAAAGGATGACGAAATTACTATGGGAGATACAGCGCTTACGGTAAGTTATCATTACAACGCACTTGATGCCGATAATGGGAACAACCCCATCCCAACACCTTATGTCAACACTAATACCCCTAGCGAAACAGTTTATGTTAGGGTTATCAATTCTGCCACAGGATGTTATAATACCTCAGCTCCGCTTACCATCAATATTACCAACGGGCCCGTAATTAATAGGGAACCCACACCGTTAGATGGTTGTGACACCGACCATGATGGTTTTGATACATTTGACTTAACTCAAGCCATATCTGATGTTTTAGACGGCCTACCCCTTTCAGATGTTACAGTTTCGTTCCATGAAAGTAACGATGATGCCGTAAATAACACTGATGCCATTGCCAATGAAACCAACTATCAAAATATAGCACCTGAGGTGCAAGTAGTGTATGTTCGGGTAGAGGATAACGCTACCGGCTGTGCTTCCATTGCTCCATTGGAAATACACACCAATTTATTGTTAACTGGTACCGACACCGGAGATTTTGCACTTTGTGATGACCCGTCAAACGATGGCATAATTGATTTTAATCTATTTATTGTCGAAACATTTATTGCGGACAACATAGACAACGTTACAGTCACATTTTATGAATCGGAAGCAGAATACAATGCCAATAACCCAATAGATAAAAATAATCTTTATCCAGCTTCCAACCCTACTACTTTATTCATTGAAATCGAAAATGGTTCGTGTACCGAAGTTTCTGAAATCAATCTAATTGTAAACCCAGTATTGATTTTCGATCCGTTTGACCCAGTACCTTACTGCGACGACGATGATGATGGTATTGTAAGTATAGATTTATCGTCGTTTGACGAATTAATTCTTGGTGGAAATACTGATTTCATTGTAACCTATTTTGGTTCCTTTGATGATGCCGATACAAACTTTGACCCATTGCCACCGTTTTATACCAACTCACAACCTCAGGAGACTATTTATGCAAGAATTGAAAGCGATGGGACTGGCTGTTACACCGTTAACGAATTTCAAATTGAAGTGGTTGCCGCCCCTGGTGTTACAACTCCAACGCCTTTTACCGTTTGTGACGACGACCAAGATGGCTTGACCGTTTTAAATCTGGAGGATAAAATTCTCGAAATTGTTCCTGATACCACCGGGCTTGATATTTCGTTTTTTACTAATGAAAACGATGCCATTAATGATACTAACCCCATTACAACACCAACAGATTATGAGACCGGTACGCAAACTATATATGTCCGAGTCACTAGCAACACCACAGTTTCAAGATGTTACGATATTGCCGAGCTTGAAGTTTACGTAAATACCGTACCCGTTTTTTCGACCATCAGCAACTTTCAAATTTGTGAGGACGACGGCGACAACCAAGCCGAGTTTTTGTTTTCCGATTGGGATGCCGAAATCCTGAACGGCCAAACGGGTAAAGAGGTGCTTTATTTTGAAGATGCAGGATACACAAACCCAATTGACAAAAACACTCTATATATAAATACCTCGAGCCCACAAACCATTTATGTAAGGGTAGAAAATATTACAGATGCCTCATGTATGGCAGAAACGTCCTTTTTTATTGAAGTGGGCGCCAATCCTGTTTATAACGTTCCTGGTTCTTTTTTGGTTTGTGATGACGCTTCAAACGATGGGGTAGAAACATTCGATCTTCAACGAAAAATTGATGAAATCTCACAGGGTTCACCCAGTGACTTAATCATTAGCTTTTTTAATGACGAGCAAAATGCCCTTGACAATGTTAACCAAATTGACCTACAGTACACTAATACACAAAATCCGGAACAGCTTTATGCGCGAATAGAAAATAATGGCTCCGACTGTACGGTAATAGAAGAGTTCGGTATCAATGTGGTAGCCTCCCCCGACCTATCGGAAGCAGAAGTGTTTACGCAATGCGATGACGATTACGATGGTCTGGTGTCCTTCAATCTTGATGATGCGGAATACGAAAACTTCGATAGGTTTCAAACGGATATTTCTGTACATTACTTTGAAAATATGGCGGACGTTGAGGATGATAATCTGGCCATTCCAAATCCGAACAGCTATATGTCAGCTTCCGGCACTGTTTATATCAAAGTTACCAATAATCAAACAACTTGTTTCACAGTAATACCATTAACATTGGAAGTTATTGCTTTGCCCAATATCAATTTTAACGACATTATTCCAATATGCGATAATGATACAAATACTTTCGACTTGTCCACGGTAGATGAGATGTTGGTAGATGATGTCAATGCCGTGATCATCAACTATTTTAATAGCTCGACAGACGCCCAAAACAATATGGGGGCTTTAAACGATACTTATTCATATTCGGCAAGTAGCCATACGATTTATACGCGTATTGAAAGTGTGTCAACGCAGTGCATCACCTATAGCAGTTTTACACTTCAAATTAACCCTAATCCCATTGCCAATGCACCTCAGAATTTGATAAAATGTGATGATGACGATGATGGTTTACTGGTTTTCAATCTAACCGAAGCGAATGCCGATATATTGGGTACACAACCCGCAGGCGACTATAATATCACGTTCTACAATACATTTGACGATGCCGAAATGGACACCAATAGAATTCCGTCTTCTTACGAAGCTACCGATGGCGAAATCATATATGCTAGGCTAGAAAACGGAAATACAGGCTGTTATGATACCACGCAATTTGCAACCATGATCAACCCACTACCTATCATACCTATTGAGGATGTGCCTCTGTGCATAGACGATTTGCCTCTTATTATTGATGCCTACACAGGTAACCCAAATGATACTTATCTTTGGTCGACAACCGTAAATCCTGCCGTAAACGGCTTTACGGGTTCCCAAATTACTTTGACCAATACTTCCCAGGTTGGCGATTATACGGTTGAAGTAACAAGGCCACATGCCAATGCCGAAAGTTGCGTGGATTCGAAAACTATCACTGTTATCGATTCGCAACAAGCTATTTTTGCCGAACCTGAAATCGTCAATTTTTCAGACCCAAATTCAGTTGTGGTAAACGTAAATGGTATCGGTAATTATGTTTACCGATTGAATGAGGGGGAGCCGCAAACTTCTAATGTATTTTTAAATGTACCACTTGGCGAGAACACCATTTATGTCGATGACCTAAGTGGTTGTGCCACTGCAGAAACGGAAGTTTTCATAATTGATATTCCAAAATTTGTAACTCCAAATGGTGATGGTGATTTTGACACTTGGCATATTGTTGGTGCAAATATGCTCCCCGGTTCATTAGTTTACATTTATAACCGCCATGGTAAACTTTTGAAAATGTTGGCCCACAACTCCCCAGGTTGGGATGGCACTTTTAATGGGTCTAACATGCCTGCGGATGATTATTGGTTCTCGGCGGACATTGTCCAAAACGGGGAATCCTTTAATATTCGAGGACATTTTGCCCTTAAACGCTAGACTAAGGACCTATTTGATTTCGGCATATCAATAGAATTCAAGGATCAAAAAACGCATTTTACCCCAAATTTTAAACCTTCGAAGTTTTTATAAGTCAAATACAATTAAAAGTGATATTTTAGGCCTTGGCTTCATTTGTACTTTAACTTGTGCTTATAATAATATAGATGCGTTTTAGCAATCGGACAACAAATTTAGTAGTATTACTTGTACTTCTATTTAGTTTTAAAGGGTTTTCTCAATTAAGCAAAACCCACTATATTCCGCCTTTGACTTATGCGGCAAATGGCAATGCCAATCCTGAAGATCAGTACATTTATATATCAACACCGAGTAATGCCAATGTGCCATATACCATTATCCCGGTTGGGCAACCCGCCACTAACTACATAAATGGAACGGTATCCAACGCCAACCCGGACCAGATTTCCATAGGAAGCGGCAACACTCAACTCTTTATTCCGTCAATTCAAACGAGCGCAGTAGTCGACAATAAAGGCTATATCATTGAGGCTGCAGCGCCAATTTATGTTTCCGTTAGGATGAACGCCGGTAACAATGCCCAAGCAGGAGCTTTGGTTAGTAAAGGAGCCTCAGCATTGGATACTCAGTTTAGGGTGGGCACTTATACGAATGCCAATCCGCAGGACAACTATTTGAATTTTGTTTCAGTAATGGCCACCGAAGATAACACCCAAGTTAACTTTAGTAATCTACCAGCCGGATTAATTATTAGAAACTACGCTGGAGCCATTCCAATAAATACCACTCTGGATGAAGGCGAAAGCTATTCAATTGCCCTAAATAGCTTTGATACACTTGTTAACAGGACAGGATTGATAGGGTGCTTAATCCAATCTGATAAGCCAATTGTGGTAAACTGTGGCTCAGCCAATGGTAGCTTCGGTGCGGGTAACGGACGAGATTATGGAATAGACCAAATTGTTGGTGCGAGCAAAGTAGGCACCGAATATATTTTTGTGAGAGGTGATGGCTCAAATGAATGGGAAAATGTTCTTATTGTAGCCCATACCGACAATACCTCTGTAAGCGTAAATGGAAATGCGCCGATAGCCACGCTTAATGCAGGCGAACATGTTGTGATTGAAGGTAACCAATTTAGCACCACTGGAAATATGTATGTGGAAACCTCTCAACCTGCCTTTGCATATCAAGGTGTAGGTGGCTTGGGAAACGCCGGTACTCCGAATGAGGCTAATCAAGGTATGTTTTTCGTACCCCCCTTAAGTTGTGAAACCAGAGGAAACCTTGACAATATTGCTAATATCAACAATATAGGCACTAGAAATTTTGATGGTGGTATTACGGTGGTCACCAAGACAGGTGCGACTGTAACCCTTAATGGTACCCCAATTGCAAGCTTCAATCCGTTGGGACCAAGCCCTGTAACCGGCAAACCCGACTATGTCACCTATAAAGTAAAGGGACTAAATGGCAATATTGCAGTTGCCAGTTCAGATGAATTGTATTGTGCCTACTTTAACTATAATGGTGCCGCTACCTCTGGAAGCTTTTACTCTGGATTCCCATCACCACCAGAAATCATTTTTGATGCTCAGTTTGTAACATTGGGCAACTGTATACCAAACATCACCCTTGAGGCGGCAAATACCCAAAACTTCGATAGTTACGAGTGGCTTTTTGATGACGGTAATGGGACTTTTAATGTTGTAGCCTCAAATGTACCTTCCTTTACCCCTACCGTTCCTGGAAAATACAAGCTTATCGGAATCATTACCTGCACCCTGGAAACACTAGAATCCGCAGAAGTGCCTATAAGTATCTGCCCAGACGATAGGGACAGTGATGGTATTATTGATAATATTGACATCGATAATGACAACGACGGTATAGTTAACTGTGATGAGTCTAATGGTGATGTGAATATAAATTTAACTGATGCTTTAAATCCTATATTAGAATTTCAAGATGGCAGCACAAACAATGCCATAGTAAGTACCAACTACACGCAATTCAACGACAATGGCAATCTTAATAGTGTTACTGGTGGTATTCAAGGGGAATTCAGTAGTATTGTTGGCGCATCTGTGAATGCCCAGAATAATTATACGATGAACTTTACAGAACCATTAAATTTCAAATTAATGGAAAATAGTGCAATACCTATAAATACTAATGAAGTATTTGTTGCTCGTGTGTTTCCTGCCAATAAAAATATAACACTAGTGGATCCTGATGATAGACTTTTAGTAGATTCTAATTTTGACGGTATCTTCGAAACTGGTATAACCCAAATATCAGGATCAGAAATTCAATTTAAAATAAATACTTCAGCTACTGGAAATACGCCATTCGCTTTTTATGCAAATCAAATAGATGGTTTTGCTTTCATACATAGTAATGCTAATTTATCTACATCTTCTATTTTTAATGGTATCATATCATTTACATGCTATAAAAAGGATAACGATGGTGATGGTGTAAAAGACGAGTTTGATTTGGATAGCGATAACGATGGTATTCCAGATTTTGTTGAAAACCAAGGCACATTAACACCACTGTCAGGAATCGATGCGGACTTAAACGGATTGGACGATATATACGATATAAATGCAACACCAATCGATACAGATTCTGACGGGATTTGGGATATGTACGATTTGGATAGCGACAACGACGGGATCACGGATTTATTTGAAACAGGGCAGTTGGGCACATTATCTGACACAGATTTGGATGGCATTGAAGACGGCCCAACTTACGGAGCAAATGGCTGGGCAGACGCTGCCGAAACCACACCCGACAGTAATGAAATAGGCTATAACCCCAATGATGCCGACAACGACACCATCTTTAGTTATATCGATGCTGATAGCGATGGAGACAGTTGTAGCGATGTTATCGAAGCCGGTTTTTCGGATGCCAACGGCGACGATTATTTGGGCGATGATATCCCTGTGGTTAATACACCTGGAAAGGTAATCAATGCTGCCGACGGCTATACCCTGCCGGATGCGGATTATTTGAATGGCGCCCCAATAAATATTACAACTGAGCCAGTTGATACAATCGTTTGCGAAGATTCGAATGCTGTGCTATCTGTCGTTTCGCCAGAGGCAGAGACCTACCAATGGGAAGTGAGCACTGACGGTATTAGTTGGACTTCCATTGTTGACGATGGAACATATTCTGGAGCAATTTCTGCAGATTTATTTATTAGTACTGCACCTTTGAGTTTTAATGGATACCAATACAGGGTAAAACTTGATAGAGACGGCAACACCTGTGGCCTCTATTCAGATGAAATAGACTTAGAGGTTGATTTACAGCCTGTGGCGAATACTGCGTCCACCATGAGGTTGTGCGATGACGACAACAATGGCTCTATGCCTTTTGATTTGACATTACAAAATAGTAGCATAAATACCCAACCTGGCATGAGCATCAGCTACCATGATTCCCAGGCGGATGCGGACGCAAATGCGAATCCGATAACTAGCCCATTTGAAAGCAGTGATACAACAATTTATGCGAGGGTCGAAAATATCAATAACATTTCATGTTTTGACACGTCCAGTTTTGATTTAGAGGTGTACGAATCTGCCTTTCCTGCCAATGCTTCAGCTATTGCCCCAATAAAGGAATGCGACAATACAACGGGGGGAACAGATACAGATGGGCGTATCACATTTGATCTTACCCAAAGGGAAACAGAAATCCTTAATGGGCAATCTTCTTCGGATTTTTCAATAACCTATTTTGAAGACCCTACTTATACTGCACAGATTGGAGCGCCAGGGTCCTTTAACAATACTATTTCTGGAGGACAGACCATCTATGTGAGGGTAACGAACAATTTATTTTCAGACTGTTATACCGATACGTCCTTCCAGATCGAAGTTTTTGAATTGCCAGTTGTCAATAGTCCAAATACCTACGCGCAGTGTGACGACGACAGTAATGACGGTCAAGCACTCTTCAATCTTACCTTGGATGATATAAAAGAAGAAATAAATCCCGACCACCTTACAGACGGGCTTGTATTCACTTATTACGAAACGCAACTGGAAGCTGAAAATGCAACAAACCCAATTCCGAATCCAGATGCTTATCAGGATGCGCCAGGCTTTACACCCGAGACCATTTGGATTCGTGTGGAAAACCCAAATACTTGTTCTAGAGTTGTACCAATAAACATAGAAGTAAACCCCAGCAGTGCGGCTTTGGCATCATATAACCCCTCCCCAAAATACGAATGTGATGACGGCACGGACTTCAGGGACGGCGTGGCAACTTTTGATTTAACCGATATTAGGGATGAAATTTCAAATACGATATTCCCCAGCATTAACGTAACGGTTCATTTTTATGAGAGCCAAATAGATGCGGAATTGGAAAACAATGAAATTCCAAATATTTCGGCACATCAAAACACCAATAGCCCAAATGTCCAAGCTATTTGGGTACGCGTTAAAAGTGATTTGGGCAATGATTGTCTTGGTTTGGAAGAATTTCCAAATCTATTGAATGTTGAAGCCCTTCCGGAGGCCTTCCCTGTTAATGTTGCACCTCAATGCGATATGGATACCACAGATGCCGTTCTCTCATTCCCTTTTGATACTAGCCAAGTTGAAAGTGACGTTCTTAACGGGCAATCCCTTGCAAATGTTACAGTTAGCTATACGTATTTAGATCAGACAGGGACGCAGGTCACAACAACTAATTTACCCAACCCTTTTCTTACGGAAAACCAAACCATCACCGTGAGATTAACCAACAATAACACTTCAGATCCAGACGGCCCTTGTTTTGACGAAACCACTGTTGATTTTGTGATTTATGAACAGCCGATTGCCAGTACTGTCTCTCCTCAGATTGTATGCGATGGCGATGCCGGGGATATTGATGACGACGGTAATTTTGAATTTGATACCTCAACCTTTGCTAGCACAATTTTGGGCACACAAACTAATATGGATATTTTCTTTGACTATATTGATGAAAACGGAGCAACTATTACAGAGGCTCCCGCATTGCCCAATCCATTATTTTCCACTAGCCAAACCATTACAGTAGAAGTGGTAAATCCACTAGATGCGAGTTGTTCGGCTAACACAACTATCGAACTCACTGTAAATCCTTTACCTGATTTTGATATTAATACGAACGAACGGATTTGCTCTTCTGATCCCACTTTTAGCATAGACCTGACACCCATTGAAGCAGATCCTACTGAAATATTTACCTATGAATGGCGTTGGACAAACTCCAACGGCACGGTCGTTGATCAACTAATAACCAATGATAGGGTTTTGCCTGTTTCAACGCCAGGCACCTATAAAATCACCCTAACAAAAACAGACGGTACGGGGTGTTCAAGATCTAGGGAAGTTCTAGTGGAAGGCTCGCAATCCCCAATTCTGGATGAGGAAAATGTACGTGTATCCAACCCTTCATATTCACATACCGTCGAGATTATTGATCTTTCACTTTTGGGTGAGGATGACTATGAATTCGCTTTGCAAAAAGTGGAAGATAACAGTTCGCCAAGTTATCAAAGCTCTTCGGTTTTTAGAAATATACCTCCGGGATTTTACACTTTATACGCCATTGACAGTGGTCAAATATGCCAGCCTAACACCTTAGATTTGGCCATTATCGGTTACCCTCAGTTTTTCACTCCAAATGGTGATGCTTACAACCCCTATTGGCAAATTAAAGGCATAAGTGCTACCAATCAACCCAACAGTATCATTCAGATATTTGATCGTTATGGCAAACTTATCAAGCAACTGAGTCCTTCGGAAAGGGGCTGGGACGGTACGTTCAATGGGCAATTAATGCCTACTGATGATTATTGGTTTAAGGTATTCCTTCAAGATGGAAGAACATTTATGGGGCATTTTACGTTGAAACGATAGCATTAATTTTCCAAACTTAAATTCCAAATTTCAAGGACTTTCAGTAATTTAGACATTCCTAATTTTTTAGGCTTCAATTACTATGAAATTCACGATCGAATCCGAATTCAGACCAACTGGTGATCAACCCGAAGCTATTGGACAATTGGCTGATGGTATTTCTTCCGGTGAAAATTACCAAACCCTTTTAGGAGTGACTGGCTCGGGAAAAACTTTTACTGTGGCCAACGTAATCGAGGAAGTGCAACGCCCTACCCTAGTTCTGGCGCATAATAAAACCCTTGCCGCGCAACTGTATTCGGAATTCAAGCAGTTTTTCCCGAACAATGCTGTAGAATATTTCGTGTCTTATTATGATTATTACCAACCGGAGGCCTATATTCCGGTTTCTGGGGTCTATATAGAAAAGGATCTGTCCATCAATGAGGAGATTGAAAAAATGCGATTGAGCACCACCTCTTCCTTACTTTCGGGACGGCGGGATGTTTTGGTTGTGGCTTCAGTGTCCTGTCTATACGGTATTGGCAACCCAATCGAATTTCAGAAAAATGTCATCACTTTAAAACGTGACCAAGTGATATCCCGCACTGCGCTGTTGCATCAACTCGTGCAAAGTCTGTATTCTCGAACCGAAGCGGATTTCCGTCACGGTAATTTTAGAATCAAAGGGGATACGGTGGATATCTTCCCAAGTTATGCTGACGACGCCTATCGCATTCATTTCTTTGGGGATGAAATTGAGGATATTGAATCGTTCAACATTCAAGCCAATCAGGTCATTGAAAAATACGACAGGCTAAATATTTATCCGGCAAATATGTTTGTAACCTCGCCTGAAATCCTTCAAAATGCCATAAAGGATATTCAGGACGATCTGGTAAAACAGCATGATTATTTTAAGGAAATCGGCAAACATTTAGAAGCAAAACGATTAAAAGAACGTACCGAGTTTGACCTAGAAATGATTCGGGAATTAGGGTACTGCTCCGGTATTGAGAATTACTCACGCTATTTGGACGGAAGATTGCCGGGCTCCCGCCCTTTCTGTCTTTTGGATTATTTTCCTGAGGATTATTTAATGGTGGTGGACGAAAGCCATGTGACCATTTCCCAGGTGCACGCGATGTACGGAGGGGATAGAAGCCGAAAGGAAAATCTGGTGGAATACGGTTTTAGGTTGCCCGCCGCAATGGACAATAGGCCTTTAAAATTTGAAGAATTTGAAGCTCTTCAAAACCAGGTAATTTATGTGAGCGCCACCCCAGCAGATTATGAACTTCAAAAAACGGGAGGAATCTATGTAGAGCAGGTCATTCGTCCGACTGGCCTTTTAGACCCTGAAATAGAGGTGCGCCCAAGTTTAAATCAAATTGATGATTTGATTGAAGAAATTCAGGTTCGGGTGGAAAAGGACGAACGTACCTTAGTGACTACCCTAACTAAAAGAATGGCAGAGGAGTTGACGAAATATTTGGAGCGCATTCAAATCCGTTGCCGATATATCCATAGTGATGTGGATACCTTGGAGCGTGTTGAAATTATGCAGGATTTGAGAAAAGGACTATTCGATGTACTGGTTGGGGTTAATTTATTGCGAGAAGGCCTAGATTTACCCGAAGTGTCCCTAGTTGCTATTTTGGACGCTGACAAAGAAGGGTTTCTGCGTTCCAACCGATCGTTGACCCAAACCGTTGGGCGCGCTGCAAGAAACCTAAACGGAAGAGCCATTATGTATGCTGACAAAATTACCAACAGCATGCAAAAAACTATTGATGAGACCAATTATCGTCGTGAAAAGCAGATAGCCTACAATATCAAGCACAACATTACGCCGAGGGCATTGAACAAAAGTTTAGACAACGCTCTCGCCAAAAATTCTGTTAGTACTTATAAATATGAATTGGAAGCGGCAAGAGCAGCCGAGCCTGAAAGTGAATATTTAAGCAAGCCTGAACTGGAAAAGAAAATTCGCGAAAAACGAAAACTGATGGAAGAAGCCGCAAAAGCTTTGGACTTTATCGTTGCCGCCCAATTGAGGGATGACATCAAATCTTATCAGGAAAAATTAGAAAAGCTAAAAGTGTAACACTTTTAGCTTTTCTGAAAAATATAGCCGAATAGCAACTTACTAGTTGTCAACACTAATACTAATTATACTGAGTTTTAAAAATATCTATTAAAACATCCGGCGGTACAATTTTGTTAGGGAAACTCTCCATAAGGTAGAGCACTTTAGAAATGGACTCATGGCTCAAGCCCATTCTTAATCCAAAATTATATAATTTGATAACCCCTGAAGAACTATTACCGTTACCATGTTCCTGCTCAATATTCATTAGCAGAACAAGTCTATGAAACTGAACGATACGCTCACTGTGGGACTTTAAATGTGTATAATGCACAGGGTGTTTGATAAGATAATCGAAATCCTCACGGGAAATATCCAATTGTTTCGCTACACCCAGCAAAAAATTATATTCTATATCCTGTATATCCTTATCATATTTTGCAAAAGCAATCATTTCAGATAAAAGACTTAATTTTTCTACTCTATTTATCATTCTTGAGGGTTTAATTTAACTTCAATATAAAGGTAAGTAGAAAGGGCAGGTTGTTATCGTGTATATAATGTCTCTTATCGAAAAAGCAGGTGCCTTTTATCGTCGATTTTATTGACTTTATCAATCAAGGGTATTTTTAATCCTAAAATAAGTGCGGTTTATCATTGAGGATATTTAAAGTGTTTTTCCGCAAAAACACACCTTAACAACCTTATTGTCAATATTTTAAAACAAAATATTTAATCCAAAAATTAGCAATTCTTTTACTATATTTTGAGGTATCTTTACAAATGTTATTAAAACGCCAGAATCGGAAGTGCTAAAATGCAAAATCGATGAAATGCATGTGTAAATAGGAAATTTTAGTATTACTATGACAAACAATGATATTTTAAAGAAATTAAGGGTAGCCCTAAAATTAAGGGATGATGAAATTGTAGAAATTTTAAAATTGGTTGATTTTAGAATCTCCAAAAGTGAATTGGGCGCTTTCTTTAGAAAGGAGAACCACCCAAAGTATAAAGAATGTGGAGATCAAATACTCCGGAACTTCTTAAATGGTTTGGTAATACATCTTAGGGGACCAATGCCTCAGAAACAAAAATCCACAAAAAAAAGGCAACATTAAAAATGATGCCCTTTCAAATATTATTCGATAAATACTAGCCCAAAACCTCTTGTACTTTATCGGCCGCTTCCTGAAATTCAGTAGCACTTAGTACATCCAAACCTGAACTATCAATCAATTCTTTGGCAATATCTGCATTAGTACCTTGTAATCTTACTATAATTGGCACATTGATATTACCCATGTTTTTATAAGCGTCAATAACACCTTGGGCTACACGATCGCAACGTACAATACCACCAAAAATATTAATAAGGATGGCCTTCACCGCAGGGTCTTTCAATATAATTTTGAATGCTGCTTCTACCCGAGCAGCGTCTGCGGTACCACCAACGTCCAAAAAGTTGGCTGGCTCCCCTCCTGCCTGCTTAATCAAATCCATTGTAGCCATGGCCAAACCTGCGCCGTTGACCATACAACCTACATTTCCGTCAAGGTCCACATAGTTTAAGCCTACTTCCTTGGCCTCTACTTCAATTGGGTTCTCTTCACGCAAATCGCGTAAATTCACATAATCTTTATGTCTATAAAGAGCGTTATCGTCAATGGTTACTTTCGCATCCACTGCCATAATTTTATTATCACTAGTTTTTAATACGGGATTGATTTCGAATAAAGATGCATCGGATTTAACGTAAGCCGTATACAACGCTGAAACAAACATGGTCATTTCCTTAAATGCCAATCCTGATAAACCTAAATTGAAAGCTACCCTTCTAGCCTGAAAAGGCATTAAACCAACCGCAGGGTCAATTTCCTCGGTAAATATCAAATGAGGCGTTTCCTCAGCTACGGTTTCAATATCCATACCACCTTCCGTGGAATACATAATCATGTTTCTTCCGTTCCCGCGATTCAACAAAACAGACATATAAAATTCATCCGTTTCGCTTTCACCTGGATAATACACATCTTCGGCAACCAAAACTTGGTGTACTTTTTTACCTTCGGCCGAAGTTTGTGGCGTTACCAAATTCATACCAATGATTTGCCCTGCCAATTCCTCAACTTCCTGTAAATTCTTCGCAAGCTTAACACCTCCGCCTTTTCCACGTCCACCGGCGTGAACTTGGGCTTTAATAACGTGCCAACTGGTCCCAGTTTCCGAAGTTAATTGCTTTGCTGCTGCAACAGCTTCATTGGCATTCTGGGCCACAATGCCACGTTGGATGCGTACTCCAAAAGTGCTTAAAATTTCCTTGCCTTGATATTCGTGTAAATTCATAGTTTGCTCAATCGTTTTTAAGAAAAACAAAAATAATTAATCGGGACTAATAAATCTAATAATTGAATGGCGTATTCATTCAAATATTAAGAACTCAATTGTCTATTCGTTAAATAATTAACATAATGTTTAATTTGTATAATTTTTGAGTATTTGTTTTTTTTTCGACCTAAAAAAATATCTTTGTCGGCAAATTAAAAAAACCAAAATGGAAAACAGCCAATTAGTTAAGATTGCAAAAGAATTCGGGAGTCCGTTATATGTGTATGATGCTCATAAAATCGAAGCACAATACAAAAGATTGACAGGTGCTTTTAAATCTGTTAAGCAACTAAAAATCAACTATGCTGTCAAGGCATTGTCCAATATATCCGTTCTTAAATTGTTCAAAACACTTGGAGCGGGTATCGACACTGTTTCTATTCAGGAAGTGCAATTGGGACTGGCGGCAGGTTTTTCCGCAGAACAGATTATTTTTACTCCAAATGGTGTGTCTATTGATGAAATTGAAAAGGCGGCAAAGTTGGGCGTTCAAATAAATATTGACAACCTTTCAATTCTGGAGCAGTTTGGGTCCAAACACCCAAATACCCCAGTTTGTATCCGTATCAATCCGCATGTGATGGCTGGTGGAAACAGTAATATTTCGGTGGGGCATATTGATTCAAAATTCGGTATTTCCATCCATCAAATTCCGCATTTGTTACGTATTGTTGAAAACACCAAAATGCGTATTAACGGCATCCACATGCATACGGGAAGCGATATTTTAGATATTGATGTATTCTTATATGCCAGTGAAATTCTGTTTGAAACTGCTAAACAGTTTAAGGATTTGGAATTTATCGATTTCGGTTCTGGTTTTAAGGTACCTTACAAAACTGGAGACATTGAAACTAACATTGAGGAACTTGGAAAAAAACTATCAGCAAAGTTTAATAGCTTCTGCAAAGACTATGGTAAGGATTTGACCTTGGCCTTTGAACCCGGAAAATTTCTCGTGAGTGAAGCCGGGCATTTTTTAACCAAGGTAAATGCTGTAAAGCAAACAACTTCTACGGTTTTTGCACAAGTGGATTCAGGATTCAACCATTTGGTACGCCCTATGTTTTATGGGTCACATCACGATATTGACAATATTTCCAACCCTAACGGAAGAGAGCGATTTTACTCGGTTGTGGGTTATATCTGCGAAACGGATACCTTTGGTAACAACCGTCGTATCACTGAAATTAACGAAGGGGATATTTTGCGATTTAAAAATGCAGGAGCCTATTGTTTTTCAATGGCCAGCAATTACAATTCTAGGTACAGACCTGCAGAAGTGCTTTGGTACAACAACAAGGCCCATCTGGTTAGAAAGCGTGAAACGTTTGATGACATTATCAAAAATCAAATTGAAGTTGATTTTTCGGTAAAAAAAGAAAAAGCAAGTTCAGTATAAACCAAAAAAAGCGTTTCGATATCGAAACGCTTTTTTTAGTTCTTGCAAATACAAAATGTGTTTATTCTTTTACAAACTTCCTTGAAACTGCTCCTTTGGAAGTTTCTAAAGTGGCTATGTAAATTCCGGCGGTAAGTCCGTTTACGTTCAAAGAACTTCCGGTGGTGTTCATACTCAAAACTTTTCTACCAGTAACATCAGAAACAATAATAGCTTTTATCGTAACGGTTGAAGACAAGTCAAAATTTAATGTTTCTTTAACTGGATTAGGAAAAATCCGCATGGTACTTAAGTTTCTTACCGAACTTTCAGCACTAAGCGTGCTGGACAACAAACTCTCCATCACCGTTTCGTCCACACTTAATAATGGCACCTCAATCCTAGCAGTCCTAAACACCAAATCTGTATTATTGGCATCATAGTAAAAATAGGACGTTTGTGTTGCCGTAGCTGTTATAGGTAATGGGGTAACAGCCATTAAGGAAAGGCTTTGCACAATTTTCAATCGAGTTACTTGTCCACTATACGCGCCAGCACCAACATCATTAAGGTTCAATGTCCCATAAGCATCTACCTCAGCTGTAATTGTACCAGTAAAAGTACCAGAAGCTGGTGTAGAGCCACTTAGGTTAAAACTTCCTGCAACAGCATCTGTTCCATTAGTATCGGTGTAACTTAGTGGAAAGGTCCCTATCAATCCGTTGTCCGAGTTATAATTTAACTCCAATCCTTCCGCCAGCAAACCAGTAAATGATGCCTCACCCGCGCTATCTTTTAAATAGATTTTATTCACAGACCCTCCGAGAACAGTGGTGGTCGATACCAATGTTGTTCCCGGGTAAGTAGTCATTTCTCCAGCGGTAGGAGTAGCATGGGCATCTGATGAATCCCCAGTTTTAGTCAATGTATTAAAGGACCATGTAACGTCCGCCCCTGCCGTACTCTGATCTAAGGCGGGGGTAGAGTCAACTACGGCATACATGGAAGCCGTAGCACTTTGAAATTGTTCTATATCAGTTCCTTGAGAAAAACTAAAAAAAGTTCCTAAAAATAATGGCAAGAGTAGATGTGTTTTCATATCAGATAGATTTTGAAACAAAAATATAATTCTAGTTCTCTTTTTATAACATTTCTATATGAAACGCTAAATAAATGGCTGAAATGAGTTTTTTAATTGAAAAATTTGTTGTTAGCATGCAGTTTACCTAATTTAAAACATTCTAAAAAAACCACTCACATGTTAAAAAGATGCATTATTATATTCCTAAGCTTATTAGCCATCCAACAAATCACAGCTCAGGAGTTTACAGACGAAGTAAAAAGATTTATAACAATAGACACAACTGTGGTTGCCATCAAAAATGTTACGCTGATTGATGGCAAAGGAACTCGTATTTTGGATGGACAGACCATTATCCTAAAAATGGGCAAAATTGTCGCCATCGGAAAGGGAAATACCATTGAAATACCCGAAAATGCATTAATTATAGACGGTACCAATAAAACTGTAATCCCTGGATTGGTGATGCTGCATGAGCACCTGTTTTACACTAAATTTTTTGAAAATTGGTTCAGTGTGGGCCAAATGACGTTTTCATTTCCACGATTATATTTAGCCGGCGGGGTTACAACAATGCGCACCGCCGGAAGCATCCAACCACAATCGGACCTGAATGTGAAACAATGGATTACCGAAGGCAAAATGACAGGGCCAAAAATGGACGTTACCAGTCCTTTTATTGAACGTGAAGGCCTGCCAATTTCGGAATTAGGCTATATAAAGGATACCAAAGAGGTTTATGAAATTGTCAACTTTTGGGCAAACCGAGGCGTAACGTCTTTCAAATTGTACAATAATATTACAAAAGAGGACATGAAAGTTTGTATTGAAGAAGCCCACAAAAGAGGCATGAAAGTTACCGGGCATTTATGTTCGGTCACTTACGAAGAAGCTTCCAATTTGGGGATTGACAATTTGGAACATGGATTTATGGCGGCTTCCGATTTTGTGGATGATAAAGAAGAAAATATTTGTGATCCGTTTTCAGCTAGAAATTCGATAACTGAGGAGCCCGTCGATGGTGAAAAAATCAATCGGCTTATTGATATTTTAATTAAAAATGGAACAACGATTACTACCACTCCCAATGTTTTTGAGCCTTGGACGGATAGGGAGTTGATTCCCGGGGGAGGCGAAAAAGCGGTAACTCCAGAGGTTTTAAAGGATGTAAAAGAAATATATGATGGTGCGTCCGGCAAAGATTCCTTATATCTGGTTCGATTTAATAAAAACCTCTATTGGCTGAAACGGTTTTACGACAAAGGTGGCAAATTGGTGGCAGGAACCGATCCCACAGGGGCTGGAAGAACCGTGGCGGGATACGGCAATAGGCGTACCATTGAAATTTTGTCCGAGGCAGGATTCCCATTAGTAGACGTCATAAAAATATGCACACTAAACGGTGCTACATATTTGGAACAACAAAACGACATCGGCACCGTGGAAGTTGGTAAAACTGCAGATCTGATTCTCATTGATGGGGATTTAAGAACCAACATTAAAAACATCCGAAATATGGAAATTGTGTTTAAGGATGGCATCGGTTTCGACTCCAAAAAGCTATTTGAATCGGTCCATGGCAAAGTTGGTTTGAATTAGCCCTATCCGAAAAAATATTTTACATACTTCTTATATTTCATTCAAAAAAACCTATCTTTAGAAAGTAAATTCTATTGCGATAGTACGTTTTCTCCCCATTAGGCAGTTGATTTAGAATAGCATAGCCCTAAATTAATATTAAAAATTATGTTGGAATCGATCCAACAGCTTCTATATTAATTTAAACCAACTAAAATGAAAAAACTAGTATTTCTTTTACTATGCTTGCCCCTATTTGTTATTTCGCAAAACGAATCGTTCCTTCTAACCCTCTCCGAGGTTACCGTTAAACCTGGCCACGATGCCCAATTTATAGAGGGCTTAAAATCCTATAAAGCCTGTTATTTGGAAAATGATGGCGAGGAAAAATGGAATACGTGGAAACGCCTGCAAGGCGAGGGCAATGTGTACACATTTACTGGCAGAATGGCCAATTGGGCCGAAATGGACAAAGATGACGACCCATCCGGAAATGCCTGTCAAAAGGTAGTCCTTGATGAAATTATGCCCCACGTTAAAAGTTTTCATTTCAATATAGCTCGTTCTATGCCGGATGTGAGCAGAACAGCGCCATTTTCTCCTGATACGGGGTTGGTCTGGGTGTATAATGTAAAAACGAAGAACTATTCCAGTTTTATGGAGTGCGTTAAAGCAATATCCTCGGCCATAAAGAAAGCAGAAGGTGATGGAAGAGGCTATTGGTATTCGTTGATGGGCGGCGCACCTTATGTAGCAGATTATTTTATCAGTATCCCGTTTAAGAATTTTGCCGAATTGGATGTAAAAGTTGACAGTGTCTGGAAAGTTTATGAAAAAGAACATGGCAAGGAAAAAACCGATGCCTTGAGGGAAAAGTTCAGAAAGGCAGTATCCAAAGACTGGTCTTTCATCTACATGCTTAAAAAAGAACTATCTAATTAGATTTGAAGATTGTATGCATAAAAGTCCGTCAGGTTTGATGGACTTTTATGCATAACTATTTCTTTTCAAAAAATTCCAACCACTAATCCATTAATTATGAAAACTTCCTTAAAACTATTGCTTTGCCTATTACTTTTTTGTGCTCTGTCTTGCGAAGACGCACAAGTGAAAAAGAACATTACCACGTACAACAACGTTTGGGATGGAATTGTCAATGATGGCAATCTTGATTTGATTAACGACACCAATTTTGATACCAATATCACCATGGTTTACAGTCCCGAAAACGTAGTTGGTATTGAAGATTTTAAAGCCTACTATTCCAATTTTATCACTGGGTTTTCTGAAAGGGAATTTACGGTTGAAAACATTTTTGGCCATGGTGATCAACTCGTAAAACATTGGCGCTTTAAAGGAAAGCATACCGGGGAGTTTTTCGGCATGCCTGCCTCGGGAAAACCTGTAGATTTAACAGGTGTGACTATTGCCAAAATGAAAGATGGAAAAATAGCTCAGGAACAAGATTTTATGGACAATATGGTGTTTATGAGCCAAATGGGCATTGATCCTTTTTTAAATCCAAATAATGTCAATACGGTTAGACAATTGTACAACGATTTTGCCAACGGAAATATTGAAGCCGTTGGTGCCGTTATGGATGAAAACCTGGTTTGGAACGAAGCCGAAAATTTCCCATTAGCCGATGGCAACCCCTATAAAGGCTTTAAGGCCGTTTTAGATGGCGTATTCTCAAGAATTATGTCAGACTGGGACTATTGGAAATTATCAGATTTGGAGTTTCACGAAATGACCAACTATAAGGTGCTAGCTACAGGACGATATGAGGCCAAATACAAAAAGAATGGTGCTAAAATGAATTTGCAAATGGCACATTTATGGACACTTAAAGATGGTAAAATCATTTCCTTTCAACAGTATGCCGATACTAAGGGTATTGCGGATGTAATGGCGAAATAAATTTAAACACCATAGGAAGTTATTGTTATACTTAAACAAGCAATGACATTATAGCTCTTTTAAAACACTTCCAAGGGCAATAATTGTCAGAATTGTAACAATTTATACATATTGACGTCCAATTGGTTATCAAATAAAGGGTATTGGTTTATAACCACAACCCTTACAAGTTGCCCCCAACATTACCAACTTTAAGATTGCATAGAGTAATCTACTTTAAACTCGAACAACGAAACCAAAAGAAAAGCAACTTTAAATTCTTCGTTTTTATTATCCTTATAGTGGCAAGTTCAAAGTAGAAAACGTTGATTGAAGTAAGTGAATCACAATAAAACCACCAATCATTGCATAAAAACAAATCATGAAAGCAAAATCAATTAAAGGAAAATCAACCGAAGCCATAAAAACGGTTTTAAGAGATAGTATGGCAGATGGTTTTAAGCCAACACTCGCTTTTGTTTTCATAACAAATATTGAACATGCAGAAGCCTTGGATGAACTATTGGATAAAGAAGGTATTGCCATTTTTGGAGCAAGCTCAAGCCAAAAATTTACAGAACAAGGCATTGAACCAGATGATATTATTGTGCTTTTATTAGACATTAAAACAGATTGTTTTAAAATTGTATTGAAAGATTATCAAAAAATGTCTCCATACGAATCTGCCCAACAAACTGGTGAAACTGGAATTCAGGCTTTTAAAAATCCAGGCTTTATTATCTCTCCTGCAGATTATTTAGTGCCCGGTGAAGATATTATCAAAGGACTAACAGATGCAGCTGGTAATAATGCTACTATCATGGGTGGTACAGCTGGCGATCCAAATAGTTTTACAGGTATTGTATTTACAAATAATGCATCCACCGTAAGCGGTCTTCTGGCGCTAATAATTGACCAGGATAAAATTACTATAAATGGTCTCGCTGTTTCAGGCTGGAAGCCAGTCGGAATAGAAAAGGAAATCACTAAGTCTGGAGGTTCATGGGTACATACCATCGACAATGAACCCGCCATGAATGTTATCCGAAAATTTTTGGGCAGTGACATATCATTAAATAAACCAGCTGAAGGTTTGGTTCGTTTGGATTCAACGTTTCCTTTGCAATTTCAAAGAGCATCGAGAACTCCTATGATGAAACCCGTATTACTCTGGAACACAGAAGATGATTCTGTAATGGTTGGCGGGCAAGTTAAACATGGCCAACACTTTCGTTTTTCACTGCCTCCTGATTTTGATGTAATTGATACGGTTGTTGAAAGTACAAGGAAGGAAAAAGAAAAAAATATGCCTGACGCTGATGCATTGATTGTTTTTTCCTGTGTGGGCAGGTTAGAAACATTAGGCCTCATGGTTTCTCAAGAAATAGAAGGACTGGCATCAATTTGGAACAAACCAATGATAGGCTTTTTCTGTATGGGTGAATTTGGAAAACTTGATGACGGCCCCTGTGATTTTCACAGCACTACAGTAAGTTGGGTGGCATTAAAAGAAAAATAAAATCATGAATCGAGCATGTTAAAAACGTTATCAACTGAGAAAACAAGTACTAACGAACAATTGTTACCGATTTAATAAAATAATATAAACCCATGAAAGCAAAATCGATAAAAGGAAAATCAACTGGCGAAATTAAATCTGCCTTAGAAAATGCTATAGCAGATGGTTTTAAACCCACACTGGCCATTGCATTTATATCCAAGAGCCAGGACAGAACGGCTATCAGTGAGTTACTCGATGCAGAAGGCATTGCTATTTATGGTTGTACAACCAACGGCGAATTTATAGATGAAAAACCCGAAAAATTCTCAGCGGCATTATTGCTTTTAGACCTCAACCCAGATTTTTTTCAAATTCACTTTGAAGAATATCAGAATAAAAACTATCACGAAGTTGCCACGACCATTGCGAAGAAAGCCAAGGAAACATTCAAAAATCCAGCCTTCTTAGTAGGATTGAGCGATGCCGCAGCGGACGGCGAAGAAATTCTGCATGGAATCGAAGATATTGCCGGAAAAGATGTAAACGCTTTCGGTGGCGCAGCAGGCGACGATTATTCCTTTACGCAAACCTTTGTTTTTACAAATGGAAAAGAAAGCGATCATGGTATGGTCTGCATTGCTATTGATGAAGAAAAGGTAGAAATTCAGGGTATTTCTACTTGTGGATGGAAGGCCGTAGGTACCGAAAAGACGGTCACTAAAAGTAAGGGCAACCATGTTTTTACCATAGACAATATTCCTGTATTGGACATCACCGCAAAATTTGGCGGACTGGAAAATGTAAATCCGGACAATGTCAATTTATTAACTGAAATCGCCTCCAATTTCCCCCTGCAATTACAGCGTGAAAATGGCGACCCCGTAATGCGCCCCGGTTTGGTGGTAGATTGGTCAGATCGTTCTTTTTACACCAGCGGCTCTGTCCCTCAGGGCTCAAAAATCCGCTTTTCCTTACCTCCCGATTTTGATGTGATAGAAAAAGTAATCAAAGGCGTTGAAAAACTAAAGGAAACCAAAATGCCCGAAGCAGAAGCGCTCATTGTTTTCAGTTGCGCAGGAAGAATATTATCGCTCGGACCTTTAATGCCCCAAGAACTGGAAGGCATAAAAAATGTATGGAATGTGCCCATGGCCGGCATGTTCTCAAATGCAGAACTAGGAAGAGCAACTGGCGGAAATTTAGAAATGCATAACCTAACCACCTGCTGTATTGCCTTAAAAGAAAAATAAATGAACCCACAGCTTCAAACCATACACGATTTTATTCAGCAAAATGAAAATTTAACTGCCGATGAAAAGGCTACGCTCCTAAAATTGGTCAAGAAAGTGGATTCCGATTTAACGATTTCAGAATTCAAACTGGAAAGAACGGAGAAGGTAAAACGCACCACTGGCATTTTATTGGAAGAAACCATTGAAGAGCTGGAACAGAAGCGGAAAGATATTGAAAAAGCGAATAACACCTTAAAGCAATCCCTTGAAAATTTAAAAGCCACCCAATCCCAACTCATCCAATCCGAGAAAATGGCAAGTTTGGGTGAATTGACCGCGGGCATCGCCCACGAGATTCAGAACCCTTTGAATTTCGTGAATAATTTTTCGGAAGTCAGTAAGGAACTTCTTGAAGAAATGTTGGAAGAACTAAAAAATGGCGACCTTGAAGAAGTAAATGAACTTGCCAATGACGTCATTCAAAACCTCGAAAAAATCAATCATCACGGCAAACGAGCCGATGGTATTGTAAAAGGCATGTTACAACACAGCCGGACCAGTAGTGGTGTAAAGGAATCTACTCATTTGAACACCCTTGCCGATGAATATTTACGATTGGCCTATCATGGGTTACGTGCTAAGGACAAATCGTTTAATGCCAACATTCAAACGCATTTTGATGAATCCATAGGAAACATAGACATCATACCTCAGGATATTGGAAGAGTTTTATTAAATTTAATTACCAATGCCTTTTATGCTGTTACTGCAAAAAAGAAACAACAGCCATCAGATTACGATCCGACGGTTACGGTCACCACAAAAAAAACAGACAGTAGTATTTCCATTTCGGTAAAAGATAATGGTAATGGAATCCCAAAAAGCATTTTGGGCAAAATTTTTCAGCCCTTCTTTACCACCAAACCTACAGGACAAGGCACCGGACTGGGCCTAAGTCTAAGTTATGATATTTTGAAAGCACATGGCGGAGAAATCACAGTAGATTCAACAGAAAACATTGGAACGGAATTCATTTTAATATTACCCATTTAGTTATGAAACAGTATGTAACCTTTGTCTATATAACAATATTTTGTAGCATGTTTTCCTTTGGTCAGACGCAAGAAACGGTAACTGTTGCCCAAACCAAAATAGATAGCATAAAACAGCGCATCAACAACCATAATAAAGCAGACGAGGAAAAAGTATGGCTACTTAATGAATATGCCAGGGCATCCTTTTATGAAATGAATTTTATGGACGGTTTGAAAGCGACCCGTGAAGCCCATGAACTCTCTAAAGATATTGACTTTGAAGGGGGCAGGGTTATGTATTGCGAGACATTGTCCTTGTTTTGTGGATATGGTGCGATGGCTGACTATTACCAGAAACAGGCCGAATGGTTATCATTACAACCAGAAAAAAATCTGGAGAAGTACTATTTAGAGCTACCCAATGCGCCATATAATTTTGAGGGCGCCTCAGAAAACTGGTTAAATCAATTCTCTGAGGCATATACCTACTTTGAAACGCTAGAAGCCAAAGAAATACAAGCCACTATACTTTCCTGGATTATGTATTTTCATGCAAGGCAAAATAACTTTGAGGAAGCATTACAAACAAGCCAAAAAGGGATAAAACTCTCCGAGGAGCTCAATCAACCGTACCTTGTTTTTTTGTTTATGTCGCGTAAAATGACTTATTTAAATGACTTGGGCAGACAAGAAGAAGTCAGCCGTATTGAAGCAGAATTAGTTGAGTTTATTGCCAAAAATAAAGACGCCAACACCATAGGACTGATTACCAGCACGATGGCATTCGGATATCGCTTGAGCGGCAGACATGCACTTGCCATTGAATATTACTCACAAGCCATCGAGATATTTGAGCAAAGTAAGGATACCATGATGTTGGCACATTCGTATAACAGGATTGCTTTTGCGTATGCACATCTGGAAATGTTCGATAAATCAGTTGAAATGCATGAAAAAAGCATAGCTATACGGGAACATAAAAATGACAAAGAGGCGCTAATTAATGACTATAACAGCGCTGTTTTTCCCTATTTCTATATAAAGAATTATTCCAAAGCCAGGGAGTATATGAAACTGGCACTGGAAACAACGGATAAGCAAAGACTCATATACTTAAAGGCCAGACAAAAGTCTTTGGAGGCACAAATTCTTATGGATCAGGAACAATATGCTGAGGCGGTTCCAATCATTCAAAGTTCCCTTGACACCTATCTGGAACATAACAGGTTTCAGTCGATGCCATTCGCATATATGTTTTTGGCCAGATGTTATTACAACCTAGAAAATTATCCTGAAGCATTGAAAAATGCACTTTTAAGTTTTAAAATTGAAAATGCGAACAACCGACACAGGATAAGGGTAAAGCATGAAATCACCTTATTGATTGCTGAAATCTACAATAAAATGGGGGATCAAGGCAATGCCTATCGTTATATGAAAATACATCATGATTTACGGGATGCCAATGACAAACTGGATGCGGCAAATAGACTGGCTGATGCCAAAGTACTCTCCATAATAGAAAAAAGCCAAAATAGAATTGACGCTATTGAAAAGGAAAAAGAGCAATCCGTTCAGAGAAACCGTGTCCAACGATTATGGCTTTTTAGTATAACAGGAGGATTACTTTCCGCTTTACTCCTAGCGCTATTATTGTATCGCAACAATAAAAGCAAACAAAAAGCCAATAAGCTCTTGCAAGCGCAAAAAGAAGAAATTCAGAATACACTCAAACAACTGGAGGCTACCCAATCCCAACTCATCCAATCTGAAAAAATGGCTTCTTTAGGAGAACTTACGGCTGGCATTGCTCACGAAATTCAGAATCCGCTAAACTTCGTCAACAATTTTTCTGAAGTGAGCAATGAATTGATTGATGAAATGAACGAAGAAATTCAAAAGGAAGATTATGATGAAGTAAAGGCTATTGCTTCTGATCTGCGATTGAACCTCGAAAAAATAAACCATCATGGTAAACGTGCCGATGGCATAGTAAAAGGTATGTTACAGCATAGCCGAAGTAGCGGAACAACAAAAGAGCCCACTGATATTAATAAACTGGCAGATGAATATTTACGATTGGCCTATCATGGTTTACGTGCTAAAGACAAATCGTTTAATGCTACCATGCAAACAAATTTTGATGAATCCATAGGAAAGATTGACGTCATTCCCCAGGATATGGGACGCGTTATTTTAAATTTAATCACCAATGCCTTTTATGCCTGTACTGAGCGGAGCCGAAGTGCGGTTACCGAAAAAAAGAAAGAGCACCCCACGGTCTACGAGCCCACCGTTACCATCACCACCAAAAAAGCAGGTAACAATATTTCTATTTCTGTTAAAGACAATGGCAATGGCATTCCAAAAAGTGTTTTGGATAAAATTTTTCAACCATTTTTCACCACCAAACCTACCGGGCAAGGCACAGGATTGGGCTTAAGTTTAAGTTACGATATTGTAAAAGCCCATGGCGGAGAATTAAAAGTAAATACCATTGAAAATGAAGGCACTGAATTTATAATTCTGTTACCTGCTGATCATCGGCATAGACCAAAAAAAGTTGTTTCAGCATGAACGATTCAATCAATAAGAAAAACAAAACGATGAAGATTAAACTTATTACTATATGCGGGCTCCTCTGTTTTTTAGGCACAAGCTTCTTTACAGTTTTTGCACAGGAAATAGTTATGCAAAGAATAGCACAAAACGATGGTACTGATTTTAATTATGTTCATGATATTACCCAAGATGCAGATGGTTTTATGTGGTTTGCTACCAATAGAGGACTTTTTAAGTATGATGGAAACCAATTGTATGAAATAAAAAAAGACCCCTTCCGAGCTAAAGAACAAGGTGTTACTGGTGTAAAAACGGTTTATGCCGATGCCGACGGTATACTATGGATTGGCACATTGAAAGATGGCTTAGACCGATACAATTCCAAAACAGGTGAGTTTACCCATTACGGACACGATCCTAACGATCCAAACAGCATTGCCCATGATGTGATACAGGATATTTTAAGAGACCGTAAAGGGACATTGTGGATTGCCACAAGAAATGGACTCGACCAATTCAACCCAGAAACAAATGGCTTTATACATTTTCAACCTAAAAAAGGAGATACCACCTCATTAAGCGATTTGCGGGTAAAATGTCTATACGAAGATAAGCAAGGTACCTTATGGGTAGGTACAGGTAACCCCTGGAAAACTATCGAGGGACATGAGCCAGAATATGGGGGATTAAACCGATATAACCGTGACACCAATACCTTTACTCAATATAGAAGCCAGTCCAACGCCTCAAACAGCTTAAAGAACAATAAAATAACGTCGGTATTTGAGGATAATAAAGGCGTTCTATGGGTAACCACACATAAGAATGGTTTATACCAAATGAACCGCGAAAAGGGAAGCTTCAAGCTGATGAATTACGATCCTGAGCATCCAGACACTTTTGGTAATCCTGAAACAGATTTCGGGAACGAAACTGTCAACTTTATAACACAAGATTCCTTGGGTGGCTATTGGATTGGTAAAAACAATGATGGACTCTATTATTTTAACCCCTCAACAGGGGAAATGATAAACACAAATGAGGCAAGTGAAGGAACAGGCGCCATGGCAAGTGCAAGGGTTGCCTATACATCACGCGATGGTATTTTTTGGGTGGGTAGCGCAAGAAAAGGCTATGTGTTTTATACAAATCTATTACCGAAAAAAATTCCCAGTCCCTTTGTTTCTTCGGAGCAGGTGAATGCATTGTACGAGGAAAAAGATGGCACATTTTGGATAGGGAAAGACAATGAACTGCTACGCATAGATCCTAGAAAAAGGGATACCTTAACCTTCAAAGCCGAATTAAATTTTCTACCCGATTCTACAAATACGGTTTATACCATTGTAAAAGACCGAAATAAGGATTTGTGGGTAGGCGCTTCTACGGGATTGTTTAAATGGGATGCCATAAATCAGACGTTTACCGGTTATCATCTAAACCCAAAAGATGAAGCGTTTTTGAACTTGAACCGTGTTAATAAAATTCTTGAAGACAGCAAGCAAAACTTTTGGGTAGGCACCAATGATGGCTTATATATATTGGAACGGTCAACAGGCACGTTTACACATATAGAAGAGAGTGAAAACTATTTCAATACCGACCTAATGGAAGACAAAACGGGTAACCTTTGGAGCACATTTTGGGATAGACGCGTTGGGATTAGTCGTTATAACCCGGTTACAAAAACGATAAAAACCTACCAACCCATTTCCCGTTTTTCTTTTATTTTTCAAGACTCCAACCATGTGATATGGGCGGGTGGCGAAAATGGGATTTTTAAATATGATCCCGAAAGGGATGACTTCTTTCCTTTAAAAAAGTCTAATGCACCATCTGATTTGACAAGCGTCTGGAAAATGGATGAAGACCACCAAAAGAATTTATGGGTTACATCACGTGACGCCATTATAAAAATAAACCCTGAAAGGAATCAGGCAAGCACCTATGGCCGTAATTTTGGTGTTGAACCCAGATCATTGAGTTATTTAGGCATCCATAAAGGCGTTAATGGCGACCTATTTTTTGGACATGAAAAAGGGTATTATCAAATCAATCCGGACGATTTTCCAAAAAATGCAAAAGCATCCAACGTGTTTTTTACCCGCTTTTTACTTTTTAATCAAGAAGTTCACCCGGCATCCAAAGGGCTTTTAAAGCAACCCTTACAGCATACAAAAACCATTAAACTACCCTACCATCAAAATGTGTTCTCTATCGATTTTTCCATCATCGATTATCAACACCAAGAAGATACCAAAATGCTGTATTACCTTGAAAATTACGACAAGGATTGGATTATGGCCAACACAAACAGACGCGCCTCCTATTATGATTTAAAACCGGGCAACTATGTATTTCATGTAAAAGGATGCAATAGCGATGGTGTTTGGGCCGAAAACAAAATGGAGCTTATTATTTTACCGCCTTGGTACAGAAGTTGGGTAGCCTATATCTTTTATGCTTTATTTCTAGTTGCAGGTTTTATAGCTTTTGACCGATTTCAACGAAAGAGAATCATCAAACGAGAACGGCAAAAAAGCCAGGAAAGGGAATTGGCACAGGCAAAAGAAATTGAAAAGGCCTACACCGAATTGAAATCCACGCAGGCCCTACTCATCCATTCCGAAAAAATGGCATCGTTGGGAGAACTCACCGCGGGTATTGCGCATGAAATTCAAAACCCATTAAACTTCGTCAACAATTTTTCTGAAGTGAGCAACGAACTTATTGATGAAATGCACGAAGAAATTCAGAAAGAGGATTATGATGAAGTAAAGGCCATTGCTTCTGATCTGCGGATGAATCTTGAGAAAATCAATCACCATGGCAAACGTGCCGATGCCATTGTTAAAGGGATGTTACAGCATAGCAGAAGTAGCAGTCAAACTAAAGAACCTACAGATATTAACAAACTGGCGGATGAATACTTCCGTTTGGCTTACCATGGTTTACGTGCTAAAGACAAGAGCTTTAATGCCACTATGGAAACAGATTATGACGAAAGTATTGGCGAGGTGAAGATCTTCTCCCAAGATATTGGGCGGGTTATTCTCAACCTCATAACCAATGCATTTTATACGGTACACAAAAAGAAAACATCCAGTCCTGACAACTATACCCCAACCGTAAGCCTAAAAACCAAAAAAGGAAAGGAATACGTAGAATTACAAATTACAGATAATGGTAGTGGTATCCCAAAAGATGTAGTGAGTAAAATATTTCAACCCTTTTTTACCACAAAGCCAACGGGCGAAGGTACAGGCCTGGGACTAAGTTTGAGCTACGAAATAGCTAAAACACACGGTGGCGATCTAAAAGTAGAAACTACAGAAGGTAAAGGAAGCACCTTTACTTTGGTTCTACCTATTGAATAAATGTGTAAATTTAACTAAACAACTAACCACGTATGAAAATTTTAGTAGTAGATGATGAAAAAGATGTCCAAATCTTATTTCAACAACGGTTTAGAAAAGAAATTAAAAACGGTGACCTGAATTTTATGTTTGCATTTTCCGGTGAGGAAGCCATAGAAACTTTACAAGACATTGAACAGGAAGCGGTACTGATACTGTCTGATATTAATATGCCCGGTATGAGCGGGCTGGAACTTTTGGATTATATTAAAAGACATTACGACACTCCGCCTCCAGTGGTGATGATGATAACAGCTTATGGTGACGAAGAAAATCGAAGAAGTGCCAAAATATTGGGAGCCGATGCGTTCCTCACCAAACCTCTGGATTTTAAATCCTTAAAAGACGAACTTCTAAAATTGAGCTAATGACAAAAATATTAGTTGTAGATGATGAAACGGATTTGGAAATTCTGATTAAACAGAAATTCCGAAAAGAAATACGTGGCAACAAGTATGAGTTTCTTTTTGCTATAAACGGCATTGATGCTCTGGATAAACTAAAGGACCAACCTGATGTTGATATTGTTTTAAGCGATATTAACATGCCCGAAATGGATGGTCTTACCCTGCTTACCAAGTTAGGTGAATCCCGTCCTTTAATTAAGTCTGTTATCGTTTCGGCCTACGGCGACATGGAAAACATCAGAACCGCCATGAACCGCGGTGCTTTCGACTTTATTACCAAACCTATAAATTTTGAAGACCTCAACATTACTGTTGAAAAAACCATTAAACAGGCTAATCAATTGAAAGAGACCTTAAGGGCCATCAAAGAGAATAATATTTTAAGAATGTACGTTGATGAAACCGTGCTTAATTTTATGGGCGGTAAAGAATATGAATCTACAGTTATGGCCAGTGAAACCATTGAGGGTACTGTTTTATTTATTGATATTTGCGGATTCACGGCCATTAGCGAATCCATTACGGCAGATAAAGTAGTAAAATTGATTAATAATTACTTTGATGTGATGGTTAAAGAAATAATGGATCAAGAGGGCTATATTGACAAATTTATAGGCGATGCCGTCATGGCTGTTTTTAGGGGAGATTATCATTTAGACCGGGCCATAGATGCAGCCCTAGCAGTTCGAGATCGTATCAATAACTTATCGGCTTTTGGTGAAGACAATAAATTTCAACCTAAGGTTTCCATAGGAATCAAAAGTGGAGAAATGGTGTCCGGAAATATTGGGTCCTCTAGCTTAAAACGCCTGGACTTTACAGTTATTGGAGATACGGTAAATACGGCGGCCAGGCTACAGGATGCTGCTGGAGAAAATCAAATTGTTATTTCCGAAGATTGTTACCAAAAAATTAAGGAATCCTTTGTTTGCGAAAGTCTTGGGAACATTTCCGTGAAAAACAAATCTAATCCATTAAATATTTATGCCGTTATAGAATAACCACCAAAATCAATGAGTCACATGGAAGAAGAAGATAACATAAAACAAGTGCCAATAGTAGAAAAAAATAAACACCTTGATGATCTTGTGGATCATTATTGGGGCAGCATTAACTATATTTTCAACCTTATCAGAGCCTCTGAAATTAAAGCGGGTCTTATTTTATCGTTTTATGGCATCATGCTCAACTTTGTTTTTAAAAGTGTGGGCACAATTTTGGAATCGGACAAAGACAACACTGGATTCTATATTATCGCGGGCTTTTGGATTATCTCCACTGTCATCTCTATTTACTATAGTATCAGATGTTTTATGCCGAAAATCGAAGGCAAATTTGATAAGAATATTTTCTTCTTTGATGATGTCATCCAGAAATATGGAAACATTAAGGAATTTTCCCAAACATTTTACAGCATTAGCAAGGATGAAGATGAATTATTTGACCAATTAGGACAACAGATTTATGTTAACTCTAAGATTGCGTCAAGTAAATTCAAAAGTATTAATCGCTCCATAAGGTTTTTGGCAATTGGGCTGTTTATAATGATTATCCTAGGGATTTATTATGTGATTATTGGGTGATTTTGCCGTGTTCAGTCCTTAAGCTTCCCCCAAAACACACTGGCTTTGGAATTAAAGGGATTTCCGGAGGCCCGGCGCAATAACACTACTTGACCGCAATGCCAAAGGGCATCAGCGATGGGGCCGTTGATTAGGTTCCAAAAAGGATATTTGTGGTTGTCGAATTTTGATAAGTCTTCTGTAGCACTTAAAATATCCGAAGCCATTTTAAAATTTAGAAGGGTTTGTTTTCGCTTTTCTTCAAAGCGCATGTCTTCACCGTTTTTCTGTTTAAAATCTTTCAAAATTGACTTTAATATGAAATTGGACAGTCCAAATATATGATCGATGGTTTCTGCTGAAGTTCGTCCTGAATCACTGGGTTTATAGGCCAAATCTTCCGGCCGTAAGCCTTCCGTAGCCCAATAGTAACGAAACCCCAAACCGTCCACCATTCTTGAAGCTACAGTTCCGGCTGTATAGTTTTCTGCATGGTCTGGAATTTCGGCGTAAGGTAATTTAGTGTTATCCTGTGCCATAAAATTTGTGGAGATTAAAAGGGAAATTAGTACTAATCTTAGTTTCATCATTTTGTTATTTGGGATCTAGGCTCATGACATAGTCATAGCTCTGGTTAAACAATTTGGCCATTTTATCCAAATCCTCAAGCAAAGCATCAGGTATCAACACATAGCCTTTCATTACGGCTCCATAGGATTTGTAGAGCGAAGAATTAAATTCAGAAATGTATTTTTCTTGCACCTCCTTGGAGAATCGCACTCCTATCTCCCCTGCTTTATTCAGTAACGTAAACATGTGCCCATTCGCAGAGGTATAAATCATGGATTTTCCTTTCCTTTCAAACCGCGGACATTTGTCCACAATGGCGTCGTAAATCTTTAGTTTTTCTTCCCACATGTTTTCTGAGTTGATTATGACTTTAAATATAAGGCTTCTTAAATTTGATTGCCTAAAAGAAATCTAAAAAAATGATACAGGTTTTGCCAGATTTAAATTGAACATGCCTGCTTCCGCGTTAAGGATAGAAGCGGCATCCTTTTGCTTGGTTGGAGTTGGGCACGAATCTTAAAAATTTAGAACTGGATTTTCGATGGATTCCTGCCTTTGCACGAATGACAGAAAGCAAAAGATATAGCGGATAGCCTGACCCGAGGACGATTGTTTCAAATAACACCCTAAGCTTGCATCGAGGGTAACGCCCAAAATGAAAAAGCCCGAATATTGAATTCAGGCCTTAAACTATATTATATATTGTTTTTTTATGCCACAAACAACGGCTTATCAGCCATCATGGCATTCACCTTGTTCTTTACACCTTCAATAATTGCTTCATCTTCATGGTTGCTCACCACTTCATCAATGAGGTCGGCAATCGTTGCCATGGCATCCTCTTTTAGGCCACGCGTTGTAACGGCGGCAACACCCAAACGAATTCCTGAAGTTACAAATGGTGATTTGTCATCAAATGGCACCATGTTTTTGTTCACGGTGATGTCGGCTTTTACCAAAGCTTCTTCTGCTTCTTTACCAGAAACGTTTTTATTGCGAAGATCGATCAACATACAGTGGTTGTCGGTACCACCAGAAATAATCTTATAATCCTTATCTACCAATGCCTGGGCCAAAGTAGCCGCATTCTTTTTCACCTGTAATTGGTACTGTAAAAATTCATCCGTTAAGGCTTCGCCAAAAGCGATGGCTTTAGCCGCAATGATATGCTCTAAAGGTCCTCCTTGGTTCCCTGGGAAAACAGCAGAATCCAACAAAGAAGACATCTTTCTTAATTTTCCACTCTTTAAGGTGATTCCGAATGGGTTTTCAAAATCCTGACCCATCATAATCAGTCCACCTCTTGGTCCTCTTAAAGTCTTATGAGTGGTCGTGGTTACAATATGACAATGCGGTAATGGATCATTTAAGATACCCTTGGCTATTAATCCTGCTGGGTGAGAGATATCGGCCAACAGAATGGCACCAACGCTATCTGCAATTTCCCTAAAACGTTTAAAATCTATATCGCGCGAATAAGCAGATGCACCGCAAATGATCAATTTTGGTTGCTCTGCCGTTGCTATCTCATGTATTTTATCGTAGTTTAAAACCCCGGTTTCTTCCTCAACTCCGTAGAACGCAGGATTGTACAACTTTCCTGAAAAGTTTACTGGCGACCCGTGGGTTAAATGCCCACCGTGCGATAAATCGAAACCTAGGATTTTATCACCGGGCTTTAAGCAAGCGGCAAATACTGCCGTATTCGCTTGACTTCCAGAATGTGGTTGTACGTTAACGTAAGCCGCGCCGAACAACGCTTTTGCCCTGTCTATAGCAATTTGCTCTATTTCATCAACTACCTCACAGCCTCCATAATAGCGCTTACCCGGGTAACCCTCGGCATATTTATTGGTTAAAACGGAACCTGCCGCCTCCATCACCTGTTGGCTTACAAAATTCTCCGATGCGATTAGTTCGATACCATGTAATTGGCGCTCTTTTTCGGCCTGAATTAATTCAAAAATTTGTTCGTCGCGTTGCATAACTTTTACGTGTCGTTTAATAATTCGGCAAAAGTAACAAATAGAATAGTTAAAAACATCAAAAAGGGTAGATTTACTTACCAAGTTATGCACGATTTATTAACCCTAATCTTAAACTTAGATTTTGTCGTTTTTTTTATCATTTAAATGAAAAAATTATGTAGGTTTGGAATAGACTAAAAACAAAACCCTATGCCTTTGTCCGCCAACAATCCAGATAGAACGTCGTGGTTGCACGTCGATAAAAATTCCGATTTCCCCATACAGAATATCCCTTTTGGTGTGTTTTTAACCCGTGATGACATCATCACCATCGGGACGCGTATTGGGGATACGGCCATCGATTTGGGTGCTCTGCACCAATTGGGCTACTTTGACGGGATAGCATTGACCGATGACATCTTTTTGCAAGATTCGTTAAATGATTTTATTGCTGATGGTCGAAAGACCTGGCGCTCGGTGAGAAATCGTATTGCTGAAATATTTGATGCTGAAAACCCCATTTTAAAAGGGAATAAAAAACATAAGGAAATTGTATTGTTCCGATTGGATGAAATTGAAATGAAGTTACCCGTGGATGTTGGCGATTATACCGATTTTTATTCCAGTATTGAACATGCCACCAATGTTGGAAGCATGTTCCGCGACCCAGAAAATGCATTATTGCCCAACTGGTTGTATATACCAGTAGGGTATCATGGCAGGAGCTCGTCCATTATTCCATCGGGAATACCGGTGCATCGACCTCAGGGACAAACACTTCCCGGAGATGCAAAAGAGCCCGTTTTCGGGCCTAGTAAATTAGTTGATTTTGAATTGGAAATGGCGTTTATTACTACGGACGCCAACGACTTAGGCGAACCCATTCCCATTGAAGAGGCCGAGGAATACATTTTTGGATTGGTGCTGCTTAACGATTGGAGCGCTCGCGATATTCAGAAATGGGAATATGTGCCTTTAGGACCATTCTTGGCTAAAAATTTTGCTTCGTCCATTTCACCTTGGATTATCACTTTGGATGCATTGGAGCCTTATCGTGTTGATGGGCCAAAACCAAAGAAAAAACAACTACCCTATTTACAATCCAAAGGCCCAAAAAGTTTTGATATCAACCTAGAAGTAGCCATTCAACCCCAAGGCTCAAAGGAAACTACAGTAAGCAAGTCCAATTTCAAATATATGTACTGGAATATGGCGCAACAATTGGCACACCATACCGTAAACGGTTGCCCTGTAAACTCTGGTGATATGATGGGTAGCGGTACAATTTCGGGGCCGACGGAGGACAGTTACGGCTCCATGCTGGAACTCACCTGGAAAGGTGAAAAACCACTGAAAATGGCCGATGGCTCCGAACGGAAATTCATCAACGACAATGATACCGTAATTATGCGGGGCTACTGCAAAAAGGATGGCACCCGAATTGGTTTTGGCGAGGTCTCTACCAAATTGTTGCCTGTTTTTGGAAAAAAGTAAGCCCCTCCTTCCCGATAACTATCGGGACTCCCATGGGGGAGGAAACCCTACTCAAGCCTGAAAATTTATCGGAGTTTTTAGGTCATTGAAATTTTCAATATTCTGAGGTGTTAATAACTTTCAGAATATTCTCAAATCTGGCTTTGAAAATTAGCATATTTAGTCATAATTTTATTCTTCTCAATTGAGAAAGCACAAAGACACCCCAAGTCCACTTCCATAAATTTTGACAATAGTGTTGTTTCACTCTCAAAAAAAATTGAATGGAAGGAAGTACTGCAATCATTATCAATCTTTTACCAGCCTTTTTTACTTTTCTTGTAGCTATAGAAAAAGTGGTGCACTACTACACCAATCCTTGGGCCAACGAAAACCCACCCATATTGAACATTATATTAATAGCACTTTGTTTGGTCTGTATTGTAATTGGGGCTTTACTAAGTAGTTTCATTGTGATTTCAATAAACGTCTTAGGGATTCTGGTAAATGCCTATTTTCTCTATACCCATTTCAGCTTGAAGTCTGATTAGGTTTTAGATTACAGCCTGCTATATTTAGTAGTTATAAACTTACATATTTAGACTTACACTTGCATTTCATCTGATTTATTAGCATTTCATAGGTTTTATTATTATTTTGGCACCACATTTGGAAAGGTAACCCCAAACCTATAAACCTTAACCCATGAAAAGAATTTTACTTACCTCATTACTATTGGCCTTTATTTTGTCGTGCAGTACTAGACGACAAATGGAAAAAACCATAAGCTATGGCAATTACGACCGCGCCATAAACGATGCCATTGGCAAACTAAGCATTAATAAAGATCGACGAGGAAAAGCAGATATTATTATGCTATTGGAAGAGGCCTACAATAAAGCCGTAGATAGAGATTTGAACGACATCAACCTTTTAAAAAAGGACAACAATCCGGAAAACTACCTAAGAATTTTCAATGGATACGTTAGCTTGGATAATCGTCAGGAAAAGCTAAAACCCCTATTACCGTTGCAGGTGCAAGGCAGGGCAATAAATTTCCAGCTTCAGGATTATTCTGATGAACTCATATTTTATAAAAATGGTGCATCGCAACGTTTGTATAACAATGCCCAAGCCCTTATAAATTCAAATAATAAATTGGATATCAGGGCGGCATATGATCAATTAAGTAAAACTGAAAGCATCAACCCGAATTTCAAAGATACGAGAGCGCTTATGCAAGTAGCGCACCAAAGGGGTACCGATTTTGTATTAGTGGATATGATTAACGATTCTGGGAAAATTATTCCTGTACGTTTGGAAAACGACCTGTTAAATTTCAGCAGTTATGGCATCAACAATTTTTGGATGCAATATCACGGTACGCCGGAGGAAAATGTGAACTACGATTTTAATTTAAGAGTGAACCTGCGGGGCATTAATATTTCGCCTGAGCAAATCAAGGAACGCCAGATTATCAAGGAAAAGCAAATTGCCGATGGAAAAGAGGAACTGATAGAAGACGGCAAAGTGGTAAAAGACAGTTTGGGCAATGCCATAAAAGTAGATCGAATGCGTACTGTCCGATGTGAATATTACGAATTCACCCAATTCAAAGCCTCACAAATAACGGGCAATGTGGAGTATATCAATTTACAGAACAACCAGTTGATAGATGCGTTCCCAATTACCAGCGAATTCGTTTTTGAGCATATTTACGCTACTTCACGTGGTGACCGACGCGCCTTGGAAACAAGCCTTATTCCATTTTTGGAACGTCGCGCTGTACCCTTCCCTACCGAAGAACAAATGATTTATGACACAGGTGAGGATTTAAAACTGCAACTGAAACAGATCATTAATTCGACTTCTGTAGCTGTGGCGGGGATTTAAAAGATATTATAAGAACTCCCTTTTCAAGAGAGTTTTTTTGTATTTATCCTAAATAATATGCGTAGGACGACCGAAAGGAGTCTTACGTCATATTTAGTGTAACAGGATAGGTATTTACATTTACACCAATCGCATCATTATTTCTATTGATTCAATTAATTCAGTTTCAGTATAATCTACATTACTTAAATTTTCAGGATGATGGATTTTGTGTCTTATATATGTCATTAACGTTACTAGTGTTGCCGGTTGTGGAATACCTTGGATTACCTTAATCCAATTTTTCGTTTGAACTTGACCTTGTTGAATGAAATATGCTTCAATCAAGTTGGTTGTATGTGCATTGTTTGACCATTGTAGATGTCCATAAAGTTCGTTATGAAATTCAACTGTTGGCAATCCAAAAGCTTTATAATTAATTTCACCCCAGGAAGGACTCCAAGGAAACAAATTAGATGCTGTGACGCTATCAAATGATATTTTATCATTTCCATCTTTGGTGCAAACTGTAAGTTCGGTATTTGGTTTATTAACACAATCCTGATAAACATAAGGAGAATGCGTTGTGCAAATTATTTGATTACTATTGATTATATAGTCAAAATAGGGAATTAGTGATTTTTGAAGTTTAGGGTGGAGATGTAGCTCTGGTTCATCAATTAAGATGATTATATCTTCTTTTGAAAGTGTGGCCAATGTTTCAAGAAAAACCAAAGAAACAAGCAACTCTATACCAGAGCCTATTTGATTAGTTTGTAGCTCAACATTGTTAATAACCTTGCTTAAAAACATATTATTGAAAGGGGCATTGGAATCAAGAATCTTTAACTCCAAGGTAGGTACATTGAATTTTTGTAGTTTGTTATTTAGCGAGTCAAATGTTTTCTTGATCAATTTCTTATCGATAGTATCGATAATATCTGTTTCGACTTTTGTTTTATCTACTGGAATCGATGACGCTGGATTGGAGTTTCGTATATTTCTTTGAAATCTCCAGTTAAAATCTTCAATTACAGTTTCAATTGAAGTTCTAAACCCCTTTTTAATCTGTTTTTCTCGTGTCCTTGAAAAATAAAAACTTCGTGGCAAACCTTCTGTTTGAACCGGAAAGGACAATAATCTTTCGTCAAATCGAAAATCTGACCCGTTTTTCCTTTTTTGAACCCAACCATTAGCTGAATCTTTTTGTCTGTTTGGCAGAACATAATGTTGAGTTACTACTAACTCAGTAAACATTTTACCGGCTTTAGCTTTGTCTCTTTTTTTAGCTCTCAAGAATATACCATCACAAACAACAGTTTGCTTTGTAAAGCCATCTGGAAGAAATGCATTGAAGGTTGTGTCGAATTTGATTTGAATTTCTATTGGATCATCTGTTCCTTGATAAAAGTCTGTGAAATTCATTCTATCGGAAAGAAAGCTTGGTGATAAGCAAAAGTTCAACGCCTCTAACAGGGCTGTTTTAGCGACTCCATTTTCTCCAATCAATATAGAAAGACTATTTAAATCCAAATCTTGGATTTCTTCTATACCTCTAAAGTTCTTAATATTTACTTTTTCAATTTTCATAAAATCCAGATAACGGTTAGATATGGATTCATTTTAATGAACTATATCGTTCGATACTGAAATCAGTTCAGCACAAGTAAACGAAGTTCGGATTTTACCATCAAAAAATCAATACAAACTTATCAGTATTTATAAACAAAACCGTCATTACGAGGGAGGTACGACCGAAGTAATCTCACTCAACAAAAAGACCTATTTTGAATAATCATAAATGATTCGTAACCATAAATTGTAGATTGCTTCGTTGCACTCGCAATGACGGAGACTAAAAAGGCACCCCACAAACCACCTCCAAAACCTCCTGCGTCACGGGATGTAAAAAGGTTATTTGTTCCGCATGCAAGAACAACCGCTCCCCTCTTTTACCATATAAGTCATCTCCAACAATTGGCGTATTTAATCCATCCGCGTGTGCCGAATGTACCCGTAATTGATGGGTACGCCCCGTAATGGGGTAAAAATGAATCCGCGTTTTGCCGTGTTTTACTTCAACCACTTCAAATTTGGTTTTGGCAGGTTTACCGTGTTCAAAACATACCAACTGCTGTGGACGGTTATCCAAATCCACGCGCAACGGCAAATCGATGATGCCTTCTTTTTGAGTGATTTCACCATCTAATAGCGCAACGTAGCGTTTTTTAACTGTGCGGTCAATAAACTGTTTTTGGAGGTTTTTATGGGTCTTTTCATTTTTGGCCACCAACAATAATCCCGAAGTGGACATATCCAAACGGTGCACCAACAAAGGGCCTTTCGCCTTTGGTAAATAGCGTCGCATTCGTGTCAATACCGATTTCTGAATATGCTTCCCCGGCACGGACAAAAACTCATGAGGTTTATTGACCAAAAGCAAATAGTCGTCTTCATAAACGATTTCCAAAGGTGCGTCATATTCGGCAACACTTTCAATAGGATTATCTTCAACTACCAAGCCCTGCATCATATGTCCCAAAATGGGTTCACATTTGCTTCGGCACGAGGGATAAAACTGTTTATGCTTTCGTACTTCGGATTTTGGAGATGCTCCCCACCAAAACTCTGCCATGGCAATGGGCTTTAAATTATGCTCATATGCATATTGAAACAACTTCGGAGCCGCACACTCCCCCGAGCCTGCTGGCGGTGGTACTTGGGCATTATCAAAAATATCGAGCAAATCCTTGGTGTCACCTTTGGCATTGAGAAATCGGTACTGCTCGTGCAAACGTTTTTGAAGTGAAGCTGATAAAGTCGCACGCTTTTTCTTTAGAGTTTCAATTGGGGCTAAAACCTTTTCTAACTGCTGTTGCAAATTTTCAATTTTAGCCTGCCCTTCCGCTTTAAAATCCCTTAATCTAAAATGATAATAAATGCTTTGTTTGTCCAAATCCTTTAAAACCACTTCAGATTCTCCAGGTGACAGTTCGGCTAGGGCTAAATCCCGCTTCGCTTTGCGTGCTTTTTTTTTGGCTTTTAATTCTGCTTTAAAAGCATTTAACTCTTGATCAAAAGTGTTTTGCCCCTGTTCTAAATCCTGTTTCGCATTTAGCAATTCGGGTGCAGTTTCCAATGCTTCAATTTGACGGTTTAACTCATTGAGTTCGGTTTCTCCTTTTTTATAAAAACCAGTGGCATCCAAAGTATCGAACACAGTTGGCACAAAGCCTTTGTGGGCATTGCTCTCTGCCAATTTTCCTGAAAAGGCTACCAGATAGCCTAAAACGCCCTTTTCATTTTGCACCACCATCACGCCAAACATCTTCCCGATAACCAAGCCTTTAGCTTCAGGCCGCAATCCAAAATTATGCTGAAAATCAGTTTGCTCCTCTAAATAGTTTTGCAAATTTCTTGAAGCCAGCCTGCTCAGCTCGTGCGGTTCGTAGTAAAACGGAAAGGTGAATTTCTTTGGGAGCTCAATTTCCAAATCAAGATCCAACGGATGAAAAAGTGTATCGGTAAATTTAGCAGTTGCCATCTTTCAAAAAACCCCCAGAAAGCATCCTAGGCGCATCTTTTACATTTTGGTTGTAAAGATACACCCAAGCTTTTATAGCATCACCATTTTTGGTAAAACAATCGATGATTTCCCGTTTAAACAAACTTGAGGCCTCATCCAAAGGGTTATAACCTTCATAATCGTCCAAAACCTCGAAAACAGTGGCCGTTTGTTTTAATTTAAAAATAGAGCCGTAAACAGTATCGCCGGAATCAATACTTCGTATTGCACCCGGAAACCAAGATATTTTGAAGAGTTTCCCCTGAAAATAGCCTTTGCCAACGTATTCAGAATTACGCAATAAAAAGCGGTACATGTCATTATCCAAATCTTTTTGTAGCGTACCATAAACGAATAGAAAATCCAACATAAAACTTTAAAAGTAAAAATACATAACTACATGAAGCATGTAGGTCTAAAAATTCTATTCTTTTTGTATTTTGTCTTTTTGAAAACCGTTATATACATACTTTTAATCTTGTGCAGTTGCACCATTTTTGCCCAGCAAAAAATGATGCATTTTAACACAAACAATGGCCTACCGCATGATATTACCTACGGATTGTTTCAGGACAGCTCTGGGTACATTTGGATTGGAACGGACAGCGGGCTGGTAAAATTTGATGGGCACCAGTTCAAAATTTACACTTCCAACGACGCCTTATCATCAAATTTTATCATTGCTATTAATGAGCTGTCCAACAAAAATTTGGCGATTGCTACATGGAGAGGTGGTTTGAACATCTTCAACCCATATACGGAAGAAATAATCTACTATCTGGAGGGGCCCAAAAAATTATCAAATATCGAAATTTTCAGGGACACACTTTACAACTATCATGACTATAGGAACAACGTATTTTGGGCGGACGATGATGAAATTCGACACAAAAAAATAGTTTATAGCCCAAACGAATCCAACCGCTTGAAAGAATTTGATATTAGTCGTACGGATTTGAGTTCTGCAGAATTTAAGGTAATTGAGGATTCCTTATATTTATTTTCATCGCGAAAATACAGACAACCCCTTAAAGGCATTTATATCCAAAGAGGGAATGAAAAAGTTTTGAAGTTTCCTTTTTTAGAACATAAAATAATCACCTCTTTAAACAAAGTCAATAAAGATGTTTTTATAGCTGGCCATGAAAATGAAGCCATACTTTTTAATCAAGATAAAATCCTCGAAAGTTTTCATCTAGACACAGGAAATACCCGAATATTAAAAGTTGAAACACAAGGAGATTATGCCTATTTAATGAACGCAGATGACAAGGGTTTTATGCAGTTGTTTTCGTTTAATTTGAAAACTAAGCATAAGAAGAACCTAGCTGAAGTGTATGGTATTAAATCAACCATTTCGGATTTTATGTTCGACCATGAATCGAATTTATGGATATCAAGCTTTGGAGATGGACTTTACTGCATTTTCCCTGAAGACACCGCTGTAAAAAACATTCCTCTCAACAAAAACATTGTAGATATTGCTTTTTTGGACAATAAGGCCTTTTTACTTTCAAATAGAAATGTATTTGCCATTGAAGATTATGCGCTTACTGACAGTATTGCCTTGCAGGGGTTTGGAAAGCATATTATCAGATTTAAGGATAGTATAATCATCAGCTCTTTAGAAATAAATTCAAATTCGCTTGGAGAAAATATTTGGGAACACTATGGGTATCGGAGGTTTTATCTTGAAAAACACGGAAGCATCGTCATTAGTAACAAAATCGAATTCAAGGATTTATCGAAACACTGTGGATACGACAAACTTAGATATAATGTCTTTGACGCTTTCGAACTTTCTGATAATCTCTTTTTCTGCACCAATGATGGTCTTTATCGCTATCATGAAGATGCAAACAAAATTGAAAAGCATCTTACGAGCAATAAGGCTTTGGACAACAGTATCATTAATACTTCAATCCAAAAAAAAGACTCTATATTTCTTGGAACCAACACTGGGCTTTGGGCATTTTCTGGAAATAAAAGTGATTTAATAAGTCAAGACGGCGACCTTATAAACCAACAAATTAATGCCTTATTTCTAGACCATGACGATAAGATCTGGATAGGAACCCAATCCGGTGCATCCATCTTTCATAATGGAGCGTATAGAAATTTAACCCAAGAAAGCGGATTATTGTCGTCTTATGTTAGCAAAATCAAAGAAGACGGCAACAATAACATTTGGATTACGGGGAACAAAGGTGTTTCTATTATAAAAAATAACGGGACACTTACAAAAACAAATCCACCAATTCTCAATATCACTCAAAAAGACAATCGGTTTTATTATTCGTCCATTTCGTTTAATAGGACAAAACTTATCAACCAATACCAACTAAACGATGAAGCCTGGACAAACCTTGATAACCGAAGCGGAGTTCTGGATTTCAGCAATTACAAAAAAGGAGATTACACTTTAAAATTAAGATCGAAAAAACTGGATAGTGATTGGGCTATTTCAAGAAAATACATATTCGCAATTACTATACCATGGTACAAGGAAATGTGGGTCCTATTTTTTTTAAGCGCTGTTGTAGCTTCAGCTATAATCCTCTTCATTTTAAAACGGCTAAAACAGTCAAAACTTAAAACAAAACAATTGCAAAGCGCCATTAAAAAAAGAGAAGCACTTGAAAAAGAATTGGTTGCCGTAAGGCATAATATTGCCCAAGATTTCCATGATGACCTAGGTAATAAATTGGCACGGATTTCAATTCTATCAAGCTTACTAGAAGGCGAATCGAAAAGTTTGTATCCCGAAAACAAGGAATTGTTATCCCAGATAAGCACTGACGCCGACTATCTTTACAAGGGTACCAAAGACTTTATTTTTACTTTGAAAAACAAAAGTGATTACCTAGAGGAGGTTGCAACTTATATTTCTGATTTTGGAGAAGACTACCTAAAACAGTTCAACATTGTTTTTGAGGTGGAAAAACAAATCACATCAAACGTTAAACTACCATATTATTGGAGCAAGCAAATCATTTATATTTTTAAGGAAGCACTCACGAATATTGCTAAACACGCCCAATGCGAAAAAGTAGATCTAACTTTCGAATATAACAGTACTGATCTGAAGATTTGTTGTAAAGATGATGGCAAAGGCTTCAAATTTGAACAGGTAAGAAATAAAGGTGGATTGCAGCATATAGAGGAAAGGGCAATTTCTATTGGATGCGATCTGACCATAGATTCAAACGAAAATGGCTACGGAACTAAAATTGTTTTTAGAGGAAAACCACATTAATCATGTGGGCTAAAAATACCGGCCACCTATTATATTTATTGTTTTTAGAAGTATGGAACATAACATCGTTATCATAGAAGACAACATCCCATTATCCAAAGGATATGAGAAAATAATTGGCAAAACTGAAGGTTTTAAAGTCGTAGCCACTTATCATAATTGTGAAGACGCCATTGAAAACTTAAAGCACGATAATCCCATAATCGTTTTGATGGATATTGAGTTGCCAAAAATGAACGGCGTTGAAGGCACTAAAAAAATAAAACAACTTAATCCCAATATTGAGATTGTAATTGTAACGGTTTATGAAAACTCTGAGACCGTGTTTGATGCGTTATGCGCTGGGGCTTCAGGGTATATTACCAAAAACACCTCGCCATCCCAATTAACCTCGGCTTTAAAAGAAGTAATGGACGGCGGTGCGCCAATGAGCATCAATATTGCAAAAATGGTGGTGCAGTCATTTAGAAAATCCGCAAACTCCATATTATCAGAACGGGAAACTGAAGTTCTCACGCTATTAGCCTCTGGTAAAAGCTACAATAGCATTGCTAAAACTCTTTTTATTAGCGTAAATACGATTCGTTTTCATATTAAAAATATCTACGAAAAACTTCAGGTATGCACACGTGAAGAAGCCATAGAAAAGGCAAACAAAGAGCGCTTGATATAAATTCTACATATTTTATGTAGTCCAAGTAATGGGCTATACTGGTAGTTTTGACTCATAATTTTTAACCAAATTTATTATGAAACAATCTTACCTATTATTCTTATGTGCTTTATTGTGCAGTTTTCTCAGCGCACAAACAACCGCAATTCCAGATGCAACCTTTGAAAACTTTCTTATTTCACAAGGCATTGACACCAATGGCGCCAACGGAAATATTTTAAATGCCGACGCCCAAAGCGTTACAACATTACTTATTTCAGAGGTACCTGTAAGCAACTGGAGTGGCATTGAAGCCTTTATTAATCTTACGGAATTAAGAATTACTGCATCTGGGCCAACATCAACCAATCAAGCGACTGCAACTTCCATCAATTTAAGTGCATTGACCAATTTAGAATATTTAATGTATCGCCGAAATGCGCACTTAACTTCCCTGGACGTATCTGCTAACATTGCTTTAAAAACTTTAGTGGCAAGTCAAAATACGGTACAGACTCAATTGATTCTTAATTCTGGGTTAACTGATCTTAATATTTTTGGAATTGGACCCGCTGGCGGACTGACAATCAACTTTTTGAACAGTACGGCTTTACAAAACCTTGTTGCGTATGGCGGTAAATTAACCTCGCTTGATTTATCAAATTGTAATAATTTAATTGATGCTGAAATTTACTCATCAACATTATTGAATTCCATAACCTTACCAACAAGCTCATCCCTAGAGAGGCTTAGAGCCGATGGCTTGGTGGCTTTATCTAGTATGGATTTATCAAAACAATCCAACCTAAAAATACTCAATTTAGGCGGGAGTTCGGGATTAACAAGTATAGATTTATCAAACAATATAAACCTAGAAACCATTAATGTTAAGGATTCCCCAATCACTAATATCGACTTTAGCAACACCAGCGTTTTAAAATCCATTAACGCTGAAAATACGGTATTTACATCGGTAGATTTGTCTGATTGCCTGGGGTTAGAGGTAGTTTTATTTAAGAATTCCAGCTTAACAAGTTTAGACTTGAGCAATCAGGCGAATATAATCGATATAAATTGTAACAACAGTAGTAACCTAAATTCTGTGACACTCGCACCAACAAATACCCTAACAGATTTTAGATCCGAAAACACAGTTATCGGTACTTTAGATTTATCGAACCAAACGGCTTTATCGACTTTATTTATTTTACCAAACAATAGCCTAACAACTCTTAATGTATCAGGCTGTACAAGCATCAGCGATTTAGATGTGGGTAACGGCAATACAGGCAATGTAAGCAACCTTAACGTTTCAAACTGCACAGCTCTGGAGACATTAGATTTTAGAGATAATAACATTAATGTTTTAACTCTTGGCTCTTCCCTACCTAGTTTAACTCACATTTATGGTATGAATAATCAACTTTCTACTATAAATCTAAGTGCTTTTACAGCTTTAGAATTTATCGATTTGAGCAATAATTTTTTGAATATCCTTACTCTAGGCACGCATAATAGTTTAACAGAAATCAATGCATCGGGAAATGATATCTCAACACTTAATATTACCGGTGCTCCTAGTTTGCAAACGCTTAATATGGAGACGAACAGTTTGTCGTCTCTAGACTTTTCTAACGCTACGAACCTTCAGTTTTTGAACCTAAACGACAATAATTTTAATACCATTAATGTATCACCAGCTATCAGTTTGTCTTCCTTTACTATTAATGATAACACAGGCTTAACAGGAATTACAGTTGGAGCTAGCAGCCCTATACTTGTATTAAGAGCAATTAATTGTAATTTATCAACACTTGATTTATCAAACTTAATTAACCTAAACTCTTTAGAAGTGGGCAATAATAATCTGTCAAGTCTAGATTTCTCTAACATTAACAGTATTGTTGTTGTGGATATTTCATATAATCAATTTACTACGTTACCAAATATTCCGGCCTCTGCGAATGCGATTAATTGTAGCAATAATTTAATTCCCCTGTTAGATTTTTCAAGTTTTAACATTTTAGGAGACCTAGTATGTGGTAACACAAGTTTAACTAGTTTAAATGTTAAAAACGGCACCAATCAGACCAATAATCTAATTGTAAACTCTACCGGAAGCCCAAACTTAGGGTGTATTGAAGTAGATAACGAAGCCGACGCTAATGGAGGCAATGTACCATATTTTATGTGGCAAAAAGATGCCGGAACCGTATTCTCAGAAAATTGCGCTTCGCTATCGACAGAAAACTTTGGTACTGATAGAGTTGCTCTGCATCCAAATCCAATTCAATCAGAATTCAAATTGGATTACAGAAATCAAAACATTAAAAGTTTACAATTATATAGCCTTCATGGGCAACTTATAAAACATTTAAACCCTTCTTTAAAACGTTTTGATGTTTCCAATTTAGGCAACGGGATTTACCTACTTAAAATTGAAACAGAGTTTACAAGTTCAACCTTAAAACTCATAAAAGAATAAGTGCTGGATAAATTCAAAAAGTACATATTAGAAATCTTTCTTTTTACATTTTATTCACTTCTAACCATAATATTTTATTTAACCCTAAATCTTTTACAATGAAGACAACATGTTTAAAAACCTTAGCCTTTATGTTAATTGTTACATTTTCATGTAGCAACAATGACGACGGAAATAACCAACAAACGGTGAACGATGGCCCATTCCCGTCAGACGGACTACTGGCCTACTACCTATTTAACAACAATAGCAACGACAGCTCAACAAACAGCTACCATGCGACTGGTAACAATATTGTATATGAAGAAGACAGAGAAGGCAACCAAAGTAGTGCGGCCGCTTTCAATGGTTTTAACGCTTTTGTTGTCTTTCCAGAGGAGATACGCTTTAAACCGATGCAATCCTCTACCCTTTCGTTTTGGATAAAAACAGGAATGCAATCGCGGTACGATTTGTTCGATCAAAGAATCGGCTCTTCAAACAGCAATAATCATAATCACGGCATCATTGTAAACGCATCAGAATATGGAAACATGCAATATGTGTACCCAAACTATAATGAAAATGAGGGTACTAATATAAACGAGACGATTCCCGTTAGAGATGCTTGGACTCATTTTGTTTATGTGAAAGACGCAACCAACGGCATAATGAAAATTTATGTAAACAGTGTTGAAGTGTACAGTGGATCATTCACAGACCAAGATTTTAAAATCAATGGAGAACTTCTTCTGGGCGTAAACTACAACGAAACGTATCGGTTTGAAGGTCATATAGATGACATCTTCATGTACAATCGTTCACTAAACACTTCGGAGATTACAAAACTTTTTAATTACATGCCCCAATAGAGTGGTTAATAGCTGATTTTTGGTTTAAAGTTGGTTAAATCAATATGTAAGAAGGGCTTCATGGAATATCCCATGAAGCCCTTTAAATTTTACTATTATACAAATCTAGACAGATCCACCTCGTTTACTTGTCCGTGGGAGGCATGCGCCACCAACTCCCCATTTTTAACCACCAAAAGCTGTGGTGATTCGTGCATCAATTGAAACTTTTCGGCAACTAAATCCGAAATATTCCGATAGCTCAAAATATCCAAATAGTACAAATCCAGCTCCTTTTCGCCAAAATTATAATCCTTGATAAACTGGCGTTGCACCATACTGCTGATACCACAGCGCGTAGAATGCTTAAAAATAACCTGAGCAGTAATCCCAGATTTCTGTCTTATATAATCGATTTGCCCCGCGTCGTTTAACGGAATCCACGGCAGTACCTTTTCCTCCCGCTCCGTTTTTTCACCAAATAATTTATTCAATAATCCCATTTATGCTATTAATTGTGCTTTCAAGGTTAAACGTAAAGTATGCGCTTTTAGTGTAATTAATTTTGGGCGTTACCCACACCCTTCGAGTTCCTCAGGGCAAGTGGGTCGGGCTTTACGTTCCAAGTCCTCACTCGTACCTCGCTGTGGGCTTTCCACTGCAATCCCTAGCGCACCACTCTTGCGCACTTACTCATACATACCCTAAGTCGATTATCTTTTCCATAGCTTACAACTGACTAAAAGTCACGTTCTTCAGAAAAAATCAAGACATTTTGTCTTAAAATACGTCGCTTTCGGAATTGGTAAGATAATTGACCTAAAGGAAGCGTAAAGGTAAAAAGAAAATACAACAAATGAACTTAAATAATTATACAATAAAATCACAAGAAGCCATACAGCAAGCCCAACAAATTGCTCAAGACTTCGGCCACCAACAAATTGAAAATGAGCACATTTTCAAAGGTATTTTTGAGGTGGACGAAAACGTACTGCCGTTCATTTTGAAAAAACTGAATGTCAACGTTTCTATTTTAGAACAGGCCCTAGATAAACAATTAGAGAGTTTTGCCAAGGTTTCCGGAGGCGATTTAATGCTATCGCGCGAAGCTGGAAAAGCATTAAACGAGGCCTCGATTATTGCCAAAAAGATGAAGGATGAATTTGTATCCATCGAGCATTTGATTTTGGCCGTTTTTAAATCGAATAGCAAAATTGCCCAAATGTTGAAAGACCAAGGCGTAACCGAAAAAGGTTTGAAAACAGCGATTGAAGAATTACGCAAAGGCGAAAATGTGACTTCCCAAAGTCAGGAGGACACCTATAATTCATTATCTAAATACGCCAAAAACCTGAACCAATTGGCAAAGGACGGCAAGTTGGACCCGGTTATTGGTCGCGATGAGGAAATCCGAAGGATACTTCAAATTTTATCCCGTCGTACCAAAAACAACCCCATTTTGGTGGGTGAACCAGGTACCGGAAAAACAGCAATTGCCGAAGGCTTAGCACACAGAATAATTGATGGAGACATCCCTGAAAACCTAAAAGAAAAGCAAATTTTCGCATTGGATATGGGCGCGCTGATTGCTGGAGCCAAATATAAGGGTGAGTTTGAGGAACGACTAAAGGCCGTCATTAAAGAAGTAACAACAAGCGATGGCGATATTGTTCTCTTTATAGACGAAATCCATACCCTTGTTGGGGCTGGAGGCGGACAAGGCGCTATGGATGCCGCTAATATTTTAAAACCTGCCCTGGCCCGTGGCGAACTGAGAGCCATTGGCGCAACCACTTTGGACGAATACCAAAAGTATTTTGAAAAAGACAAAGCCTTGGAGCGTCGTTTTCAGAAAGTAATGGTAGATGAACCCGATACCGAAAGTGCCATTTCCATTTTGCGTGGTATTAAAGAAAAATACGAGACACATCACAAAGTACGTATAAAAGACGATGCTATTATTGGTGCGGTGGAACTATCGCAACGCTATATTACCAACAGATTCCTACCGGATAAAGCCATTGATTTGATGGATGAGGCGGCTTCTAAAATGCGGATGGAAATCAATTCAAAGCCCGAGGAATTGGATGTTTTGGATAGAAAAATCATGCAGTTGGAAATTGAGATTGAAGCCATTAAGCGTGAAAAGGATGAAAGTAAATTAAAATCCCTACGCTCCGACCTGGCTAATTTGAAGGAACAGCGTAACGATATATTCGCCAAATGGAAGAGCGAAAAAGAAGTGGTTGACAACATCCAAAACACAAAATTGGATATCGAAAACTTCAAGCTAGAAGCCGAAAAAGCGGAACGCGAAGGGGATTACGGCAAAGTGGCCGAATTGCGTTACGGCAAGATAAAAGAAGCCCAAGAGCAACTTGAAGCGCTTCAAGAACAATTAAAAGCACAATCCGAAAACTCTTTGATAAAAGAGGAAGTCACCTATGATGATATTGCAGAAGTGGTTGCCAAATGGACGGGTATTCCTGTAACAAAAATGCTGCAGAGCGAACGCGAAAAGCTACTGAAATTAGAGGATGAACTGCACAAACGCGTTGTTGGCCAGGAAGAAGCCATCGAGGCCGTTAGTGATGCCGTAAGACGGAGCCGGGCTGGATTACAAAACCCACAAAAACCTATCGGTACATTTTTGTTCTTAGGCACAACAGGTGTAGGTAAAACGGAACTGGCAAAAGCGCTTGCCGAATATTTGTTTGATGACGAAAATGCGATGACAAGGATTGACATGAGCGAATACCAAGAGCGTCATGCCGTAAGTAGATTGGTGGGCGCACCTCCAGGGTATGTGGGTTACGATGAAGGTGGTCAATTGACCGAAGCCGTGCGTAGAAAGCCCTATTCCGTGGTATTGTTGGATGAAATTGAAAAAGCACACCCCGATACCTTCAATATTTTGTTGCAAGTTCTTGATGAAGGGCATTTAACGGATAATAAAGGTCGTGTGGCTGATTTCAAAAATACTATCATCATCATGACGTCTAATATCGGGAGCCATATCATACAGGAACGATTTGAGGCGACTAAAGATATTGATTCCGCCATTGAAGCTTCAAAAGTAGATGTATTGGCGCTTTTGAAACAAAGCGTAAGACCAGAGTTTTTAAACCGAATTGACGACACTATTATGTTTACACCACTTACAAAGAAAAACATTGTCGCCATCGTAGGTTTACAGCTTAAAAACGTGACGAAGATGCTGTTGCAACAAAACATCACTTTTGATGCTACTTCGGAAGCCATTAGCTATTTAGCTGAAAGAGGCTACAATCCCGAATATGGCGCAAGGCCAGTGAAACGGGTGATTCAAAAAGAAGTCCTCAACGCCTTAAGCAAGGAAATTTTGGCTGGAAAAGTAACAACAGACAGTAATATTCTACTGGATGCCTTTGACGACCAATTGGTCTTCAGAAATCAGAGCGATTTGGTAGAAAATGCATAAAATTTAGTTTTGGTTGGTTAGTAGAAAAGCAACGCGATTCTTTTATTAAGATGAACGTTGCTTTTTTCGTTTTTACTGTACATCGGGAACTTTGCCAATTTTGTCGAAAAGAGGTTCGACCAATCGTCCAATAAATCGTTAAAATCCATTTTTTTTAAAATTAAATCTTTAACTTAGCCCAACATTTTTATGTCCCAAATCCAACATAAAATTCACCCTTTTTGTTTCCCTCTTGTTAACTAAATTATAAACTATTAAATAGAAAACCTCTATGAATATTGCACAGTACATTGATTACACTTGCCTCAACCCTTCCGCTACAGAACATGATATAGTTGAGTTATGTAAACAGGCCATTGAGCATAATTTTCATAGTGTTTGTGTCAATAGTTGCTATGTGGCTATGGCGAAGCAAATCCTTAAAGATTCCAATACTAAAGTATGCACAGTTGTAGGATTTCCTTTTGGATCAGCAGACAGTAAAGCAAAGGTCTTTGAAGCCGAAAATGCCATAAATGATGGGGCGGATGAAATTGATATGGTACTAAATCGTGGGTTTTTGAAAAGTAAAAACTACGTAGCCGTGTTACGGGATGTGCTGAATGTAAAAACCGCAATTGGAAAAAAACCATTGAAGGTCATTCTCGAAATTTCGGAATTAAACAAAAACGACATCATCAAGGCTTGCGAAATTTGCCTTGATGCCAATGCCGATTACATTAAAACCTCCACTGGATTTGCAAAAAGTGGGGCAACGTTTACTGCCGTGAAAATCATTAAAAAAACGGTTAAAAACAAAATGAAGATAAAAGCTTCGGGAGGTATAAGCGACTTTGAAACCGCATTGAAATTTATTGATGCCGGCGCGGATAGAATTGGCACTTCTACACTGATAAAATCAGAGTACAATGCTCGCCAAATTCGGAATACCAGGATTTTTAAGCAATACATTCAGACTGTGGAGAACAATAACAGTGACACTACGAAGCAAGATGAAGAGTCCACCGCAACCGTCAAAGCAAATAAAGATTAATCTACCAATTTGAACTTGATGCTTTGCCCCATGTATTTCTGGGCCAATACGTTGATGGCTGTTTCTTTCAATTGAAATATTCTTGGATAGCCTCCCGTCGTTTGACAATCGCGCATCAAAATAATCGGTTTTCCCGAAGGTGTTAGCTGTACTGTTCCAGGTAATACGGGAGCCGTGAGAATAGGTGCCAAATCATTTGCCACTGTTTGTTCCAGACGATAACCCATTCGATTGCTGTCCTTTGAAATAGTAAAGCCTTCCTCCAACAATTTGGATTGTTGCGTCTTGTTTAATTTATCATATTCCGGACCTTTAAATACCTCAATATTATCTTTTAAAATATAATCCCGATTGACTTTAAAGGATGCGTTTTTTGGTTTGAGTGCATCGGGCGTCTCATCAATTGAAATGGTATCGCCTTTATTAAGTCTATTGGATGCGGTAATTCCACCGTACATACTATAACTACCCATCACCTTTTCTCCTTTAAAACCCCCTTTAACTGCCAAGTAGCTTCTAAACCCATCGTTGAGCCTTCCAAACGATAAAACGTCTCCCTTATGGACAGATATGGTTCGGTTCAAAGGCACACTTTTGTCATTGATATTTGGGAAACTAGCGGCACCGCTAACCGCTATTACAGCCGGGCAATGAAACTCGAGTTTTAATCCCATCATGGTGATTTCCAAAACTGGTGAGTTTTCTGGATTTCCAACCAAAGTATTGGCCACAACAGCAGCATATCTATCCATTACTCCCGAATAAGGTACCCCAAACTTTTGAAAACCGATACGGCCAAAGTCCTGAATACTCGTAAATATCCCAGGCTGTAAAATCTCAACCATCAATCACCTCGCTCTCCATTTGATATACGCCTGCTTTTACCAAAGTTTTGATATCCTCATAGCCCGAACGTGAAATTGGCACAAATTGTACTTGGTCCAATGCACTTGCAAAACAGGACTGTTCTTTATGCGGATCGAAAAATGAAATTGGCGAATTACCAATAATATGCCAACCCCCGGGGCTTCCGCTTGGGTAAACTCCAGTTTGTTTACCTCCAATGGCCACAGCCCCCTTTTCAATTTTTAAGCGTGGCACGGCCTTTCTTGGTGTGTGAAGTGTTTCATCCAATCCCCCTAAATACAGAAATCCGGGCAAAAACCCAATAAAGTAAACGGTATAAATAGCTTTTGAATGCATTTGAACCACCTCTTTTTTTGACAACTTTTTCTCTTTGGAAAGCGCATCCAAATCAATACCAAAATCGTCATCATAACATACCGGGATTTTCCATAATCGTGGCGGTCGTGGCTTAATTTCTGACGGATTCCTATAAATTTCTTTTAGTCGCCCAACTTCTTCATCGAAGGAAAAATAATTTTTATAAACAACTAATAGTGAATGGTATGCAGTAGTTACCTCAAAAATATGTTTTAACTGATTTTCAACAGAAAATTTAAATAAGAGTATGTCCGATAGGATGTCCTCATCAATTTTAGCAGGCCATTCTACCAAAATAGCGCATTCTCCAAATCTTTGGTATTTGAGTTGGAATTTCATCAACTAACTTGGATGCCTTTGGCCTTCAATCGAAGGAACAATTCCCTAACCAACCTTACCGCATTGTGATTATCCCCGTGAATGCAAAAGGTATGTGCCTCAATAGGCTGCAATGCCCCGCTGATGGTTTTCACTTTCTTGTCCTTAATTATCCTGAAAACATGCTCGAACATCAGGTCAGGGTCTTGGATAAGCGCATTGGCCTCTGTCCTGTCGACCAGAGTAAGGTCGTCATTGTAATTTCTGTCCGCAAAGGCCTCATAAATAATAGGGATGTTATTCTCAATTGCAATTTTGGCAATAACGGAATTGAAAGGCACATAAAGCTTAACGGGCGCAACTATGGTTTTCATGGCCTCAACAAAACAAGTGGCTGTTCGGCTATCGATAGCGGCCAAATTATACAATGCGCCGTGCGGCTTTACATGGTGCAGGTCCAAATTTTCAACTTCCAGCACATGCCTTAAGGCATCCATTTGATCCTCAATTGCCGTAAACAAAGCGGCACAGGACATCTCCATGGGCACACGGCCAAAGTTGTCTTTATCTGGAAAAGAGGGATGGGCACCAATTTTCACACCGTGATCCTTGGCAAGTTTCACAGTTTTTTGCATGGTTCTATGGTCTCCGGCATGCCCCCCGCAGGCAATATTGCACGAGGAAATATAAGGCATCAGTTGGGATTCATTACCAATACCTTCACCAACATCTGCATTTATATCAATGATGAAATTGTGCACTAAAATAGGTTTAATTGCAACACTTTATGGAGCGCTACAAAGGACAACAACAAACTTAGCACTAAGATATGACAACCAAAAATATTTTGCCAGAGATTGTTTTTATAATTCCCCAAAATGGAGGTTTTATTCACTACCCATAGCAGGAATCCTGCAACTACCGGCAATAAAATGCCATTTGCCACTTGGGCAAACTTAATAATGGCAACGGGCTTAATGCCTAATGAGGAGAACACCACCCCGAGTAGCAACACGAACCCCCAAACACTCCTAAAACGTAATGAACGCAGCCCACCGTTCCACCCCAAGCAACCTTTTGCTACATAGGCCGCCGCAAGCGGTGCAGTTATCACACTCGTGATGCCTGCCGCAAAAAGGCCTATGGCCAAAAATACTTTTGCAAAACTTCCAAAAAGAGGCTCTAAACCTTTAGCCAAATCAGCCGCACTTTCTACGGATGTTGATGGTACCGAAGCTGCAGAAACAATAATACCCATCGATACCATACCCCCTAAAATGATAGCGATAACTGTATCTTTTCTGGCGTATTTCAAATCGGATATATGTTGCCATTTCTCTTTGACCAGCGAGGCATGTAAAAACAAATTGTAAGGTACAACTGTAGTCCCGATTAAGGCAATGATAGTAAGCAAACTATCCTTTGGAAATTTTGGCACCAAGGCACCTTTTAAAACATCGGAAAGATTGGGTTTGGTAATCACGGCAGTTGTTAGAAATGCCAAACTCATTAAAACTACTAAAGATACCAATAGTCTTTCCAAAATTTTATAATTGCCAATGAAGAGCATGACGAAAGCCACCGCCCCAATGGCAAGGCTATACAGGTTAAGGGAAAAGCTTCCGAAGTTCAATTTTTGACTACCAAAAATGGCTTCCAAACCCAAAATCCCGCCACTGATATTCCCTGCTTCATAGGCCGCATTGCCCAAGATTATAGCGGACAAAATCAAAAGCACCGCAAAGCCCTTAAAAATAGGATTTTTGATTTCGCCTTTAATAATTTCCGAAAGCCCCTTTTGGGAAATAATGCCCAAGCGTGCCGCCATTTCCTGAAGCACGATGGTAGCCCCCACAGATAACAACATGGCCCAAAGCAGTGCAAATCCAAAATTTACGCCTGCCAGCGTACACACCGTTATCGTACCCGGACCAATAAATGCGGCCGCTATTAATGGGCCGGGGCCGATGTTTTTTAGGAGATTTTTGAACAAAGTATAAACGTTTGAAGGTAATTGGCTAAACTAAGCCTTTATAACCTCAGCAATTTAGGTGTTTTTTAAAGGGTTTGCAATTGGATTGGGAATTTAAAAAAATAACTGTTGCGAACTGGTGGTGGCATAAGGCAGAATTAATATCTAAACTTGATAAAACCACTCGTTGCAAACTAGCGTCAGTTAAGAGAAAGGGACCTTACCCTTTTGTGCAATTTTAAAGTAACATCATTTTATACCCCTAAAGCACAGGATAATTCTATTTGATATTTATTTTAGTTTAATGAAGTATTTTTATTCAATAATTAACCATTTTAACAACCAACCACTATGCAAATTAAAAAAATTCTTTTCACATGTATGCTGTGCCTGTCTACTCTTTTGGCTACAGCACAATTTGTCAGTTTAGACAAAACAGTTATATCTTCAAACTGTTGGGCAACTAACCCCGTAATAGCAACTTCAACCCAGCAAAATGCAATTGCGGTGTACCAAAATTTTGTGTATTTGACTTATTATGATGCTACATCCAGAAAACTAACCATTGCCAGAAATAATAACCACGGCTTAGGCACTAACTGGGTATACGTTGAATTACCACACACTTATGAACAGCGAAATGGAGTTTGGGACAATCACAATACCCCTAACATCATTGTGTCCCCAAACGACGGGAGAATTCATCTGGCTTTTGATATGCATGCAGGAGACCTTAGGTACATCATTTCTTCCCCAGGAGCGGCAACAATTAGCGATGCAAACTTTACTTCGAGTTTATTCGGTTCAACACAGAACTATCTGGAATCAAATCAAACGTTGATTGATCGTGTGACTTATCCTAGATTTTTTGTAGGAGACAACAATAAGTTATTCTTTATGTACCGTGACGGTGGAAGTGGTAATGGTCATACCTTTTTGGTTAAGTACCGTGACGATGGGTTTTGGGATGCCCCTGTTAAGATAATTGAAGCTAGTCATGGTGGATCAACACGGTGTGCTTACTTCAATAATGTCCATTTCAAAAATGGAAGAATATACTGGAGCTGGGTATGGAGGGAATCTCCAGATGGGGCGACCAATCATGATCTGATGTTCATGTACTCAGATGATAATGGCGTAACTTGGAAAAACAGTGCGGGGAATTCGGTTTCCCTCCCTGTAACCCACGGTAATTCTAGCATTGTGGTTAAAAATATTGCGCAAGATTCTGGTTTGGCAAACCACAATGGTTGCGCTGTGGATGGCAATGGAAACGTACATGTTGTATTAAGACATGGAAGTAACTATAAGCACCATTTCGGTATCCAAAATGGCAATCAATTTACTTGGTCTGAGCAGACCATTGCTTCATTTACGGGTGATCGACCAAAAATGTACGCAGACCCTATAGATAATGACATATACTTCCTCGTAAGGCAGGGCAGTAATAATTCGCTTAGACTGTTTGAAACTCCCGCAAACGGCGGGTTGTACAATCAGTGGACAGAAATACACAGCGATGCTGACTCTTACAAGACCTCCACCAATAGTGTGATGAATGCTACGGGAGACAGGCTCATGAGTATGGTAGTGTCTAATGACAATCGACTTCAGATACTCAACTGGAACCTTGGGGCCCCAAGCAATAATTCTCCATCTGTAAGCATCACCTCTCCAGCCAATGGGGCATCCTTCAATGATGGTGATAATATTACCATTACAGCGGATGCTTCTGATAGTGATGGATCAGTGAGTCAGGTAGAATTTTTTGTGAACGGCAGTAGCGTGGGTATCGATACCAGTAGCCCATATTCAGTGAATTGGACGATTGGTGTTGGCTCCTACGATTTAACAGCAGTTGCTACGGACAATGAATCGGCATCTACCACATCGAGTGCAATTAACGTAACTGGAAATAGCACAGTCAATACCCCACCAACTGTAAGTGTGACCTCTCCAGCCAATGGGGCATCCTTCAATGATGGTGATAGTGTTACCATTTCAGCTGATGCTTCTGATAGTGATGGATCAGTGACTCAGGTAGAATTTTTTGTTAACGGCAGTAGCGTGGGTATCGATACCAGTAGCCCATATTCGGTGAATTGGACGATTGGTGTTGGCTCCTACGATTTAACATCAGTTGCTACGGACAATGAATCGGCATCTACCACATCGAGTGCAATTAACGTAACTGGAAATAGCACAAGTACGCCAACAGAAGCTTATGTTAATTCCATCATCACCGATCATCTGAATGTAGGCAAGGGGAATAAGCGAGGAATAGCCACGGTTACCATATTGGATAATATTGGTAACCCGGTTGCAAACGCTTCAGTTACGGGAACCTTCTCCGGTACGTTTAACGAAACAGTTAGCGGTACAACCGGTACTAACGGAAATGTGGAATTACAAACCTCTTCTACAGCTAAGGGAGGGGTTACAGTCAATTTATGCGTGGATAATGTGACCCATGGAAGTCTGATTTACAACAGTTCTCTCAATGTAATCACATGTACGGGGGCATCGGCAAAATTTTCGAAAGCAAAAGACGCTGATTCTAATATTGGAGAAAATCAAAGCGTTTCAGTGTTCCCAAATCCTGCAACAGACCGGTTGTATATTACCTTGAAAGAAAATAATTCACAAGCGACTTTCAAGATATATAATCTTACGGGGCAACTAATTATAGGTGGAAAAATTTCCAATGCCGTTAATACGATTAAGGTTGATAATTTACCTGTAGGTATATACATCATTCAAACTTTTTACAACAATACAATTAAGAACTTTAAAGTAATGATTGGTGAATAATGAAATTCCCACCATTTTTATTACCCCCGGCTATAAAAGGTGGCTGGGGGTTTCTTTTTTCATCTCAGACTAAATCTAGATTGCATGGTACCTCCCAAGTTTGTAACTAGTGTTTAGTTAAAAACAAAAGCCTACGCGTTATCCCAAAAGCTTTTGCCTTAATTATTTTTTGCCCTATCTCTGTTCCACTCTTACCGCCACTAGTTAAAAACTAGCGGGAGCGGGGTTATGCGGTCCATCAAATTCGTACCCGATACGCAGATAGATAGGCTGTTTTACCGTTTTTACCCAATTGGCGTAGCGTTTGATCACCGCATCGTAAATACCGAGTATGGTATTTTCGGTAACGTTCCATTTCCCCACCATCCACATAGCGCTGTGCAATGCCGCGTTTGGAAATGCATTCACCAACATTTGATGGTTTTGGCTGGTGCCCGTGCTATTGGTATGCTTTTTTGTGACACCGACAAACTCGGTAACGGCCCAATAAGCAGACCAGCCCCCGGGGTTGGGCTTCTCAGGAAACTTGCGCTTATATTCTTTAATACGCTCCTCGGTTTGCCCCATCACCAACACCGTTTTGCCCGCAGGTGGCACATACTTTGTTTTTTCATAGTCATACACATAATTGGAATCCACCTCGGTTCTGATTTTGGATACCATGGCCTCTACTTTTTCATTTAGCAGTTTTGCCTTGTTGTTTTGTGCGAAAGAGGACGCCAAAACAAGCGTAAAAATCATGGCACTGTATAAAAATCTTTGCCAAAAGTTGAATCGTATCGGTTTCATAAGCAGTGTTTTAAAACCCTCAAAATACGATTTATGTGGTAATTAAACTAGGGGTTTTGGGGATGTATGGGTGGTGTATAGTGATCATTCCCATAAGGTCTATAAGTTTAGACCAATCTATACTTTCAAGCGGTAGGATATGTGGCACATACGGTCTTATTGTTGTGGCTTATATATGGGTTACAAATTATTTTGTGACCCAAATATACTAAAATATGAGCCACAAATGTGTTTGTGATTTATTTATGGGTTGCAATTCTTTTTTTACGCTTTACCTTACTCTGTCTTGTCCTGAAATAGGTTTACACAAAAGTGTAATAACATGAAAAGATATTCCAGGACATCTTCATCAAAATTTCAAAATAGGTACAGTGAGGAATTTAAGAGATTTTTGTGCAATGAATTTTTGACAGGAACTGCCACAAGAAAATCAATCGAAAAGAAATATAATATCGGCAATAATCAATTAACTGTTTGGTTAAAAAAAAATGGTTATGACTACACAAAGCCTAGAATCGTACCTTTGCCCCCAATGTCAGATCAACCAGAAAACCTACCGGATAAAGATGAAGCTTCTCTACCCCAATTAAAAAAGGAACTTACAGAAGCTCGATTATTAGCGGAGACCTACCGAAAAATGATTGAAGTAGCTGAAAATGAATTTAAAATAAGGATTGTAAAAAAGTCCAATACCAAGTAATCCAAGAGATGAAAACCCTTTATCCCAAGGTAAGTTTGGCAGGTTCTGCCGATTACTTGGTGTCACCCGTCAGGCCTATTATCAACATTTTTGGTATCGCGAACAATTATCTTTTGAAGAAGACCTAATTGTTTCTGAAGTACTTAGAATTAGAAAAAACCATCGCCATATGGGCGGCAGAAAATTATATGAACTATTACAGCCATTTTTGTTGGACCACCAAATAAAAATGGGCAGGGATAGATTATTTGATATTTTATCGGCCAACCGCCTTTTAATTAGGCGAAAAAAGAAGCAAACCATAACGACAAACTCTTTCCATAGGTTTAAAAAGTATTCAAATCTGATTAGAGACTTCATTCCCACAAAACCTAATCAGCTCTGGGTAAGCGATATCACCTATTGGAAAATTGATGGCGGCTTTGTCTATATCAGTCTTATTACCGATGCCTATTCCAGAAAAATAGTGGGATGCCATTTATCCGACGGCCTGCAGACTTCTGAGACTATTCAGGCATTAAAAATGGCATTATTAAGCTTACCTGAAAATGATCAATTACAACTTATTCATCATTCCGACAGAGGCACCCAATATTGTAGTTATGAGTACGTAAAACTCCTAAAAACATACGGCATCCAAATTAGTATGACGGAAAAAGGGGATCCTTTAGAGAATGCCATTGCCGAAAGAATCAATGGAATAATCAAAGAAGAGTATTTAAACTATTATCAAGCAAATAGCCCTGAACAAGCTACTGAATTATTGAAAACATCTGTTGCACTATACAATAATGAAAGACCTCATATGAGCATAGGAAACCTTAATCCAAATAAGGTTCATCAAAACAATTTAAAAACAGAAAAATTATGGAAGAATTATTACGTAAAAAGCCCTATCATTGTAAACCAATACTAGGACTAAATATAAGTTGTAAAGCTATTTTAGAATTAATGTAAAATATGTAAACTTTTTTTAGGACGAGACACTCTTATGTCCACTAGTTGAGCGAAGACTTAAAAGTATTTTTAAGTTCCGGCTTTTTGGTTTTTAGGTTTGGAAATAAAGTATTAACGCAACTTGTGATAAGCCAAAGGGGGCCATAAGTATTAACTTGTTTTTCATGGTGTTTTCATTTCAATAATTTTACTTTTCTGCTTTTAAACAGTTCTGTTTTTGGGGAAGCTAACATTTGGGATAATACTGAGCTCTGCCAAAATTCTAATTCTTAACTCTTTACAATATTATCCCATAAACATTATTCAATATAATATTCCCATTTCACTTTATATTTAAGTACAATAGAGTCATTTAATTTTTCAACTAGAAATAAATTGGGGAAAACTTTATGCGGATATAGAGGATTGATTTTATTTACAACTTTTACCAGATTATCAACATCTGATAATTTTATGCTTTTTAAATGTTCAATTTTACAACTATCAACTTTGTTTTTATTTCTTAAAAACAAAAACATCTCTTTCCCAATGTGAAAAGTTATGTCTCCATTACGTTTTACCCCCTTTGAATAGAACTTTTCATTTTCTTTTTTTCCATTTATTTCAACCGTATATGTTTTTCCACTTAACTTATCGAAATATAGGTAAGTATTATTATTCGTTTGAGAATAACAAAAATGACATATAGAAACAACAAAAACTATGATTTTCATTCTGTACAATTTTGATTTGGATATTGACTAATGTAATTGTTTATTACTTGGTTTATCCTATCTTTCTCTTCTTGAGTTAAAGCATCTTTCCAAGCGACTAAATTATTGTGATTTAACCCTTCCCAAGCTAAATCTAAGTACAATTGATCGGGCTGGGAATTATCATCAACTACCTTGCCAGTATCAAACTCCTGCAATACTCTTCCAATAGTTTCTCTATAGTGGGCAGCCATTTGCTGATGTTGCCATGTACTATTTATATTATTTCCATATCTATAATAGTAATCTAACATTCCTAAATAATCCCCTTGATACAACGTAAACTGCAATAAGTCAACATCAATACTACCATTATCATTTGCCAAAGAAAGTAACTTCCTAAACATTTCAGCATGAATAACCTCGTGGATGATAGTTTTAGCAACTAAAAGATTGGGACGTTTTTGATAACTGGCATCCTTTAGGGGGTTTCCATTTAGCACGATATCAATAACATAATCCTCTGGCGCCCTTGTAAATGCTTTTCTAGTATTTGAGGACATTGCTTCATCTATTTCAAATTTTATATGAGATACAGGAAAATCACCGTCAAATTTTTTGATGGCATTCTTAAAACTTGTGCTTGAGCTAACCAACTTATTATAAATGCACTTTGCTTTGTCTTTAAGTTTATTAATAATTTGGTCATCAAAATCCACCTCACCACCATCCTTTAAGACCTGAATAGCTTCTTTTGCAAAATCACTGGCTGCCACGTTACAAGTGCCATCATCATTTTTGTTGGCCTCCAAGTACTGGCTTACCTTATAGGTGGCCAAGTTGCTGTTCAAAAAATCCAGCTCGACCTGGGTCAGGTCAGGAATACAGTTGGTGATGGTTGCTATGGCCTCTGACATGAGGTTGACTCCAACAGGGCCATCAACATCGGTGCCGTCGCAACAATCGGTACTGTTTTTGGTGCTACTGCCTTTGTAGGTGTGGCTGTAGGGAGCTAGGGTGATAATCCATGTGCCACCTACGCCGTGTCGCTACTGCCTCCACCACTGCTGCTACTGCAGGTGCACTCTGAGGGGTCTTCATGGCTATAACCGCAGGGGCTACAGACCCAAACCGCCGTGCCACCGCCTCCGGTAACAATACCACCGCCCGTATTACCGGCTTGCGGATCGGATATATCACCGATGGTCGTCGAACCCGCACCGCCTCCGCCAGTTGAGCTTCCCCCGTTAAAGGTGACATGCCTACAGTCCACGATCTCGTCTATGTTCTGGATACAAGTATCGCTACTTGATTTTGAAAAAATTCCGGAACCAGAACTATAGGGAAACACAAATACAGTCCCAGAGAACTCGGCAATGGATTTTGCCCCGTGGCGATAGGCCTCCGCAAAATCAGGAGCCATCCTGTATTCCAAAATGGCCATACTGGGCGCACCACTGGAACCGTTTACCACCAAATTAAAAATTGAGTTGGGCTTTGGTGTCTTGGGAAGAAGAACGAATGAATAGTTCTGGTTGCCCAAGGTATCGATCACTTCGAGTACGTTTTCGATGGAAATAGTGCCAAAAGGCGCAACAATACTGCCCGATTTTGATGTAATGCCTTTTGAGACCGTACCATCTTTACCTCCCAAAAGGTTGACGATACCGGGAATCTTTTTGCCCGAGACATAATTGATTGAAAGATCGGTGCCCGCCATTTCTTGTTCGGTTTCTTTAACAGTTGTAACATCCTCTTTTTGGCAATTGGTAGCTATAAATGATACTCCCAAAATGAGAATTCCAATCGTTAACAGACTTTTGAATTTATTTACCATAACTTAAACTTTTAAAAATCCTATGATTATAGAAGCAAAGTTAACTTTTAATTAAAAGAAAATCTATACGTTTATATACGTATTTTCTTAAGTATAAAAAACCCCAAGCAAAAGCTTAGGGTTTCATTATATTTTAATGTCGAATATCTACTCGACTCCACTACCCATCTGGGTGCATAAAGCGTTGTTTGGCCAATAGTTCCTCTTCGGTTTCTACATGGTCATCATCCGGTACGCAACAATCTACGGGACATACCGCCGCACATTGTGGTTCGTCGTGGAAACCTTTACATTCGGTACACTTATCAGGTACGATGTAATACAGTTCGTCACTTACGGGTTCTTGGGCCTCTTCGGCATCTACTTCCCTGCCGTCGGTTAGCACCACAGTGCCCTCCAAACTGGTCCCGTCCTTATAGCGCCAATCGTCGGCACCTTCGTAAATTGCAGTGTTAGGGCACTCTGGTTCGCAGGCCCCACAATTTATACATTCGTCTGTTATTATAATTGCCATAGCGTTTTTTCTTTTTATTTTTGCATCTGTTTTTTCAACAGAAAAGCAAAAATAAAGCCAAAACCCTTCATAAGCAAATTAAGGATGCAATTACAGGAAAGAATTAACGCTTTTATAAAATTAGGAGATTTTATACGGCAATTTTCTAAAGCAAACATCCAAAAAGCCGAAAACCTTGAACATAACGACCTGTTTTTTGATGGTTTTAAACATCAGCTCAAACTGGCCGAGGAACACAACGGTTGGTTTACAAAAGAAAACATTCGGTTTGCTTTAAATTCTTGGGCAGAAGCTTTGACTTTTGATAATTTGTCCAAATGGCTGGAACCTTACGAATTTGATACTATTGTACCCAAACAGGTGGCCATTATTATGGCAGGAAACATCCCTTTGGTGGGCTTTCACGATTTTTTGTCGGTGTTGATTTGTGGCCATCGGGTATTGGTGAAGCAATCTTCAAACGATAAACATCTGCTCCCCTATTTGTCCAAATACTTGGAATATGTTGCTCCGGGATTCAAAGGCCAAATCAAATTTACGGAAGAAAAAGTCGAAAATTTTGATGCCGTTATCGCTACGGGAAGCAACAATACCGCCCGCTATTTTGAATACTATTTTAAGGGCAAACCGTCCATCATTCGCAATAATCGAAATTCGGTTGCTGTGTTAACGGGCCATGAAACCGAGGAAGACTTAAAGCAACTATCAGAAGATATTTTTAGGTACTACGGTTTGGGCTGTAGAAATGTATCCAAATTATTTGTCCCGAAAGGCTATGATTTTAATCGATTTTTTGAGAGTATCTATCATTGGCACCCCATCATCGATAAGGCAAAATACGCCAATAATTATGATTACAATAAAGCCGTATATTTAATGAGCGAATTTGATATGTTGGAAAACGGCTTTTTCATCATCAAAGAAGACCAAAGTTACTCCTCGCCCATTGCTACCCTTTTTTACGAATTTTACCAAAATATTGACGAACTGAAAGCCAAACTTAGTGCGGATGCCGACCAAATTCAGTGCATCGTCGCCAGTGGTTTTGCTGAAAACGAAATCCCATTTGGGTGTACACAAAAACCCCAACTTTGGGATTATGCGGATAGTAAAGATTCCGTTAAATTTTTATTATCGATTTGATGAAAAAATTATTGAATTTTTAATAAAATTTCGCTTTTTAATTAGCAACTTTGCATCTTTAAATTTTACCAACAAAAATGAAGAAACATAACTTTAGCGCAGGACCAAGTATTTTACCCCCAGAAGTATTGTTAAAAGCGTCGCAGGCCGTTGTAGATTTAGACGGCAGTGGCTTATCGCTTATCGAGATATCCCACAGAAGCAAGGCTTTTGTTGACATTATGGAAAACGCAAGGTCATTGGCCTTGGAATTGCTTGGACTTGAAGGCAAAGGTTATAAGGCGTTGTTTTTGCAAGGCGGTGCCAGTACCCAATTTTTAATGGTAGCATTAAATCTTTTGGAGAAAAGAGCGGGCTATTTAAATTCTGGTTCTTGGGCGGCAAAAGCCATCAAGGAGGCCAAAATTTATGATGATATATATGAGGTAGGCTCTTCCAAAGATGCCAACTATAATTATATTCCAAAGGGTTATGAAATCCCTGAGGATTACGATTATTTCCACTGCACATCAAACAACACCATTTACGGGACGCAGATGAAGGAATTCCCGAATTCCCCGATTCCGATGGTGTGCGATATGAGTAGTGATATCTTCTCCCGTACTTTGGATTTTACCCAATTCGATATCATTTACGCCGGAGCCCAAAAGAATATGGGCCCTGCGGGAACGACTTTGGTTGTGGTGAAGGAAGATGTTTTAGGAAAAGTATCCAGAAAAATTCCATCAATGATGGATTATAAAGTACACATCGATAAGGGCAGTATGTTCAACACGCCTCCAGTATTTGCGGTATATACTTCTATGTTGACCCTAGAGTGGTTGAAGGAACAAGGCGGTATTGCAGCCATTGAAAAAGAAAATGAAAAGAAGGCGCGATTGATGTATTCTGAAATCGATTTGAACCCATTGTTTAAAGGGTTTGCAGCTAAGTCTGACCGCTCCTTAATGAATGCGACCTTCACCTTGGAAAATGAAAACCTAAAGGAAACCTTTGAAACCATGCTGAAAGAAGCTGGTATCAGTGCCGTAAACGGACACAGAAGTGTTGGTGGTTACAGAGCATCCATGTACAATGCCTTGCCGATTGATAGCGTAAAGGTATTGGTTGAAGTAATGAGTGAATTGGAAAGCAAAGCATAAGTCAGTAGGCAGTAGCAGTTCTCAGTCCCGATTGCTATCGGGAACATTGCTACTCAAAACTATTGAAGAAAAAATAGAAAACTTGAAGTGGATGAGTGAGACAACTTGAAACTTTGAACTTATAACTTGAAACTTAAAAATGAAAGTATTAGCAAACGACGGAATTTCCCAAAGCGGTATTGATGCCCTTGAAAAGGCAGGATATGAAGTGAGCACTACAACCGTGGCGCAGGAGCAATTGATTAACTACATCAACGATAAGGACATTGCGGTACTATTGGTACGCAGTGCTACAACAGTTCGTAAAGATTTAATCGATGCTTGCCCAGGACTTAAAATAATTGGTCGTGGTGGTGTAGGTATGGATAATATCGATGTGGAATACGCCCGCGAAAAAGGATTGCACGTGATTAACACCCCTGCCGCTTCCTCACACTCTGTAGCGGAATTAGTGTTCGGTCACTTATATGGTTTGGCCCGTTTTTTACATAATTCCAACCGGGAGATGCCGTTGGAAGGCGACAGCAATTTTAAAGGTTTAAAAAAGGCTTACGCAAAAGGTACCGAATTGAAAGGCAAAACTTTGGGTGTGTTAGGTTTTGGACGTATCGGACAAGCCACAGCGAAAGTTGCACTTGGTGCAGGAATGAAAGTCGTAGCATTTGACCCTTTCTTGGAAAAGGCCGATTTGACTTTGGAATTCTTTGATGGCCAAACAGTTACTTTTGAAATCGAAACCATTTCAAAGGAAGACGTTTTAAAACAAGCAGATTTTATCACCCTGCACGTACCGGCACAAAAGGATTACGTGATTGATGAAGCTGAATTCAATATGATGAAAGATGGTGTGATTTTGGCCAATGCTGCCCGTGGCGGCGTGGTGAACGAAGTTGCTTTAGTAAAAGCCATTGAAAGCGGAAAAGTAGCTAGAGCAGCATTAGACGTTTTTGAAAAAGAGCCAAAACCAGAGGTTCAATTATTGATGAACTCAGCCTTGTCTTTAACACCTCATACGGGTGCAGCAACTAACGAGGCGCAAGACCGAATCGGCACGGAGTTGGCATCACAAATCATCAGCATTTTGGGATAGCAATACCTCAATTGTGACCTAACAATAAAATTGGAGTCCTAACTATAAACGTTGGGACTTTTTTTGTACATTAAGCTTCCAAATTTTAACTCTTATTAATTAAAAAAAATACAATCATGTCAGGAATTTTAGATTTATTAAACAGCGATCTCGGGAAAACCATCATTAGCGGTGTAGCTGGGTCCACTGGTAACGACCAGCAAAAAACAAGCAGTGTATTAACTATGGCCTTGCCCGTTTTAATGCAGGCTATGAAACGTAACGCTTCCACACCACAGGGTGCTGAAGGATTGATGGGTGCTTTAAACAACAAGCACGACGGTAGTATTCTTGACAATTTAGGAGGTCTTTTTGGCGGTGGTGTTGATGAAGCAGTGACTAACGATGGGAGTAAAATCCTTGGACATGTATTAGGAAGCAAGCAGAGAGGCGTTGAGAAAATAATTGGCGAAAAATCTGGTTTGGATGCTGGCTCGGTCGCCAATATTCTTAAAGTGGTGGCCCCTATTCTTATGGGCGTTTTAGGCAAACAAAAACGACAAAACAATGTAAGCTCTGCAAACGATTTAGGTGGCTTGCTTGCCGGATTACTTGGCGGTAGCGGAGCCAAACAAGAGCAAAGCTTTTTAGAGTCGATTTTGGATGCAGACGGTGACGGTAGCGTTGTTGATGATGTAGCAGGCATGGTATTAGGCCAATCCAAAAGCAAAGGTGGCCTTGGTGGCTTGCTGGGAGGCCTTTTTGGAAAGTAAAAATTTCCCCATAATATAGCTTTATTAATGCCGAATCCTTTAGATTCGGCATTTTTTGTTAGCCTGATTCGGCTCTCCACTTTTGGGAACGGTTTTTGTACCTTTATACATAGAGAACAAATCATAGTGTTCCAAAGACTAAATAAGAATGACGATTCACTCATTGTTACTTTACTGAACTTTAAAATCGACCTACTTTTGAGGTATAAATTAGAAACTTTACTCAATGAGACATTTTATCTACACCTTTCTTGCATGTATATTTATCCTAAGCTGTAACACTTCAAAAAAAACAAAAGAAGCTGAAATCAAGGATGAAAGAGCTCTTGTGGAGAAGCAAAATGATACCATCAGAATTGCAAACGACGAGCTGGAGTATGAGATAATCATAATCGAACCAGGTTTTAATTTTTGGCTGGCGTCCAATGCCCGGCAAAGAGGGCATTACGGCCAAAGCTTTATGGAAAACCGAAACTGGATATATGTGATTGAGTGGAACCAGCGTGTATTGCAACCGCAACGCTTCAGCCCAAGACTATATGAACTCCAAATAAACTATGAACCAAATATTGATTATGGCTATGAGGTAAATTATTTGCTTTACCACTACTTTATCTACTTTCAATTGAAATACAACCAAAGATTAGGGCCGTTCGTTCCGAGAATTTAATTCCTTTTTAATACTTTTGCACCTAAATTGCAAGAGTGAAAAAATTAAAAGAACGTTGGGGCATTGAATCAAACCTACAAATCGTTTTAATACTCATTGTATTTGCGGTTACCGGATCTACGGCGTCCTACATTGGGAAACCAATTCTTTCCGCATTAAATATTACTCCAGATACTTTTAGCACCTTCGGGTATTGGGTTATCAGAATACTTATTCTGTTTGTGATGTACCAATTTCTTCTTGTGTTTTTCGGCTGGGTGTTTGGGCAGTTCAAATTCTTTTGGAACTTTGAAAAGAAAATGTTGTCCAGATTGGGATTTAAGCGATTTATGGAATAGTGCATGGACTAAAACAACATATTGTTTTTAGGTTATCTACCATTTTACTGGTAGCAACCCTTTTTACCCCTACAGCTATAAAGGTTGCCCATATTTTTGAACATTACGAGCATGTGCTTTGTGTTGGGGGTGATGACACACATATTCACAAAGTGGATTTGGATTGTGAATTCCAGAAATTCCAAATCAATAATCACTTTTTAACACCACAGGATTTTGGTGACTGGGTTCAAATTACCCATCATCATAAAACTCAAATTCTAACATACAGATTCCTAGATAATCATCGGCAATTATCTTTTTCATTACGTGGCCCGCCTGTTTTAGTTTAAGCCCACTGGTTTTGAACTAAAACATAAATTAATGAAACACTATTTGCTGATTTTGGCCTGCTGTTTTTTCGGCGTGGTCCATTCTCAAAATTGTACATATACCCTTTTAGGTGAAGTGAAAGACTTTCACGATGGTACTCCTATGTCTGGTTCCACCATCTATATTGAGACGCTCAATACCTATACCACTGCGGATATTAATGGGAAATTCATCATTAAAAACCTCTGCGATGGCAAGCTAGTATTGGTCGTATCCCATGTGGGCTGCGAAACCCAACGCGTGGAAATCGATATCAATGGTGATACTTACAAGGAAATCAACATGGAGCACCATGTTGAAGAATTGCACGAGGTGAAAGTATCCGGGAATACCACAAGAAAGTTGACTAAAACGGCTCAGGAAACCCAAATAAATACCGAGACTGTTGAGCGCTTTAGCGCCCTAAATCTAGGTGACGCTTTAAAGCAAGTGAGTGGTGTTTCGTCCATAAACACAGGAAATTCTATTGTAAAACCAGTCATCAATGGCTTGCATAGTAGTAGAATTTCTGTAATTACTAATGGTGTTTTATTGCAAGATCAGGAATGGGGCATCGAACACGCACCTAATATCGATTTGAATGCCGCCGGAACTATAAATGTTATAAAAGGGGCCAATGCTTTGGCTTACAGTGGGGATGCTATAGGTGGTGTAGTTGTATTAAAACCAACTGCAGTTATAGCTGAAGATTCACTTTACGGAAAGACCATTTTAAGCGGACAAACTAACGGAAGAGGCTATAACGTGGCAAGTTCTTTAACCAAAACATGGGAAAAAGGATGGTTTGTAAACGGACAGGCTTCCATGAAACATTTTGGAGATTTTGAAGCCTCTGACTACGTTTTGACCAATTCCGGTTTGAAAGCCAAGGGATTTAATGTGAGTGGTGGTTTTAAAACTTTTGAAAAAGGGTTTAACATCAATTATAGCTATCTCAGTAATGAAATTGGTATTTTAAGGTCGGCACATATTGGAAGCATAAATGATTTGGTAGAGGCCGTAAATAACGGACAGCCTATCGTTATTGAAGACTTCAGTTACGACATCAATTCACCAAGACAAGATGTGACACACCAAATTTTGAAAGCAGAGTTTTATAAACGTTTTAAGCAATTTGGACGTTTTCAAGTGCAATACGATTTTCAGAACAATCAGCGCTTTGAATACGATGTAAGGCGCGGTGATGATGGCAAACCCGCAGTGGATTTGAATTTAAAGACCCACTCCATTTTGGCAGATTTAAAATTGGATGCCAATAGTAGCACCATTTACAATTTTGGAATTCACGCCAGGTACCAAAACAACTTTGCCAATCCGGATACGGGTATAAGGCGATTGATTCCTGATTACGACAGATATGACATCGGGGTATTCGCCATTTCAAATTTAAAATGGGGCGATAACACCAATGTGGATTTTGGACTGCGCTATGATTTCAACAGAATTGATGCCCAAAAATTCTATCAGACTTCCAGGTGGCTGGAAAGAAATTACAGCAATGAGTTCAATGATATTATTCTCGGCTCCGTTTTTGGTAGGGAAATTCAATACGGTGTCATCGATTTTGATGCGCAGCAGTTATTGACCAACCCGGTTTATAATTTTCATAACGTATCCATTTCCGCTGGAATTTCACATAAAATTGATGACCAGAATTCTGTAATGTTCAATTACGGCTTATCCCAACGGGCGCCCAACCCTTCTGAATTATTTAGCGATGGTTTGCACCATTCTGCCGCAAGAATTGAATTGGGTGATTTACGAATGGAACAGGAAACCTCAAATCGCTTTGGTGCATCCTATAAATTGAAAACATCGAAATTAGACCTGAATGTTGAAGCCTTTGCCAACCACATTAAGGACTTTATTCAAATCATACCTTCTGGAACGGAACAGACCATAAGAGGAGCATTCCCCGTTTGGAATTACTTGCAGACCAATGCACTTTTATATGGTGTGGATCTTTCAGGAAATTACCAGTTTAACGAGCAGTGGCAAATCAATCACACATCCTCCTTCATTAAAGGAAGAGATACCAAAACTGAAACCGCATTAATTGATATGCCCGCTTTTAGGACTGTTAACGTATTAGGATACAGCAATGAGAAATGGCTCGGCTTTAATGCCAGTCTGGAAAGTGAATGGGTATTTGAGCAAAACAACTATCCTAATTTTAATTTCGAAACCTTAAATCCGACGACGCAAGAAATGGTTTTGGTGGACATCAGCACGCCGCCTCCAGCCTATCATTTGTTGCATTTTAGAAGTGATATTACAGTCCCGTTATCAGAACGAACAAAATTGAACATTGGACTGACCGTGTTCAATGTATTGAATACTTCCTATAGAGAATACTTAAATAGATTAAGATATTTTGCCGATGACTTGGGAAGGAATTTTATGTTACAAATAAAGTTGAACTATTAAATTTTTAAAAAAAATGAAAACCTTAAATCGAATTTTAATTTTAGCAATGCTTGTTGGAACATTCGTTGCTTGTGATAATGACGACGACACCCCAGCACCTGTTGTTGAGGAAGAAGTGATTACCACAATGACAATTACCTTAACACCAGTTGGTGGAGGCACAACAGTTACTATGCAAACCAGGGATACAGATGGTGATGGCCCAAACCCTCCCGTTGTAACTGATCCAGTAAATTTAACGGCCAATACTACCTACAATGGAAGTATAGAGTTACTGAATGAATTAGAAACGCCTGCCGAAGATATTACCAAGGAAGTTGAGGAAGAAGATGAAGAACATCAATTCTTTTTCGAGGCAACCAACTCCATAGCAACATTTGCTTACAGTGATACTGACGGAGATGGCAACCCTATTGGGTTAAGTTTTACACTTACCACTGGTGCTGTCGGAACTGGAACTGTTACGGTGACCCTAATTCATGAACCAATGAAGGATGCCAGTGGTGTTAGTAATGGTGATATGACTAATGCTGGAGGCGAAGAAGACATTACCGAAACATTTAATGTAGTGGTACAATAGACCTTTTTGCCTTTTGATAAAAAATCCCTTTCTTTTGCCGAAAGGGATTTTTTTACACTTCAATTATCGTTTCCTTGGGCTTGAACACATACGTGTATAACCACATCAAAGTAAAAGTAGGAATCACATCCAGCCCTGGCATAGCTTCTTCAATAAACGCTATCGCTGCCGCAATTTTACCTTGTTTGCCTTTGTAAAGTCTTGTCATTAAGTAAGCTGATAATGGTGCCCATGCAATATCAAATGGTGGAAACACGAAAGAGATGTATCCACAGGCGTCCAACACCAAGCTAAGTGCTAATTTTTTGTATTTATTCATTCAATAACTAATTTAACTGATAAGTACAATAAGCATACCAAATGTTACACCTATCAACAAGATAACTAACTACTTACCAATCAATTTTAAGAATTCATTACGGGTTTCTATTTTTTCGAATTGCCCCCTGAAGCCTGAGGTCGTCGTAATAGAATTTTGCTTCTGCACCCCCCGCATCATCATGCACATGTGGGAAGCCTCAATAACCACAGCTACGCCTTGTGGCTTCAAGGTATCGTTTATACAATCTAAAATCTGTTCTGTTAGGCGCTCTTGCACTTGTAATCGTCTGGCAAATACATCCACAATTCTTGGAAGTTTACTCAACCCCACAATATGTCCGTTAGGAATATATGCAATATGTACTTTTCCGAAAAAAGGTAAAATATGATGCTCGCAGAGCGAATACAATTCAATATCCTTCACAATTACCATTTCGTCGTAAGACTCCTTAAACATGGCACTTGTCAAAATTTCAACGGGGTCTTGATTATATCCCTGCGTTAAAAACTGCATGGCCTTGGCAGCTCTCTCAGGGGTTTTTAAAAGGCCGTCCCGGTCAGTATCTTCACCTAAGTCTTCAATTATTTTTTTATAACGCTCCTTAACATCATCCGTTACCCGAATACTGTACTCTTCAAAATTCTTGTATGGCATCTTTTCCGATTATAGCCTCAATATATAAATTTCAAAATTTATTTTATCGGTTTACACCATCATTTGTGTTGAAATAGTAATTTCAAACAATAATTTTAAATCATAATTGTGGGTAACGACTTAAAATGGTAAATTCACGCCTGTTATTTATAACCTATGATTCAAGCCAAAAACATCCATAAATATTATGACGATCTGCACGTTCTTAAAGGCGTGGATATTGAAGTAAAAAAAGGTGAAGTGGTTTCTATTGTTGGAGCTTCGGGAGCTGGAAAAACAACACTTTTACAGATTTTGGGCACTTTGGACAAAGCTTCAAAAACTGAAGATTTTAGTTTGGTTATCAATAACAACGAAATAAAATCGCTTAACGATAAAGCATTGGCTAAATTTAGAAACCGACATATTGGTTTTATTTTTCAGTTCCATCAATTATTACCTGAGTTTACAGCCCTAGAAAATGTGTGCTTGCCAGCGTTTATAAAAGGCACGAATAAAGCCGAAGCTGAAAAACGTGCTAAAGAGTTATTGGACTTTTTGGGACTATCGCATCGCTATGACCATAAGCCCAACGAACTTTCCGGTGGTGAGCAACAGCGTGTTGCCGTAGCAAGGGCATTAATAAACAAACCTGATTTAATTTTTGCAGACGAGCCGTCCGGAAATTTGGATAGTGAGTCTGCCGAAAACCTGCACAATCTCTTTTTTCAGCTTCGGGATGAATTTGGGCAGACCTTTGTTATCGTTACCCATAATGAGGAATTGGCCGATATGGCTGATAGAAAACTGGTGATGGTAGACGGAAAGATTGTTTCCTAGGATTTCTTTTCTTTCAGCAGTGCCATTAATCCAAAGATAGGTCCTATCGATAGGATTAGAAACAAATATTTCGCATCGATAATTAACTCCAGGGTATTCAGAATTTGAATGCTTATTATGGTTATCGCAAAACCAATAGAATTTACAATAGTTAAAGCAGTACCCTTTACTTCGGCTTCAGTATTTTGAGCAACCAATGCTGAAAACAAAGGAGAGTCCGCTATTACCGCCATTCCCCAAATTACCAAAAACATAAAATTCAATATTTGAAATTTTGACAGAAAAATGAATGGCGACAAAATACAGCAAACACAAGAAATACCCAGCGCGAATGCAGCCACGTTTTTTGATGTATATTTTTGTGATAGATATCCTGAAAGTACACAACCCAATGCCCCAATGGCTATTACCATAAAGCTAACCAAGGAAATATTAAATTCTATTATTCCATGATAATTCTGATAAGCCGCCAGAACTACAGGAAGAAAAGCCCAAAACGCATAAAGTTCCCACATATGCCCAAAATACCCAAAAGCCGCAGACCTAAAATTTGAAGGCTTAAAAACTTTGTAAACAACAGAAAAATCAAACTTAGATGCCGGTTTTCTGTATGGGCCATTTGGAACCAACACCAATACTATAATACCTCCAAAAATGGCCAACCCGGAGGTGGCATAAATCACTGATCGCCATGACGGAAACCATCCTAAACCCCTCAAAAGATGTGGTAAGGCAGTTCCTAAAACTAGGGCACCGACTAAGAACCCAAGTGATTTCCCTAAACCCTTACTGAAATAATCTGCGGCTATTTTCATTCCCACAGGATAAATACCTGCCAAAAAAACGCCTGTTACAAACCGAAAGACCAATAAAGAACTTGTTGTATTAAATTCAAACACAATAAAAAGATTAAATATGGCGCTAATTATGGCGCACCCAAAAAACACCTTTGAGGGTGAATACCTATCTGTTATTGTATATAAAGCGAAAACAAACGTCCCAAAAATAAATCCCAACTGTACGGCAGAAGTTAAGTACCCCAAGGCATTGCCCTCTAAACTAAAGCTTTCCGTAATTCCGCCCATAACCCCATTACCCGCAAACCACAGGGATGTACAGCAAAATTGGGAAAACACTATAATAGGAAGTATACTTGATTTATTAGGGCGAATCATAAATTGGCTACTAGGTTTAGTAAAGATCTTAGTCTATTTTGCATTTAGCTAATTACAGCTATTTTTGCCAAATATGAATAAAATAGGAAATAAACTTCCAAAGGCGGAACTTAAAATCTTCTTAGATGAAAAGGTAGAACAGTACAACAACCCAAAATTTATTGAAACCGACCCCATACAGGTACCCCACCGATTTTCAAAAAAAGAAGATGTTGAAATATCAGGTTTTCTGACGGCCACTATTGCATGGGGCAACCGCAAAAGTATCATTAACAATGCCCAAAGGCTGATAGAACTTTTGGACAGTGCACCTCATGATTTTGTTTTGAACCATCAGGAAAGTGATTTGGAAAAACTTGAGCCGTTTGTGCACCGCACCTTTAATGGCGGCGATTGTATTCAATTTATAAAATCGTTGCAACATATTTATAAGAATCATGGTGGCTTGGAGGGGGTATTTTCAAAACATGCGGAAAAGGATTCGCTGCAAAAATCCATTTCAAAATTCAAAACGCTGTTTTTTGAAATTGAACATCTGCCTCGCACTCAAAAGCATGTAAGCGATCCGTTGAAGAATTCGGCCGCGAAACGTATCAACATGTATCTGCGGTGGATGGTCCGGCAGGATAATGCCGGGGTGGATTTTGGGATTTGGAAAACCCTCTTGCCCAGCCAACTGTCGTGCCCTTTGGATGTACACTCCGGAAATGTGGCCCGAAAACTAGGCCTGCTGAAACGAAAGCAGAATGATGCCAAAGCGCTTTTGGAGCTGGACAAAAATCTGCGACAACTGGATGCTGAAGACCCTGTAAAATATGATTTTGCGCTTTTTGGATTAGGGGTTTTTGAGGGGTTTTAAAATTATGTCTAAACCTTCACTTTTGTTCTGCACTGCGTTAGGGATTGAACGGCCTGTTTGAAATCCCCGACGAAGGAGGGATTGAGTAGCGAAAGCCCGACCCCTTGTGGGTAACGCCCAAATAAAAAATAAAATTAATAATTGTGCATTTTGTATTATTAATTATATTTGCACCCAATTTCGGGTTAACCTCTGGCGAGAATCGTGAATGTTGTTTCGAATCAACTGTTTAAAGATAAAGACATGGAATCTTTAGTAAAATTTGTTCAAGACGAATTTGTAACAAAAAAGGACATACCGGATTTTGGTGCCGGTGACACCATTACCGTTTATTACGAAATTAAGGAAGGTAACAAGACGCGTACCCAGTTTTTTAGAGGGGTTGTGATCCAAAGAAGAGGCTCTGGTTCTTCTGAGACATTTACCATCAGAAAGATGTCGGGGTCTATCGGCGTTGAGCGTATTTTTCCTATAAACTTGCCTGCTTTGCAGAAAATTGAGGTGAACAAGCGTGGTAAAGTACGTCGTGCACGTATTTACTACTTTAGAGGGCTTACTGGTAAGAAAGCTAGGATTAAGGAAAAAAGACACTAGTAGAAAAACTAACAACTTGAAAAAGCCTTGGATTTGCCCAGGGCTTTTTTTTATGAACAAAAGTTAATAAGTGCTGTTGATAAGCGGTTGACATATAAAACGTTACGAAAATTTGGCAATACGGAACTTTTGGCGTATATTAGGTGAGGAATTAAAAATAACGGTGCAAGCCGGTTTTGCAACTCATGCGGATTTAAATTTAAAAATTCCGTAAAAGAAACGTTCTTTACACATATAATTGTTTTTTTAGGCTGAACTATTTAAATGAAAATACAAATAATGAAACCGAAGGTTACAAACATTCCCCAAATGTAAATTGCTGGAATGAACGCGTAACTAAAAGCTTAAAAATGAGAAGGACTTAAAACGCCCGAGGCATTTGAAAGTGATGTTTGAAATGATTTCCTCATGAAAATGAAGAAAGAAAAGCAAACACTAAGAAAAACAATTACATCATGAAACATGATAGTAATAAGTTCAATACATTTTGAAAATTACATCTTATGTTTCATTTGAAATACCGTTACTTGAATTGAAAAGATCTGTATGAAAATGCAGGTTGATTTTAACAGCAATGTTAAATTAGGTCACGTAAAGTTATTTCAAGGAAAGCCATGTCAGAATAGATTAAATTCTATAGTGATATGGCTTTTTACTTTTTATATTATATGATATGCTATTTTGACAATTCGATACTTCTCAGAGGATATATTAAAATTATGCGAAATGTTTCCGGGTTCTCTGTTTTTCCCTTCCATATGCTTCTATTATAACTATCAAATTTCGTATATTCGCAGTCGCTAAAAACGAATCGAATTTTCTCTGCTGTTTTTAGCTCTTTTATTCATAAAAAAACGCGACGCGAATGTCTAAAATTATTTATACAAAAACTGACGAGGCACCAGCTTTGGCAACACGATCCTTTTTACCAATCGTGGAGACTTTTGTGAAATCTTCTGGTATCGAAATTGAAACTAGGGATATTTCCTTGGCGGCAAGAATCCTTGCAGTTTTTCCCGATTTTTTAACGGAAGAACAACAGGTTTCTGATGATTTGGCAATACTTGGCGAATTGGCAAAAAGACCCGAGGCCAATATTATAAAATTGCCGAACATCAGTGCTTCAGTACCTCAGTTGAAAGGAGCCATTAAGGAGTTGCAGTCCAAAGGTTTTGCGCTTCCAGATTACCCTAATGAGCCGGAAAATGACACGGAAAAAGATATCAAAGAGCGTTACGATAAAGTAAAAGGAAGTGCCGTAAACCCTGTTCTACGCGAGGGTAATAGTGATAGACGTGCGCCAAAGGCTGTTAAGAATTATGCGAAAAAGAACCCGCACAGAATGGGTGCATGGTCTGAAAATTCAAGGACCCATGTGGCCACTATGAGTGCCGGCGATTTTGCCCATAACGAAAAATCGGTGACTCTTGGTGAAGCGACAAGTATCAAAATCGTGCATGAGGACACCAATGGCAATGCCTCTGTTTTAAAAGGTAATTTTCCTTTATTAAAAGGCGAGATTATTGATGCCACTAAAATGAGCAAAAAGGCATTATTGGCGTTTTTTGAAGCTCAAGTAGCGGATGCTCGTGAACAAAATATTCTGTTTTCATTGCATATGAAAGGCACCATGATGAAGGTGAGCGACCCGATTATTTTTGGGCATTCGGTAAAAATATTCTTCAAGGATGTTTTTGAAAAGCATGGTGAAACCATTGAAGCGCTTGGTGTTAACGTTAATTCAGGTCTTGGGAATTTATTGGAACGTATCCAGGAATTACCAGCTGATAAGCGCCAAGAAATAGAAGCGGATATTGCCACTACTTATGAAAAAGGACCTGGCATTGCAATGGTAAATTCCGATAAAGGGATTACCAATTTGCATGTACCAAGTGATGTAATTATCGATGCTTCGATGCCTGCGATGATTCGTACTTCTGGTAAAATGTGGAATGCCCAGGGCAATCTTCAGGACACTAAAGCCGTTATACCGGATAGCAGTTACGCAGGTGTTTATGCGGCTACTATAGATTTCTGCAAGGAGCATGGTGCTTTTGACCCAACCACTATGGGGACAGTCCCAAACGTTGGCTTAATGGCTCAAAAGGCAGAAGAATACGGTTCTCACGATAAAACTTTTGAAATTGTATCCGACGGTGTTGTGAAAGTTATAGATGCTTCTGGCAACGTATTGTTGCAACACGATGTTGAAGAAGGTGATATTTGGCGCATGTGCCAAACAAAGGATGCTCCAGTTCAGGATTGGGTAAAATTAGCTGTTACCCGAGCGAGAGCTTCGCAGACTCCTGCAGTATTTTGGTTAGACAAAAACAGAGCGCACGATGCGGAATTGATTAAAAAAGTAAACACTTATTTAAAAGACCACGATACCTCTGGGTTGGATTTAAGAATTCTTGCTCCAGTAGATGCAACGCTTTTCACTTGTGAAAGATTGAAAGATGGGAAAGATACCATTTCAGTCTCTGGTAATGTGCTACGCGATTATTTAACGGACCTATTCCCTATTCTTGAAGTGGGAACTAGCGCAAAAATGTTGTCTATTGTGCCTTTGATGAATGGAGGTGGCTTATTTGAAACTGGTGCAGGAGGTTCTGCTCCAAAGCACGTACAACAATTGTTGGAAGAAAACCATTTACGCTGGGATTCTTTGGGTGAGTTTTTAGCGTTGGCAGTTTCCTTGGAACATTACAGCGAGATAAACAGCAACCCAAAAGTTAAAGTCTTGGCCGAAACATTGGATGAAGCAACAGGAAAGTTATTGGATAATAATAAAGGCCCATCAAGGGTTGCCGGAGAATTGGACAACAGGGGTAGCCATTTTTACCTTGCTCTGTATTGGGCACAGGAATTGGCAAATCAAAATGAGGATCAATCCTTAAAAAAAGAGTTTGCCCCTATTGCTCAAAAATTGGTGAAAGCCGAGTCCGATATTGTAACAGCCCTAAATGAAATTCAAGGTAAACCTGTAAGTATTGGGGGGTATTATCTTCCTGATGAATCTGAAGCGAATAATGTAATGCGACCAAATTCGACGTTTAATTCGATTTTAAATTAAAATATCAAAGCTTCCATTTCGGGAGCTTTTTTTATAATTAGTATTTTTGAAAAATGAGTTTCACCAAAACTACCGAGCAAGATTCCAACCATGACCATCTGGAAAAGATGAGTGTTTCGGAACTGTTGAAAAACATCAACGATGAGGACAAAACTGTACCTTACGCCGTTGAAAAAGTCCTGCCTGCAATTGAAGCTTTGGTCCATCGAATTGTTTTAAAACTGAAAGAAGGTGGACGACTATTTTATATGGGTGCTGGGACTAGTGGTAGATTAGGAATTGTAGATGCTTCGGAGTGCCCACCTACCTTTGGTGTTTCGCATGATTTAGTTATTGGTTTGATAGCAGGTGGCGATTCCGCAATTAGAAAAGCTGTGGAGTTTGCGGAAGATTCCACTAGTCAAGGTTGGAAAGATTTGCAAGCATATAAAATTAGCCCAAAAGATGTGGTAGTAGGGATTGCCGCTTCGGGCACCACCCCATATGTTGTTTCCGCTTTGGAAAATTGCAATCAAAATAATATCATTACAGGATGTATTACCTGCAACCAAAATAGTCCTTTATCAAAAACTGCCCAATTTCCTATTGAAGTGGTAGTTGGCCCGGAATTCGTCACAGGAAGTTCAAGAATGAAAGCTGGTACCGCGCAAAAGTTAGTACTCAATATGATTACCACATCCACTATGATTCAGCTGGGCCATGTAAAAGGTAATAAAATGGTGGATATGCAATTGAGCAATAACAAGCTAGTGGACAGAGGCACAAAAATGATAATGAAAGAAATTAAAGTTTCGGAAGCCGAAGCTTCAAAACTGCTTAACGAACACAAAAGCGTGAGAAACGCCATAAAGCATTATAACGATGAGCGAGGAACATAGAACCAATAAAAAAGTATTAGTAAAAGGCATAAAAACTCTGGTATTTGCCTTGTTAAGCCTTTTTATGGGGCCAATCCTACTAAGTTTTGCATTCAGCAAACCAGATGATAAACTGTATTTACCTTTGCTAATTATGGGCTGCGCCATTTCTGCTATGGCAGTGATCATGATGTTCAAAGGGATTAGAACCATCATGAACAGTATGTTCAAAAAGAAATAAGCTATTCAGATGATACCTGCTTGGGTGTAGTTGGATTATATCCAAATTCAGCATCATTGATGGTAATCCCTAAACTATCGAATATATAATTAATAATGGCGTAATGATGAATGGTATGGCTGTTAGCTTGCGCCAATAAAGAGCCGTACGTGTAAGGAATCTCTGTTTTGCCCAGTCCCAGATCATCCGAAACCAAAACAGTGTCTTTAATATCAAAAGAAGCCATATTCAACTTTTTGATAATACTATTTAAATAGTCCTGCGCATGTCCACAATCACATTCCACTACTTTGTTTCTGCTCCTTGCAGTTAAATCCACTTTATTATTTTCATCCGAATTAAAAATACAATCATAAAAATCAAGGATATGCCTAATATGACATCCGATACTAGAATAATATGGTGGGACGGAGGCATCGCACAACTGTGCATTAGTCAAATTGTCTAATAAAACTTGGGATTTTTGAAGTGTTTTTAAAGTAGATTGGATGATGACGTTCATGGACACTAATTTAGCTAAATAATTTGAATTTCAAATAGAATGCTCGTTTAGTCAAACCACGCTCAAATCCTTACAAAAAGTAATCAAAATATCTAAATGCTTTCTGAACTCCTCCTATTGTTTTAAGGGGAGGTACCGAAAGCGGAGGGGTCAGGAATTCAAATCCTCAAGTACCAACCGCAATTCACCATAACTGTATTTATCATCCAACTGATGTTTTAAATCCGATAGGTTTTCAAAGGTTTTCTGCGGAATAATTTCCTTTAGTTCATTGTAATGCGTTTCAGGAATTAAATCCTTTATTTCCACTTCACCAGAAGGTATAAAACTAGCCAAATGCCCGATGATGGTATTGATATTCAACTCCCGAACATCCGCAATCTCCTGCACGGATTTCCCCGATTGAAACAATGATAAAGATTCTTTTTTGGTATCCCCTTTTTTACGCTTTGGTTTGGGCGCATCAAAAATTTCGGCTTCCGCAGAAGTCTCAATATTATGGTCGTCACAATAGGCTCGGATTACTTTTAAAATAGCGGAGCCGTACTTTTCAACCCGGGTTTTACCCATACCATTTACCTTCAACAATTCTGGTTTGTTGGTTGGCAAAGTCTCACACATTTCATAAAGTGCTTTTTGCGTAAAAATTTGAAAATGCACCAAGCCTTTTTCTTCAGCAATTTCATTACGCAACATGCGCAATTTTTCAAATAATTCCACATTGCTAGTACCCTCAACAACCGACTTTCTTCTAGTTTTGGGTTTTTGCTTCTCATTGAAAACGGATTTCGCGCGAAGTTCCAAAAAGTGCTTTGCATCAAAGCCATCCGTTAATCCGTTAAAATATAAAACCTTTACGGCAAGTAACTCCTGAATGGTATCCAAAGGCTTGTCAATATCTTTTTGAATCGCTTTGTTATCCGTAGTAAATGCAAAATGCTTCAAAGGTTCTAAAATCTTAGTCTCCGTTTCGGTTTTAAAATAGGCAATCCCTTTTTTAAATCTTTCTTGTATTAGGACACTATCTTCGGCCATTCCTTCATTTTCTGATAGCCGTTCCAATTGTACCTTAAATCCATTTGCCACCTTCAAGAAATTAGTAACACAGTCTTTAATAGGCAAAAAGGTGGATTCAACCGAGCCTTCGATTACCGTGCGGTTTTTATAATAAATATCCAAAATGCGATTTACGGGATACAAAAATTGATAAAACCCAAAGATTTCGGCAATCGCATCCAACTGAAAACGTTTCTGCGAATCTTCCAACACCTTTTGATCCGGCGCATTTTCAGCTGCCTGAGTATTAAAACTATCCACATTGGCATCAGAAATAATCTGATTTGAATGGATTTTACTTTTTAACACCAGGCCTTCCAAAGACTTACATCTGCTTAACGCCACATATGTTTGCCCATGGGCAAAAGCACCTTCAGCATCGATAATCGCCTTTTCAAACGTTAGCCCTTGACTTTTATGAATCGTGATGCTCCACGCCAAGCGCAAAGGCATTTGGGTAAAACTTCCAATCCTTTCTTCGGTAATAGCCTTCGTTTCTGCATCCACGGTATATTTAACGTTCTCCCATTCCTCCGGTGTTACAATAATATTGAAGTCATCATCCGTACAGTGAACCGTCACTTCATCTTTATCTAAATGGATAACCTTTCCTATTTTTCCATTGAAATAGCGTTTTTCCGGACTACTATCATTTTTAACAAACATCACCTGCGCTCCAACTTTAAGTTCCAAAACCTCCTTATTTGGATAGGACATTTCAGGGAATTTACCTTTCACTGTGGCCTTATAGGTAGACGTTTTGGAACTAAGTTTCTCCAACTCCTTTCTGTTGGTAGCCTCTGCCCTATTATTATGGGTAGTTAGCGAAATATAACCCTCGTCCGGCTCAGGTTTAAAATCCGGGATATAGCGTTTATTTAGTTCTGTTGCCCCAGCGTCGGACAATTTATTATTTCTAATCTCATTAAGAATCTCGATGAATTTTGGGTTTTCCTGGCGATAAATATGTTTCAGCTCGATTGTAATCGCGTTACAATCCATAAAGGCCTTACTGCTGAAAAAGAAACCGTTTTTGTATTCATGCCGCAACAACGCCCATTCGCTCTCTTTGATAACGGGCGACAATTGTTGCAGATCACCAATCATCAACACCTGTACGCCACCAAAAACCCTATTTCGATTTCTAAACCGTCGCAACGTCCTATCGATGCCATCCAGCAAATCCGCACGTACCATACTGATTTCATCAATCACCAAAAGATCCATCGACTTAATGATATTGATCTTTGTTTTGCTAAATTTTCGATTAAAACCCTTGCCAGCATTCAAATCCGTATCCGGCAAAATTGGGCCAAAAGGCATTTGAAAAAAAGAGTGGATCGTAACACCTTTTGCATTAATCGCCGCAACACCCGTGGGCGCCACAACTACCAAACGCTTCAAGCTATGCATCTTTAAACGGTGCAAAAAAGTAGTTTTACCCGTTCCGGCCTTTCCTGTTAAAAAAATACAGCGATTCGTATGGTTTACAAATTGCCAAGCTAGGTCCAGTTCTTTATTTTCGGCCATGTAATACTTTAGGATTTAAAAAATGAAGATACTAATTTGAAAGATTTTTATGGCGGGTTTTTACAAAAAAGTAAAAACCGCGCTATCCGCTGTATCTTTTTATTCACGTCATTGCGAGAAGCGCAGCAACGAAGCAATCTGTTAAATGTATAGACCAAACCAAACCTCAGTTCTTCCCAAACCATAAAAAGGATGCCGCTACTATCGCTCCCGCACTTATCTGCCAAGGTCGTTTAAAAGCCAAACAACAAGTTTTTATTTACTAAATTCATTGTACGAAAGTAGCCTCAATAATATTTAGAAGTAATCCTTCAAACGCGCCGTTCAAAAACATATAAAACTGTTTCACAACAACATGTACCTCTTAATTGACTAGATCGAATTAAAAATATCTTTACTTAAAAAGTAGTTATCATTTACTGTAATAAATATTTTATGCGTATTTATGTGTTTTTATATGATCTGATCAATAGTTCTAATTCATCTAAAAAAATAGGCTTTCCTAAAATTTTTAAAAAGTCTATTTTTTTTAGTTTTAGTTTTTCTTTGACATCATGGCCAGTCATGACCACGATCCGTTTATAATTGTAGTTATTTATGAAATCATCAATAATGGCATATCCATCCTTTTCGCTATTCGTTGATAAATCAATATCAACAAAAGCCACCGCATAATCATTTAGTGATTCAAATTTTGTAAAGGTTTGAGATTTCTCGTAATACTCAAAACTTAATTCTTCATTAAAATCAAGAAAATTAACGTCATCAAATGATCCTTTTACTCCTTGAACCTCATTTTCAAATATTAAAATCTTCATGCTAATTTTAAAGTTATTTTAAAAGTAAATAATTCTCTAGATTTATCTATACTTATTTCATTCTCAATTAATTTTCTTCTTAGTAGAAGACGAACGAAGCTCAAACCATGAGTATTTCTTTTGTATATTTCGTCATTATCTTCGCGGTTATACAACTCACAAATTTTCTTTAACTCTCTGTAGTTTTTTTCAAAATCCTTTATTGAATTAACAAAATACATACTTATTTCAGTTTCATTTTCTTGTGTAAATACTATGCTTACAAAATCATTAGAATATTTGCTTATATTTTCAATAATATCAGTAAACACAAAATCATAAAGCATTGAATTAAAGCTGATTTTAGTATTAGAGACATCTTTAATGTCAACGAAGATTGATTCGGTAGAATTAAAATGGTGTAACCAATTTTGCCTAAAAACATCAATAATTCTCTTTACAGAAACAATTTCATCTTCTTGATTTAATAAATTATCTACCCCCTTTATTAAAACTTCTGCTTTTCTTAAAATCTCTTTTACTTTTTCATTATTAGTATTATTTTTTAACTCCTGTTTAATATAATTCTTCTTTTTTTCTGATAGTTTTTCAGGCTTTTTGTACAATCTATCAACTAAATTAATTGTTCTAGTTATTGGAGATAATTTGTTTTTTACAAAATGAAGTGCATTTTGTGCGTCCAAAACATGAGTAACCTTTTCCTTAATAATTTCCGTTTGCTCTTTTTGCAAATTATCAAGTCTATTTGTGACGTAAAATATTCGGGCTATATATTCAAAAATTGGTCTTAAGCTAGAAACTATTGCCCCTCCTATATATCCCAAATATGACTTCGTTGCAATTAAAAAAACATATTGGTGGCGTAGAATTTCATGTTTTACCCAAACCAAATTATCATATTCTTTTCCATCTATAACAATCTCTTTTGTAAACAATAAAGTACTTTTTTCATCTTCTAAAAAAGAAAATAACTTTTTCTTTTCTTCCTCAACTATTTTAGGATCTGTCTTAACAAATTCTGACCCTTTAATAAGAACTAAATTTTCTTTTAACCTAACAAAAAGATAAAGATTTTCAATAGTCAAAAAGTTTTTGAGAGTTTTCTTTTTGTTTATGTGTGCTTTAACATTTTCTAATATATGATGATTAGTATTATTATTTACATTTTCAATAAATAAATCCCCTATTGATTCAATAACTTTTTCATTTAGAACTCTAAAATATTTTCTAACAAAATAGAAGAAAACGAATCCATAAAATAAGACTGGGATTAATTGAAATGTCCATATAAATTTAAAATTACAAGCAACAAGAATTGATAAATGAAAAAGAATTATGAAAACTAAAATATTACTTTTCCTATTAGAATGACTGTTCATATTAAACAGCAATAGCATATAGGGCATATAATTAATAGTTGAACTTAAGTCTTTCCTAAATAAAAAGATTCCAATAATTAACAAATCCAAAATCAAACGGCACTTCCCCTTGTATTTTTTCTTGGTTAACTTATAGTTGATTAGCAATAATATTAAATATAAAGCTGCAGTTATTAAATAAGTTAAAGGCTCATAAAAATTATCATTTCTATCATAAATCAGGAAAAGCAAAACAAATAATACTAGCCTCAAAAAAATTGAGTTAAATTTGCGTATATCGTAATCGATTTCCTCTAAAGTCATTTTTTAAGATATTTTAAACTTATCTAATAATTCTCTAACTAAATAATTACCAATAATTAGAACAAATAAAATTTTCAACGAAATAATTAAGACCACTCCACAAAAACTAATCGGTTTGACCTCCATCTTATAATCATTGTCAAAAATATATAAAACTAGGTTGCATAAATTGTTCAAAAACTTATTTGTTGTTATTAATTGCTTTTTTACTTCAATCACTTCCATAAATTGATATGGAGCCGTTGAAAAAATCAATAAGGAAAAGAAGATTGTTAAAACTAAACTAATTATCAATGTCCAATAATTATAAGCACTAGATTTATGAATAATATTTAGAATATTTTTTATTCTGTTTTTTCCATTCTTCAAATCAGCCAATGAGCAATTAATCTCAACTTGATTTGAAAATTTAATTATTTCCCTCGCCTTTTCAGTATTTCCATTGAGAACGAGTTTTTTAATAAAAAAAGACAAAAGATCCTTTTTCATATGATTATTAAACCCTGACAACATTTTTCTAACTTTAGAAACATCTAAATTGTAGTAATTATAAGCTCTTTTATCATAAAGCTCAACATATTTACTTAAAATAATTTTCATGTCACTAAATGCTTCGAAATCGTAATAATTATTTACTGTACGACTCTTTTTCTGAAAATCATTAAAAAGCTTATTAAATAGAATATAATCCTCTGCCATAATCGGTTTATTAAAGCTATTGATTAAAATAAAAAAAGAAAAGTAATCAAAAATATTAAGACTTTTCCTTAAAAATTGAAGATTTATTAAAATAATTTAATTATAAAATATTGCTATTTATAATTGAGTTAATACCTTCCTAATAATCTTTTTAATATCACTATTATCCTGTTGCCGTATTAAAAAGGGTTCTAACTCTTCTGTGGTAGTAACCTGTCCGGTTTTATCAATAAATCCATAACCTAAATACCTGCCTTGTGCTATCATAACAAACGCATCTTCATGGGCATAGCGTCCCTTTTGTTTTAAAACAACATCTTTTTTATGTTGTCGTAAGCTTTCTAAAGCGTGTAAAACACGTTGGTTATATGCTTCTGGTGGTTCTTCATCTTTACAAATCCCTTTACAGGTATGAATCTTAAAATGGTTGCAACTGGCTACGGATTCTTGCAAATGGCAATACTTCGGACACAATTCAAACCTACTGCAAATATCTTCAATCTCCTGCCGACATTCCGTAATGGAATTTAAAATAAGGATGGGGCTTGGGGTAGCCCTAAGCGAATTATAGGCAATATGCATAATTCCCTTTCGGTCAGTATAGCTAAAAATAGCATAGCGTTTTTGAGCGCGTTTGGCTACTTGGTTATACTCTGGATAATGTTTTTTAATAGCGGCATCTTCCATCAACAGCGCACTCAATTCAGATCCTGAACGCTCAAAATCAATATCGGCTGTCTCTCGACACATCGCAAGAGATTTTTTGGCCTTGCTGTAAAAATGGCTCAGTACCCGTTTTTTGATGTCCTTAGCTTTACCCACATAAATAATCTTACCTTTTTTATTCTTAAAAAGATATATCCCCGGGGAATGAGGCAGGTTATTGAACACCGAAGTAGGCAAATGCGATGGTAACGTAGCTTCCCTTGAGGATTTTCTTAAAAACGCTTCAAAGACCGTATCGGCATGCTCCTGATGTAGTAAAACTTCAAACAGCACCACAGTAGCTTCTGCATCGCCCCTTGCCCTATGTCTATCTACAATAGTAATATGTAAATCATTACAAAGTTTCCCTAAACTATACGATTTATGTCCGGGAATTAGTTTTCTGGCCAATCGAATCGTGCATAACTTCTTTCGGTTGAAATCAATTCCCAAGGTTTTAAATTCATTCCGAATCATGTTATAATCAAAATTCACATTATGCGCCACAAAAATACAGTCGGCCGTAAACGCTAAAATAGTCTGTGCAATATCTGGGAATGTGGGAGCGTCAGCAACCATTTCATTATCAATTCCTGTGAGTGCCATAATATAATCCGGTATCCAAATCTCTGGGTTAATTAAAGTGGTAAACTCATCGATAACTTGTGTACCATCGTATTTAAAAATAGAAATTTCGGTAAGTTTATTGCTCTTTCCCGTCGTTTCAACATCTATTATGGTGTACAACATAATTGGAAGAGATCTCGTTTTGTACGTATTGGTATTAAAGATATTGAAATTAAGGGCAAAAAAAAGGTCCAACTACGATTGTAATTGGACCTTCAAAAAAGGCGGCGACCTACTCTCCCACGGATTGCAGTA
>NZ_JBHULY010000038.1:0-1135 GCF_042684665.1 Hyunsoonleella rubra | reverse complement strand
GCGCTCGCTTAACTGAAATTGAGCAAATAACTTTTCTTGGTAATCTTTCTTGCCTTGCATACAGCAATATACGAATTTTCTGTATATTTAGCGAGTGGTTGTGCAACAGGCACAATGTATAACCGCAATTACGGCGGATTCGACTACGTCCGAATCCACTCGGAATTGCGAGCGTCAGTACCAAACCGAAAATAATCGCTAATTTAACCCGTAACTGACGGTTATACGAGACCGTTAGGCAATATTAAAAAATGAATCTACAGACTCTTTTAGAAATTACAGATGAGATTAAGCAAGACTGTTTTGACCTCAAAGAAAGCTGGCACGAAGATGATGTAAGACATAGTTTTTTCGGATTATTCTATACAACTATATATGACTTTTACATTGGAAAAGTAGCTTATCGTATGTCTGAATATATTGGAAGTGGAGATATCAAATTTACAAGAGAAGTAATTAATTTTAAATCTCACGCTAAACGTTTGTTTGAGATTCAAGACAACAATATGTTGTCAATTGGATACAACAATAAACTTAACAGAGATGTATATATCGGAACGTGGACAAGTTTTGAAACATCGATTGCCATTTTATTCGAAAATTTATCAACTGATACAGATAAATTAAATATTATCTCAGATTTAAATTATAAGATTTTAAAGGTTATATCAAAACTTGAAGACCCTGAAAAAAGTGCGTTAAAAGAAATAACTCTTAAATCTCAATTTATACCAATAGGAAGAAAATTCAAGTTTTTAAGATATTTAGAACCTGATAATTATATAATATCTGAATATAAAAAGGATGTGAAATTTATTGAATTCTGTTCAAAATTAAGGAATTGCTTAATTCATACAAATGGAATCTATTATGGTAAGGATAGTGAATTTGATTTTATGGGTTGCAAGTTTAATTTCATAAATGGACAGGTTTTTGAGCAAGAAAATTCCAACGAATATACTATGTTTCACATTGCTTTTGAACTTAGAAATATCTTTTTCCGTCTGACAAAATCATTACAAAAATTTGAATATATTGAATATCCAAATGATGGACAAAACATTGCCTAACAAAGAACTGAGGTAAAAAACAAATCATTTCTTCGTTAATTTGAGATATTATTATCCTGGGCCCT
>NZ_JBHULY010000037.1:0-1414 GCF_042684665.1 Hyunsoonleella rubra | reverse complement strand
TTTTGTTCTTTCTGGTTAGTATCCAAATTTACAGAGAATCAAACTTAAGATGTATAACCGCAATTACGGCGGATTCGACTACGTCCGAATCCACTCGGAATTGCTAAAGTCAGTTCTTAACCGAAAATTAACGTATATTAACCCGTAACTGACGGTTATACGAGACCGTTACCTGCAAGCACAAAATACAATTATGGAATATTCAGTTAAAGCAAGTTCAAATTCAAAAAATAGCGCTTCAATTAAAATAAAGCAATCTGAGATTGATTTTGGAATTACACCTGAATCTGCTGATACTACACCAAATCCAGCAGAACTATTTTTAGGCTCATTTTCATCCTGTATTCTAAAAAATGTGGAACGTTTTTCTGCCTTTATGAATTTTGAATATTCTAAAGCTGAAATACTAGTAAAGGCAAATCGATTAGAGAAACCTCCTAGAATGGATAGAATAAATTATGAACTGAAGATTTTTAGCAAAGACAGAAACTTGAATGTTCAATTGCTAAAAAAGAATATTGAAAAATTTGGCACTATATATAATACCGTTCAATCCTCTTGTTCTATTGATGGAGAAGTCAAAGTAATATCTGAATGAAGGATTTAAATTTTATTTTCTTACTCTTAGCTTTATTAGCTGAAATTATAGGAACAATTGGTGGTTTTGGTTCATCTGTTTTCTTTGTACCCTTGGGAAACTTTTACTTTGACTTTCAATCTGTCCTAGGTCTTACTGCAATATTTCATCTCTCTAGTAATCTTAGTAAAATATTTTTATTTAAAAAAGGACTAGACAAAAAATTATTGTTATCCATTGGAGTACCATCAGTTATTTTTGTCATAATTGGAGGGTTTCTTTCGAAAATTTTAGATAGTACTTTTTTAGAAATATTTTTAGGAATATTCCTTGTAGGATTTAGCTTATTATTTCTAATAAAAAGAAGACTCATAATATCACCAACTAATAAAAATGCAATTATAGGTGGTTCCTTTTCAGGATTCTCTGCCGGGTTATTGGGAACTGGAGGAGCTATCAGGGGTTTGACTATGGCTTCATTCAATTTAGAAAAAAGTGTATTTATTGCAACTTCTGCATTTATAGATTTTCTGATAGATTTTTCAAGAACATTCGTATACTACAACAATGGATATATTCACAACCACGACTTAAAATATGTGCCTTTTTTGTTAGTAATTGGTGTTGCAGGTTCATTTATTGGAAAAAAGATATTAAACTATATTCCTCAAAACAAATTCCGAAGACTTTCATTATTCTTTATACTTGTTATTGGAATAATTACAATGACTAAATTGATTTTAACATAAAGATAAAAAAAGCCAGCAGGTAACAAAGAACTGAGGTAAAAAACAAATCATTTCTTCGTTAATTTGAGATATTATTATCCTGGGCCCT
>NZ_JBHULY010000036.1:0-1924 GCF_042684665.1 Hyunsoonleella rubra | reverse complement strand
CAAATAACTTTTCTTGGTAATCTTTCTTGCCTTGCATACAGAAAGATACGAATTTTCTGTATATTTAGCGAGTGGTTGTGCAACAGGCACACCGTGTATAAAACATAGCTATTATAGGCTTTTCGGGAGGTTTTTGTATATTTACAAAGTACGCCAAATTTTTTATTTGGTTATATTTAGAAAAGAAAATTAAACATAAAAATAAAAAATTCGGCTCGTGCTAAATCCGAAAAGTTAGCGTTTATTTATACGCTACGTTTCATACACAATACCGTTGGCAACAAGCTGAAAAATGAAATACACATTGAACATATTACTTCTGATTTTAACCTTGGTCTCTTGCAAAAAGGAAAATGAGAAGATTGTAACTGAAAAACCGAAGCCAAATCAGATTGTTCTTATTTCAGTAAATGCACCGAATAAATATATTCATTTAATTAAACAAGATAGTGTCGGAAAAAAGTTAAAAGATAGTTTAGGACCAAAAGCATTTTATAACAACAATGGCTTCACATACTTGGACTATATGAACAATATCCAAACTTGGAGACCAAAGGCAAACGTATCAGATACAATTACCATAGAAACCTATAATGACTATCTAGAATTATCCACAAATAACTTTTTTACTTCAATAAAGGAAACTTTTTTAGTCCAAAATGGAGACACAGTTATATTTAACTACGAACATAATATTCCAAAAGCAAAAATTACTAATAGAGAGGTAAACGACATAGAACTCAATTACAATAGTTATCGACTCAAAAAATTATTTGACAATAAATACACCAGTCATTATCTAATTTTTGGCAATATGTTTTTAAATGAAAATTTTAAAGACTACAAGCAAAAATCCCTCGAATACTACAACCAAGCAAAGTTGGACTTTACAGAAGAGATTAAACTTTTGGACTCTCTAAAAAACAATAATTTAATTTCTAAAACAAACTACTTCTACCGCAAGGATGCCCTGAATATGTTAATGGAAAAGCATAAAAAACTAAAGAATATTAAAAAATGGTTAGAACAAAACAAATCTTTGAGAAATAAAGAAACTATTGAACAAGTTTTTGGGTTTGACTTATCAGAAACAGATTCTTTAATGAAATTTTCATTTTTTAGAGATTATTTAATCAATATTTCAGAATACGATTTGGAATTTATAGAGGAAAACAATGGGAATTCAGGTGGGTTTTACATAGATTCAAGAATAAGATTTGACTCAATCGTAAAAGACAAACGATTTAATCAAACAGCAAAAAATTTTCTGTTGTTCAATGCTTACAATGGTATTGGTCAAAATTTCAGGGTAAAAGACAAGAAAGAATATTTTAAGAAGCTTCAGGAAAGCACTACCAGCATAGAACAGCTAGATAAACTAAAAAAAGAATATAAACTTGATTTCAGTAAATCGAATGAGTTAGTTATGACAAGTATGAAAAACGACACTCTGACTTATCGCAATCTTTTAGAAAACAATAAAGGGAAATGGCTTTATATTGACTTTTGGGCAAGTTGGTGTAAACCTTGCAGAAAAACAATGCCTGAATCTAATAAACTCAAAAAAGAATTCAACGAGGGAAATATTGAGTTTATTTATTTAAGCCTTAATGACAAAAAAGAAAACTGGAAAAAAGCAATTGAAGTAGACGGAATTTCGAATAGTCAAAATTATTTTATAGAAAATGGGAATGTCTCACAAGTTATAGAAGATTTAAGAGTTAAAACAATTCCACATTATCTGATTTACAGTCCAAATGGAGAACTAGTCAATGGATTTGCTAATCGACCTGGACAAGGAGCTAAAGAACAATTGAAAAAATTAATAACTGGACAATGAAGCCAGTTGCCAACAACGTATCCTATGAAAAGCCCTAGTCCAGTTCTCTAAAGATAATTAATATTTTATTTTTTTACTTAAACC
>NZ_JBHULY010000035.1:0-3242 GCF_042684665.1 Hyunsoonleella rubra | reverse complement strand
AATAACTTTTCTTGGTAATCTTTCTTGCCTTGCATACAGCAAGATACGAATTTTCTGTATATTTAGCGAGTGGTTGTGCAACAGGCACAATGGCTATAAGTAATTGCTTGTTCTCGCCTACTTCTGAAAATCCTCGCGGATTTTCAGTTTGGTGTGTACTTACTAAGTTAAGTGCTAAACCACGCAACTACTCATAGCCCAACCGTTCTCTGCAAGCGGTACGCCAAGTAACTTTTGTTACAATTAAATGCAATAATGAACACTATCTTTAAAAAAAGATGGTTAATACAAATTTGTTAATGAGTCAATTACAGAAGATATTTATAATCCTCCTATTATCTTTCAATTATACTATAGCTTTATCTCAGATAGATACAACACAAGTTAAACAACATATTGAAACTCTTTCTTCAGATGCAATGGAAGGTAGGCTAGTTGGGTCAAAAGGTGAAAAAAAAGCTTCTGAATATATTACTAATTATTTCAAAGAGTTAAGTCTTATTCCTCTACAGGATAAAAAATTCGAACAACCATTCTCGTTTAATTATCAACTAAACCCGCACAACCCGGGCGAGAATCTAAAAAAAATAGAAGGTATCAATGTTGTAGGGAAGATAAACAATGGGAGAAAGCACACATTTGTTATAGGTGCACATTATGACCATTTGGGTTATAATGAATATAATTTATCTACTGATTCTAAAGGCAAAGGAATGATTCATAATGGTGCGGATGATAATGCTTCAGGCGTTGCTGCAGTTTTAGAACTAGCTAATATTTATAGCAATAACGATGTTGTAGAGCCAGTAAATTTTATTTTTGCTTGTTTTTCGGGTGAAGAATTAGGCTTAATGGGGTCCAAATCCTTAGCAAAAATTATAAAGAATGAATACCCCAATGTTTCTTTTATGATAAACTTTGATATGATTGGCAGAATGGATTCTACCAAAACACTTAACATTGGAGGTGTGGGTACTTCTCCTCGCTTAAATGATATTGTTTTTAAAAACAAACCTAGCGAATTTAAGTTGAAAATTGATTCGAGTGGTGTTGGTCCTTCTGACCATACTTCTTTTTATTTACAAAACATACCTGTACTATTCTTCTTTACTGGATTGCATACTGATTATCACAAGCCTAGCGATGATGCTGATAAAATAAATTATGTACAAACGAACTCGATAATTGAATATGCACAATCTATCATAGATACTCTGTCAATTAATCCTGTTTTGAAATTTAACGAAACAAAATTTAAAACAAAAAAAAGCAACGCCACATTTAAAGTAACTTTAGGGATTTTTCCAGACTATACTGATTATGGAGACGGACTTCATATTCAAGAAGTTCTAGAAAATAGAACCGCTCAGAAATATGGATTACAAAAAGGAGATATCATTACCAAAATAGACGAATTTATAATTACTGAGATCTATTCATATATGGAATGTTTATCAAAACTCGAAGATAACAAAACGTATAAACTCACTTATATCAGAAACTACACAACACAGACTATTAAAATAAAATTTTAAACAATGAAACTAATCGGCATTTTTATTAAGACAATATTTATTCTATTAATTTTGGGGACTACATTTGCTCAAACTGCTCCGTTCAATATTGCAATCGAACCTATGAACATTGCCAGTTTAGGAGGGCTACAATCCTATGCATTTGGCCAAGATAATGGAAAATGGCTCTTGGTGGGAGGAAGACTTGACGGTTTACACAGAAGACAGCCTTGGGCTTCTTTTGATATTGCTGGTCATAATAATCAGCTGATTGTTGTTGACCCAGTTACAATGCAAAAATGGTCTGCACCACTTACCACTTTACCAACCTCTATTCAAGAACAATTGAGTTCTACCAATATGAATTTTTATCAAGAAGGAGATTATTTATATTGTGTTGGTGGTTATGGATATAGTGTAACACTAGCAGACCATACAACGTTCCCAAATCTTACAGCAATTAAAGTGTCCGATGTAATTAATGCTGTAATTAGTAATTCAAGTTTTACCAATTATTTTAGGCAAATTACAGACACAGAATTTCAAGTTACTGGGGGTAGATTAAAAAAGATAAACAACGTTTATCATTTATTAGGCGGACAAAAATTCTTGGGCAGATATAACCCTATGAATAACCCAACATTTACACAAGAATACACTAACGAAATAAGAAGATTTACAATTAGCGATAATGGCATAAACGTAACCATAAACCACTTAATGCCATTTACGGATGTTACCAATTTACATAGACGTGATTACAATGCTGAACCCCAAATACTTCCAAATGGAAATGAAGGAATAACGATGTTTTCGGGAGTGTTTCAGCAAACGGCTGATTTGCCATTTTTAAATTCAGTTACTGTGGATAGTAATAATTATACGGTAAACAATTCTTTTCAACAATTTTACAACCATTATCACTGTGCAGTTGTGCCTCTTTATTCTTCAAGCAATAATGAAATGCACACCGTTTTTTTTGGTGGAATAGCTCAATATTATGATAGTTCAGGTGTATTAGTTCAAGACAATGATGTGCCCTTTGTAAAAACAATAGCAAGAGTTACAAGAGACTCCAATGGCAATATGGCAGAATATAAACTTCCTATAGAAATGCCAACCTATTTAGGAGCAGGTTCAGAATTCATACCCATTAAAACTATTCCTCACTACAGCAATGAAGTACTCAAACTTGATGAAATCACAACTGATAGCACATTAATCGGGTACATTTTTGGAGGAATAAACAGTACAGATAAAAACATTTTTTGGATTAATGACGGGACTCAAAGCACAGCGAATAGTCAAATATTTAAAGTTTACCTGACAAATCAAACATTATCAACTTCAACACACGACTTGAATGAACAGAGTAATGGAACACTTCAAATGACTGTTTATCCAAATCCTAACAATGGAATATTAAACGTAGAATATCAATTAAAAGAGATTGAAAATGTGAGACTGAAAATTTTTGACTTAAAAGGCAGACTTATTGAAAGTAAAGTATTGAATAATCAAATAGTTGGCAAAAACAGCTATCAGCAGAATGTAGATAAGATAACCCAAAACAATATATTCTTTATCTCTATCGAAACACCTTATGAAACGGCTACACAAAAAATTATTGTGAATGAATAAGAAAGCCAGCAGAGAACAATGTATCCTATGAAAAGCCCTAGTCCAGTTCTCTAAAGATAATTAATATTTTATTTTTTTACTTAAACC